>CAZKQR010000307.1:0-4282 GCA_964554965.1 uncultured Cytophagia bacterium | reverse complement strand
GATCGATCAGACGAAATCCGTTTGCAATGATGTGATCGGTGATGGAGCGAACCTGGCTGCTGACGAGGGCCCGATCCTCTTCGGTCTCTGCGACCAGATCGAAATAAACTCCGTAGAAAAAGTAATGGCCGCACAGTTCGTCCGAACTGGTGTCGCATTTCCACAGATATTTGCCGTCTGCGCTTTTCGGCCAGCGCGGAACTATTTGCTTCCACAGCGGATCCGCCGCCTGCATGCGCTGGTTGTACTCGGGCGTCAGGCTGAGGTTCGGCTCCGGATCCCAGTCGGCCGGAACCATCGATCGTGCCGGAAAACCAGGCAGCCCCGTCACATCGGTCAGCCGTTTGAGCGCCTGCAGAACGCGATCCGCCTGCCGCTTTGCCTCAGGCTGTTTGCTGACGCTGTAGCGAAAAGCCTGGGAAGCTCCGTACATCGCGGTATACAGACCGTCGTTGTCGGTGTGATTGATCCATGTGTGCCGCAAGTCTCCTTCTTGGCGCAGCCGGCAGCGCACGACAAATCCCATCCGCGTGTGGCGTTCAGCGATGGCTTTTTCGTAATAGTCCGCCTTATCCGCCAGGGTCATGACCATCGGTCTGATTCGGCCCACGCCGTTGTCCGTGGCGATCCAGATGGCGCCGTCTGCGTCTGCGGACAGATCGTTGACTCTATCATTCGGCAGCCAGCGGCGGGATGCACGATACGCCCAGCGCTGTCCATCGAATCTCACCGCTCCTCTTTCCGTACCGAACCAGATGACAGAGTCCTGCACCATCTCTGCGCAAGCAAAGTGGTCGTAGGGGAGGCCCTCCAAGCCGGTAAACAGTTGCCAAAGGCCGTTCGTGTACCTACCAGCTCCATTAGCGCAGCCAAACCAAAAGGCCTTCGCGCTGCCGGCCAGTGCGGTCACGTCGAACGGCGCCCAGCCATAGCCGCTGCCATGCGGGTAAAGGAATTCGAAGCACCAATGCTCGGGGTTTGTTGAAATGGCGGATGAATAGAGTCCGTTGCGACTGCCTGCCAACAGCCTATCCTCGGACCGCGCCAGGGAAAGGATGTGTTCCGGCGAACGCTTGACCGGCTTTATCTCCTTTGGGCTAGCTACCCACAAGCCCTGTTCTGTTCCAACGAGAAGGGATTCCTGAAAAGGACAAAGGGCGGTGATCGTCACGTTCCGCGGAACCGGCACGGCCTTGATCGTGTTGTCCCGGATATAAACGAGCTGTGTTTCACCAGCCAGCCAGAGCGTTCGCCCGTTCTCCGCGATTTGGCGAACCGTGAAATCTGGTTGAAAAGCTGCAGGCTGCCAGCGATGCTGATCAAAACGCGCCAGGCCGCGCTCCGTGGCTGCCAGCACGGAACCATCCGAGAGCACCTGAATAGCATGGACCAAGCTGTGCGGCAACCCGTCATCAGGGCCGAACGCATCCGCGGTCTCTTGCACAAAGGGTTCTGTCACCAAGTGTCGGGTTGCAGAGTATGCCGGCGCAGAAATAACGACGAGCAACCAGACGATCCATTGAAAATAAATTTTTGCCGCCATAAAGATCTCCTCATCAGAACTCGAGCGAAGAGTGTGAACCAGGCGCCGGTTGTTATTGACAGAGAGCATCCGCCGGTATTTCCCGTTTGCTCAGTTCCGGGCCGTCATAGGACACTTTTAGCAGCATGCCGCCGCCGGCCTGAAAATAATCGACGCGAAGCGGATGCAGCCCGGCGGTCAGAGTGATTTTCCCCGACCGCTCTTCGGCCCCATGTGGTCCGTCGTTATCCACCACCAGCCGGTCGTTTAGATACAGCCGGCTGCCGTCATTGGACAGCAGATAAAACGTGTACACGCCCGGACGGTCGATGCGCAGGCGGCCCTGGAAGGAGAGGGCGAAGAGATCATCCCGGCTGACCACGTCTTCCAATGCGAAACGGTAGACCAGGCCGGTTGCCGCGGCTTGCAGCCGATCCAGATTTGGCAGCTTTTGCCAGTTCCCGTAAAAGAGGCGATGGCGCAATCCGTTGACCGCCGGGTCGACGAACTGGACGAGCTGGGTGCGGGAAAATCCGGCTGTGCCTTGCTGAAACGTCTTCGCTTTCACCACCAGCGTATGATCCACGGAAAACGGCGCGGTGTAGACAGCCGAGTGCGCGTCCGGTTCGCTCCCGTCCAGGGTATAGTGAATGGCATCTCCTTCCCCGGCCGTGGCCTGATGAATTTGAATGAACGCGCTGTTCGGCTTTTCGATCAGGGTGTCTCCCGGCGTTATGATCGGAGCGGCCGCCATCGGGCGTCGCAAAAGGGCGGCCGCGCCGGCGGATTTGAACCGGTATTCACCAGAGCCGATTTCCACCACCGCATAGCCCGGCTGCATTTCCCTGAAACGGACGCCGGCGGTGGAGCCGATGGGTTTATCGCTCTCCGTCACCTGGTTCACGGACCGCGCAGGCACAAGGACCATGGCCGTTGTATTTGCCGGCAGCTCGATCGTCCAGATGAAATCATTTTGATCCAGTCGCCAATCGCTGCGAATAATACCGGTGGCGGCGTTGTAGGAGGCGCGAACAAAATCAAGACCGAGCACCGGACGCGGCTGCATGCGCAGATGGCGAAATCCCGGTTGGCTGGGATCCGGCGCGATCCCGGCCAGCGATTCGTAAAACCACTGGCACACGCTGCCGAACATGGGATGGCTGTGAGACTGATCGCCCATCCAGGTCTCCCAGATGGTGGTGGCGCCCTTGCTGATCATGTATCCATAGCTGGGATGATCGCGATGGTTCATCAGCGTGTAAGCCAGGTCGCTGCGGCCGGCTGCGGTGAGCACCTCCAGCAGCAGCGGGGTGGCCAGAATGCCGGTGTCGAAATGGCCTTGTTGGGTTGTCAGCAACCCGTCGATCAGGTGGGCTTGGACCGGCTGGACCAGGCTGTCGGGGGTGATGGCAAAGCCCAGGGGGAACACGTTGGCGCCCTGGCGGTCGATCGAGTATGAGCATCCATCGGCATTGAGAAAATGCGCGTGGATTTTTTGCCGTATGCGTTCGGCTTCATCGCTGTACTGGTCTGCATCGCCCCTGCGCTCCAGCACGCGGGCGATGCGGCTCATGAGATCGAGGTTGTGAAAATAGTAGCAGCTGTTGACGAACGGCTCCGGGATCTCGCAGATGTCCGGCGGCACCCATTCCCCCAATCCCTGGCCGGCCAGCAGTCCGTCGCGGTTGAGTTGGTTTTTTAAAAAGCTCACCCAGTGCTGCATCTCAACATAACGATCCTGCAAAATGCGGACATCGCCGTAATAGAGATACATATACCAGGGGATCATCACACAGGCCGAGCCCCAGGCCGTACCGCCTCCGCCGCCCTGATAGGGCGCGGTGTTGGGCACATAGCCGGTGCCGCGGTTTTGCGCGTCAAAAATGTCCCGCAACCATTTGCTGTAAAACAGCGTCATATCGAATTGATAGATCGCCGCACGCGCGGAGATCTGGCCGTCGCCGGTGTAGCCGCGCCGTTCGCGATGGGGACAATCGCTGGGCACGCCGCCGTGCATGTTGCCCAGCTGCGTCCAACGATAGTTTTCCAGTATGCGATTGAACAGGGCGTTTGAACAGGTGAAGGAACCGACGGTATCGACATCGGTGTTCACCACCCGGCCTTCTACCGCGTCCAGCGCCAGTGGCTGCGGGGCATCCATGACCTGCACATAGCGGAACGCATGCCAGGTGAAGCGCGGCTCCCAGATCTCCAGCCCCTTCCCGTTTAAAATGTAGGTGTCGGTCTGTCCATAGCTCGGCCCCAGCTCTTCGATGAAACGCAATTTTACCGCTGCGCCGGCAGGGCCGTTGATTTTCAGCCGGACCCACCCGGAGATCATTTGGCCCAGGTCAAATTGTTGAACCCCCGGCTCCGGCGAGATGCAGGTTTTGGCCGGCAGAGTTTTGATGACGCGGTCGGCCGGATAGATCTGCGCTTTCACTACGCCGGTGGGGGGCCGCACCGTGTGCGCCAGACGCCAGCTGCTGTCGTCGAACGGCAGCTGATCCCATCCCGGCTGTTCTCTTCGGCTGTCATAGATCTCTCCGGTGTGCAGGCCGTTGTGCAGAATGGGGCTGTCGCTGGTCTTCCAGGTTTCATCCGAGGCGATGGTCTGCCGCCGGCCGTCTGAATACAGGATCTCCAGCTGCGCCAGCAGCTTGGGCGTATCGTGCCAGATGTTGGTGTCCTCCAGCCGATCCCGTTGAAAATACCAGCCGTTGCCGAGGATGACGCCGAGCACGTTGGCGCCCGGCGCCA
>CAZKQR010000306.1:844-5607 GCA_964554965.1 uncultured Cytophagia bacterium | reverse complement strand
AGCGGAAATTGTTCCCCGGAACCCAATGGGAATTCTGGAAGCCGACCAAACTGGACATCTGGGGATTTGTGCTCTGCTGGGCGCTGGTGGCGGTGATCATTCTGCTGTACATCGTCATCATGAAGATCGGCGCGTAAACCGGAAAGCCCGGTACAGGATGATCGCCATCGTCCCAGTTTCCTAGCACGACCGAAGGCCATCGTCAAAGCCCGGCCGCGGCGGGCGCCGAACCCGCTCTTCTTGTCAAGTACAGCGACCCTAAACGTAAAAGCCCTTGCCTACACGGCAAGGGCTTTTGCATTACTAATCAGCTTCACTATGGCTGTCTTTGCCGGGAAGGGCGATGCGCCGGCTAGCTCGGGCGGGCATCCATTCCACCAGCTTTTAATGGCCGCAGCGCCTGCGCCTACCTTATTTCTCCCGCTTCACGTACATATCCGACACCTGCTGCAGCAGCTCCTGCAGTCCGGAGGCAGTGGCCAGCGGATCGCCCACATAGCCATCCACCCACTGGGCGCTGTCGAACAGGCGTAAGGCCAATTGGGTCAAAAAGGGATCCTGCGGGTCTTTGCGGTAGATCTGCTCCATGTTCTGCAGCAGCGGATGCCGCGGATTGATCTCCATGTTGCGCTTGGGCAGCTCGACCTGGTGCTGCATATGCATCATGATGCGCTGCATCTGGCTGGACATGAACGAATCGGCGCCCACCAAAAGCGCCGGGCTGTCGACGAGCCGTTCGGAGACGCGTACGTCCTCGACCTTGTCGCCGAGAATGTCCTTGATGCGGCGCGCCAGATGATCCATTTCCTTCTTGTCATAAGTTGCGGCCGGCTTTTCAGCCGTCTTGTCCGGCAATTCGCTCAGCGCCGGCAAGTCCACCTGATCAGCGGATTTGAACTTTTTCCCCTTGTACTCCATCATGCCCGGCAGGGCGAACTCATCGATGGGTTCATAGCAGTACAGCACCTCGATCTCCTTGGCTTTAAAAATCTCGAGGATGGGGTTGCGGCTCACTGTTTCGCGCGCCGGTCCGGACAGATAGTAGATCTCGCTCTGCTTTTCCGGCATGCGTTCCACATAGGTCTGCAAAGAGATCAACTCTTTTTCATCCGCACTTTTGGAGGAATTGAAGCGCAGCAATTCCGCCAGCTTTTCCCGCTGGGTGAAATCGGCATAGCCCTCCTTCAGCACGCGGCCGTGCTGCCGCCAGATCTCCAGGTACTTGGCCTCGTCGCTGCGCGCCAGCTCCTGAAGATGGGCGAGGAATTTAGCGACCAGCGTGTTTTTGATCTTGAGCAGATGGGGATTTTCCTGCAGGGTCTCGCGCGAGATATTGAGCGGCAGATCGTCGCTGTCGAGCACGCCGCGGACGAAACGCAGATAGTCGGGCAGAATCTCCTTGGCGTGATGGTCCACCAGAACCCGACGAACGAACAGCTGCATGCCCTCCTCGTCATGACCGAAGCCCAGGGACTCGCGGCTGCTGCTGGGCACAAAGAGCAGCGCGTGAAACTGGATCGGCGCATCCGCGGAAAAGTGGAGCCGCGTCAAAGGATTATCCGATTCAACGGCGATGAACTTGAAGAACTCGTTGTACTGTTCTTCGCTGACCTGCGCCTTGGGCTCGCGCCAGATCGCGGAAATCTTGTTGATCTGTTCGCCGTTGACGTAAATGGGAAACGGGACAAAGTTGGAATATTTTTGTATCAACGACTCGACGCGTTGTTTTTCGCAGAACTCTTGTGCATCCTCGCGCAGAAAGACCTTGATGATGGTGCCGCGGGGCGTTTCTCCGGCCGGCTGGATGTCGTAGGCGCCCTGGCCATCGCTGCTCCAGACGTGCGCCGGCTGCTCTGCCTCGGCGGAGCGCGAGGTCAATTCGACGCGTTCCGCGACCATAAAGACAGAGTAAAAGCCCACGCCGAAGCGGCCGATGAGGTTCAGCCCTGCATCCTGCTGCACCGCCATCTGTTTGAGAAACTCGCTGGTGCCGGAATGAGCGATGGTGCCGATATTCTGCACCATCTCCTCCTGGGACATGCCGATGCCGGAATCGCGAATGGTAAAGGTCCTTTTTTTCTCATCCAGATCGATCCAAATCGCGAACTCGAGATCAGAATCCACAATGGGCTCGCCCTTGATCGTTTTGAACCGCGCTTTGTCCAACGCGTCCGCCGCGTTGGAGATCAGTTCGCGAATGAAAATTTCACGATGAGTGTAGAGCGAGTGCGAGAGAATATGCAGCAGCTGCTGAATCTCTGCTTTGAATTCGAAAGTGTGAGTGGATGTTTCAGCCATGGCGATTATACTCCTTTTTTCTATCAACCAAGATTCTATGTGCCGATTTGCCTGCGCCTGATTCCAGTGCGCCGGCAAAAGGCTCACTGAAAGGTGAGATCGAGTACCACGATCTCAGGGCGGTTGCCCAGCCGCACCGGCGGTCCCCAGGTGCCGGCGCCCGAAGAGACATAATAATGGGTCTCTCCCCTTCGTCCGTATCCCCAGCTGATCTCATAGATCCGTTGAGTGATCCATTGAAAGGGCCAGATCTGACCGTGATGGGTATGGCCGGAGAGCTGCAGGGCGACGCCGGCGGCCTCGGCCTCCTCCAGCCCAAAGGGCTGATGATCCATGAGGACGACAGGCAGATCATCGTTTGGCAGCGCCTCTTTGAGTTGCGCGAGAACGGCGCGGCCTCCTTTCATATGAACGCTCTGGCGGTCATCCCGGCCCAGCAGATAAAAGGCATTGTTCACACGTACGCCCTCATCGCGCAGCACCTGGAGTCCGCCTTTTTCCATGAGCGCGATGGAAGCGCGCACATCGGCGAAATAATCATGATTGCCGAGCACCGCATAGGCGCCGTAACGGCTGTGCAACGCCTGAAGAGAGCCGATCAGCTCCTCGCGATCCAAGCGGGTGACGTCCTCATCGAACAGATCGCCGACGATCAGCACTACGTCGGGATCCTGCCTGTTGATCAGCCGGGCGATCTGGTGAAACCGTTCAGGCGGCAAAAGGGCGCCGATGTGAATATCCGAAGCCATAACCACGCGCAGGCGCTCATGCCCGCCCTGTTTTTTCGCCAACGACAGATTCAGCCGGCGCACCTGCAGATGCCGGGCGTTCCAGGCGCCGGCCAGGGTCATAACCAGCGCTGCCGTCAGGATCGCAGCGTAGACTCGAAGGCCGGCCGGCCCGCCCCACTCTCTCCAGCCCAGCGGCAGCACATGCAACAGCCGCCCCAGCCCGCGCACCAAATCAGCGCCGAGCAGGAGAAAAAACAGGAACACCATGGCCGCCAGGTAATACGCGCCGACGTGCACCAGCGGCACACTCAGGCTGCGCAGCGCCGAGTGCTCGAGGAACCGGCTCAGAGGATAGGCGATGGCCAGCAGCAGCATCACGATGAGGAAAACCGTGCGCAGCCTGCCCAGACCGCTGAAAGCCAGCCATCCGCGCCGCAGTACATAAAAATTGATCAGGCTGTAGATGATTAAGACAACACTGAAAAACAGCAAAAAAGCCGAATGTTTCATAAAATAGTATCCTGTGCGTTCAGCTCGTTGATCAGGGAAAACCGTTTCGCTCAGCCGCGCCTTCACCGGCGCCGGGTCTCAAAGGACAAGACGGCCGGATCAAGTAACTAATTTCGAAAAATTTGGGCAAAAAAACAACTGTTTTAGGTGATTTTTGCTCTTGCTATTCAAATCAAGAAATAGTAATTTCTTCGGTTAAATAGTTCATCTAACCCGAGGAAGGACTTTGCCTATGATCTCTATCAGGCCGCTGAGGGGATTACGGCCGCCCAAAGATCTTGTTGCCCAGGTGGCAGCCCCCCCCTATGATGTGATCTCCTCCGATGAAGCCAGAAACATGGCTCAGGGAAACCCGCTTTCTTTTCTCCATGTCAACAAACCGGAAATCGATCTGCCAGAAAACACCCCCTTGTACTCGGACCAGGTCTATGAAAAAGGCCGGGAAAATCTCCAGCGCTTTATCGCTCAGGGCGTGTTAAAGCACGACATTCAGGAGGCCATTTACATCTACCGGCTGACCTGGAGAGGCCACTCGCAGACCGGCTATCTGTGTCTGTCGTCGGTGGATGATTATCTGCAGGGGCGGATCAAAAAGCACGAGTTGACCAGGGCGGACAAGGAGGCGGACCGAACCAAACTCACCGACGTTCAGAACGCCCAGGTCGGTCCGGTGTTTCTGTTCTATCCCTCCACCCCGATGCTGGATGAATTTCTCCAGCAGACCGCTGAGACCGCGGCAGAGGTCGACTTTACCTCTGCCGATGGCGTTCGCAACCAGCTGTGGGTGATCGCCGACCCTGAGCGCATCCGCCGCATTCAGTCGAACTTTGGCGCGCTGCCGGCCACCTACGTGGCGGACGGCCATCATCGCTCAGCCTCCGCCTGCAACGTCTGCCGGCTGCGGCGTACCCTGCAGCCCACCTACAGCGGCCAAGAGCCGTTCAATTTCTTTTTATCCGTGATCTTTCCCCATCATCAGTTGCGCATATTGCCCTACAACCGGGTGGTCAGGGATTTGAACGGATTAGATGCAAAAGAGTTCCTCGAGGTGGCAGGCCGGATTTTTTCTCTTTCACCGCTAATCGGCGGCTTTAGCGCCGGTCAACCACATCGTTTCGGCATGTATCTGGCCGGACGCTGGTATGCGCTCACCGCTCAGCCGGGCTCGTTCCAGGAACAGGACCCGCTGGACAGCCTGGATGTCAACATCCTGATGAAGCAACT
>CAZKQR010000306.1:0-834 GCA_964554965.1 uncultured Cytophagia bacterium | reverse complement strand
CTGCTGGCGCCGGTTCTGGGCATCGGCGATCCGCGCACGGACAAGCGTATCGATTTTATCGGCGGCATTCGTGGAGATGAAGAGCTGGTGCGGCAGGTGGATTCAGGACGCTATGCAGTGGCGTTTTCGCTTCCCCCCACCACCATGGAACAGCTGATGCACGTGGCGGATGCCGGGCTCATCATGCCGCCCAAGTCCACCTGGTTCGAACCTAAATTAAAAAGCGGCCTGGTGGTGCATACCCTGGACTGATAACAATCCGACGGCGCCTGCGGGATCGGCTTTTTTTCACAAAAAACACCCGCAGATGTGTCGCAGGAGGAGGAAAAATGAAAATCCTTTTGGCTGAAAGCTTTGACGCCTCGATGGCGCAAAAACTGGGCGCTTACGGCGAAGTGAGCCAGAACCTCGCCGATGCGGCGACAGCGGAAGTGGTGATTGTGCGCAGCAAAGTTAAGGTGGATAAAGCGTTCATTGATGCAGCGCCCAACCTCAAGTTGGCGATCCGCGGCGGCGTGGGCATGGACAATATCGACCAGGCCTATGCGGAATCAAAGAACATTCTGGTGCGCAATACGCCCAAGGCCTCCAGCATCGCGGTGGCGGAGTTGGCCTTTGCCCTGATGATCGCTCTGCCCAACCACCTGGCGGCGGCGCATCACTCCATGGTGGAAGGCAAATGGCTGAAAAAAGAATTGGAGCGCACCGAGCTGTACGGCAAGACGCTGGGCGTGATCGGCTGCGGCCGCATCGGCAAGCAACTGGCCAAACGGGCGCAAGCGTTCGGTATGCTGGTGCACGGTTTTGATCCCGGCGTGACCGAATCTCCTTATA
>CAZKQR010000305.1:0-5627 GCA_964554965.1 uncultured Cytophagia bacterium | reverse complement strand
GCCGTTTCCTCGCCGCAGATATAGGCGCCGGCGCCTTCACGGATTTCCAGATTAAAGTTGAAGGAGGAGCCAAAGATTTTTTTGCCCAACAGACCCTGACTGCGGGCCTGATCGATGGCCCGCTGCATGCGGGCGATGGACATATGATATTCACCGCGAATATAAACATATCCCATGGAGGCACCCACCGCATAGCCGGCCAGGGCCATGCCCTCGATGACCGCATGGGGGTCGCCTTCCAGAATCAGGCGATCTTTAAATGTGCCGGGTTCACCCTCATCGGCATTGCAGATGATGTATTTCACATCCGATTTCTCTTTGGCGGCAAAGCTCCATTTAACCCCGGTGGGGAAAAAGGCGCCGCCGCGGCCCTGCAGGCTGCTGGCCTTGACCTCGTCCATGACCTGGTTGGGTTTCATCGATGTAACCGCCCGTCCCAAAGCCTCATACCCGTTTTGCGAAATGTATTCCTCAATGGATTCCGGATCGATGGAACCGGCGTTTTTCAGCACCACGCGGACCTGTTTGCCGAATCTCGGCGCTTTCTCATCCACATGAGTGTCTTCAGCCGGCATATCCAGATATTGCAGACGCTCGACGACGCGGCCCTTGAGCAGGTGTTCGGAGATGATTTCCGAGACATCCTCCAGCTTGACGCCCGCATAGTACACGGCATCCGGGAACAGCACCAAAACCACGCCTTTGTTATAGATTCCAAGACTGCCGGTCTCGACCACTTTGACCTCATTGGACAGGCCGGCCAGAGCCAGCTCCCGCACCAACGCATCTTTGACCGAACGTGCGCCCTGAGAAATGGTATGCGGGTCCATGGCGATAATGATGTGCATTCTATGCATTGGAGGACCCTTTCAATTTATAGTCTTTAAGGATAGCAACCGCTTTTTCCGGGGTCAGGTTGCCGTAGACCTCGTTGTCCACCATCATCACCGGCGCAACGGCGCAGAGGCCCAGACAGCTGGTGAACTCGAGGGTAAAGACGCCGTCCGCGGTGGTACCGCCCATTTCCAAATGCAAATACTCTTTGATGTTATGCAGCACCTCTTTGGAATTCCGCACATGGCAGGGAGCGTTGTTGCAGCAGCGGACAACATGTTTGCCTTTCGGCTGAGTGGTGAACAGGCTGTAGAAGGTCGCCACCCCATAGATCTCGCTGAGCGGCAGTCGGGTGATCCGTGCCACTTCGGACAGGACCGGTTCGGTCAAAGCGCCGAATTCTTTCTGCACATCCTTGAGGATATAGATCAGCGGCGTCGGAGTCTTTTCATAGACTTGCACGATGTCGTGAATTTTGGCCAGATCAGGCATTCGTTACCTCCTATAGATTGAAAGGAACCTTATCTTCGCATGATGAATTATTTTTGCAGGAACACATGGTTGGTGATGATTTTATTGTTGACGATATGTTCAGAGATGACCGCACGGGCCACTTCCGGCGTCACCTTGCCGTACGTGATGGTTGTCTGGTCGGGTTGCATCACCTGAACGAGAGGCTCTTGATCGCAATATCCCAGACAGCCGGTCTGCGTGACCACGGTATCTGTAATATGACGCTTGTTCAACTCATCCAGAATCGCCGACATCACGCTGCGCGCTCCCGCGGCGATCCCGCAGGTTCCCATGGCCACAACGATCCGGTAACGCGCCGTCTGTTCGCGCTGCGCCATCTCCCGTTTGGCTTTCTCCCTGATTTCCCGCAGATCTGCTAATGTTTTCACAAATGGTTCCTCCTGCTGATAGTGAGTATTGAGACAGTGAATCGAGCATTCATTCTAACAGTCAAACGGCAAGGCAGCCGCCGTGCCGGCAGCGCCTGCGTCAAGCTACGGAAGAGATCCTTAAAACGCCCTCCCGAATCAGTTGTTCGGATTCGCCGGCCAGGGTGTAGAGCATGCAATTGCGCGTGGCCATCTGCACCAGCAGCCAGAACGAATCGAACACAAAACGGCCGGTATCGGTCACATGCCGGTAATAAAAATGGATGTCCGGTGAAGCGATGCACAAGTTCGACAGCGTGGCGCCGATCTCGCCCAGGGGCATGCGATTGAGGCTGTTCAGCTTAAAGTGGACATCCACCAGAGTGCCTCTGCCCAGAGTGGACGATATCTGTAACCCGCCTTCGCAATCCGCGGCAGCCTGCAGGAGCAATGACAACCCCATGCCCACCGGCCGGGTGGTACGCGTGGTGACAAAGGGATCCAGCACCCGGTCGATCAGCTCCTGGCTCATGCCTCGGCCGTTGTCCTTGATGCGTATGCGCAAGCGATTGTCGCGGACGGATTCATCCACGGCAATAACGATCCGGCTCGCCTGCGCTTCGATCGAGTTGGTGACAATGTCAAGAATGTGCAGCGCCAGTTCTCGCATAATGCGGTGTACCTTCTCTCCTTCGATCAATACGCTATGTTCTGAATGGCCACATCCGGTCGCGCTACCGACAGCTTGCGATTCTTCTCCCGGCGAAAGGCCATGGCCACCTCGGCGAAGGTGAGTTCCTCCAGATAGAAAAAAGTGATGGCCTTGCCGATATCCTTCAGATCATGCGCATCCGAGGCCGTGAGAATTTGATAATGCGCCAGCTGCGGAAACCGGCGGCGCGCCTCGTCCACATAAAGCCGGTGCGAGATCTCTACCGCGGTGAACGGAATCTCATCCGGTATACCTCCGAGGATGTGCAACGCGCTGTAGGCGCGGCGATCCACATGAGCCGGATAAGCGATGCCCTGATGCAGAACCACCTGTTCGTACACCTGGGCCATCGGCGCCGTAATGGAAAAGGCCAGCAGCTTTCTCTCCTGATGGAGGATGTTCTCCTCCTCGTCGCAGATGATCTGCGGACCATAGAGCGAGTCGTCGTAATCCCCTTCCAGCAGATGGTGGTAGATAAACTCCTGGAACGATTGCGCCTGATGCTGGTCCGGGAACAGACAGACCATGTGCACATCCTCGGCCGTGGCCACCTCGACGCCAGTGATGACCAGGAGATCGTGGCCGATGGCCGCGCGGAGGACCGCCTGGGTGTTGGCCACCGAGTTGTGATCGGTAATCGCGATGATGTCGAGCTGCTTTTCTTCGGCCGCCGCCACAATGTCGCGCGGGCCCATGGTCAGCTCTGCGCAAGCGGAAAGAACGGTGTGAATGTGCAGATCCGCGCGATACCATTCGGACATCAGTGTGGCTCCCGTAGTCCCATGGCGTACAAACGTCCGGCCAGTTCGAACGCCGAATCGGTTGAGCTGAGCACCGGTATCTTTTTCGCTTTGGCCTTTTCCAGAACCTCTTCTTCCATGCGGCCGCTGCGGGGCAACAGAATGGCGGCCAGTTCCTTGAAATAACCGATGGCGACCACGTTCTCATTGTTCTGATGGGTGATCCAGAGGCACCCGCGCGGTGCATGGGCCATCACTTCACTGAGCATATCCGAGACATAGACCGATTGCACCTCCACGCCTGCGGCCGGCTCAACACCGCAGAGGTCATCGAGCTGCAAGGTATGGATCATCTCGCTTAAGTGCATTCTCTGTTCTCAGCAAAAGGATTAAACGGTTTCCGCGGTCTTTGCAAAAGTGCGGCGCAGCGCACGGACCACCGCGGACAGATCCTGGTTCGCGCCGCCTTCCACCATCATCGCATCGCCGGGCCGGATCTCGTTCAACAGATACTCTACCACCTGCGACACCAGGGGAAATTCCTTGATGGTCATAGCCTGCTGTTTACCGCTGCGCAGGGCCTCGGCAGTCGATTGGGCATGCCGGCCGCAGAGCACCACCAGATCGATGGGCATGCCGGCCAGATAATGACCGATCATCTTTTGATAATGGTCGGCCTGATCCCCCAGTTCGGTCATATCGCCCAGCACCAGGATCAGCCGCCGGGCCACCTCCTTACATTGCATCAGGCAGACCGTTGATTTCATCAGCGATTGCGGAGTAGCGTCGTAGGTGTCATCAAAGAGCAGCAGATCGCCCATACGATAGAGTCGTCCCCGGCCTTCGGGAAGGAGAAAATCGTGTTCCAGGCTGTCGGCGATGATCTCATCCGGCACACCCAGACCATCCGCCACCGCAATGGCGGCCAGGGCATTGTAAACATCTCCCAGGCTGTAGATGGGCAGATGCAGGCGCAGACTGGATTTGTTTTTACGATGAACGGTAAAGGCGGTGCCTTCCGGCCCGAGAGGGATGATATTGGCGGCAAAATAGTCGGCAAGTTCCGATAAACCAAAAAAGCGCGTGGCGGTAAAATCTCCCTCGCCCAGCGCTTTGACGTATTCGTTATCTCGATTCAGTACAGCCCAACCGCCCGGTTCCAGTCCTTTGAGCAGCTGCGCTTTGTTGTGCATTATTTTTTCTATCGTTCCATGGACAGCCAGATGGGCTTCGCCGATGTTGGTGATGACCCCGACCTTTGGCCGGATCAATTCCGTGGATCGTTTGACCTCGTCGGCTGCTGAAGCGCCGATTTTCACCAGCGCCCAGTCCCAGGAGCCGCTCAGAGTCAACAGTTCCTGAGCAATCTTTTCCGCTGTATCGGAATCATAAGCAAAATCATACACTCTGCCGTGCTTGCTCAACATAACCTTCAGCATGCGCTTTACAGTGGTCTTGCCATTACTTCCAGTGATACCGATAAACGGAAAATCCAGCTTCCTACGCCTTTCAACTGCTTGATTGAAAAGCAGATGTGTCGTTGTGGACGTCACAAAGGGAGAACTCGAGTAGAGTGAGCTGTTTATCAACGATATCTATATATAAAGAGTTATTTTATTGTTTTTTTCTGATAAAGTCAACCTCATTTTTCCTGTTGGTCCCTGCCTTGGGCATCCGCAAGCGGCAAAGAGACGGTAAAAGTGGTGCCCACCTGGAATGTGCTTTGCACTTCGATCTTGCCCGCATAAGCGTTGACGATCGATTTAACGATGGTCAGACCCAGCCCGGTTCCGGTGATGTGACGGGTCAGCGAATTTTTCGCCCGGAAAAACTCTTCAAACAGCCGGTCCTGCTCCTCCTGGGTCATGCCGATGCCGGAATCCTGTACGCTGATTTTCGCATAATGGCCATCGCGATATCCGTGGATGCGGATCTCGCCGTTGGGCCGGTTGTATTTAACGGCATTAGAGATGAGATTTTGAAAGACCCGCTGGATCTCCTCCCGATCCGCCGCGATCCATAGCGGCTGGTCCAGTGTAAGCTCCAGGGTCAGTTGCGCTTTGGCGATCTCGTGCTGATAGAATTCAGTGAGCGGCCGCAGAATCTCGCCGATCTCCAGCTTTTCGATCTCGCGCTTGACGGTCCCGGCCTGCATGCGCGATATATTGAGCAGGTCGTTGATCAGGCCGATGAGCGCCAGGCAGCGCTCATTGGATCGCCGCAGATATCCGTCGTAGACCTCCGGCGTATCGCCCAGGGTTTTCTCGATCACCACTTCCAGATATCCCTGCACGGCGCTCAGCGGCGCTTTGAGCTCATGCGCCGCCATGTTGACGAATTGGGATTTGAGCAGTTCGAGATTTTTCATCTCAGAGATATCCCGCAGAACGGAAACAACCCCGAGAAACCGTCCCTGCTCATCCTGAATAGAGGCGGTGTTGGCCATGACCACCAGTTTGG
>CAZKQR010000304.1:0-5630 GCA_964554965.1 uncultured Cytophagia bacterium | reverse complement strand
GACACATAGGTGTCCATGAGGATGAACGTTTTTTCCAGCGTCTGATACGGGGGAGTGTGGCAAGAGATCAACAGAGCGAGGGCGAGGATCGCCGGGAGTCTCAGGACAGCGGCAACCGGAATGGTCCTAATTTTCTCGAGTGATCGCAAAATCGACCAATTTCATTAAGCTGGCTTTTGTTTCACAATCCGCATAGGGCTGCAATTCACGCTCAGCCTGCCGGGCATAGTGCGTGGCCATCTGATGGGCATAGCCGATTCCGTCCTGCGCCTCGACGAACGAGAGAATCCGGCGGGTCACCACTTCGTCCAGGGAGCTCTGCGCCAGCCACGTCAGCACCTGTCCCCGCTCTGCATCGCCGGCCTGGCGCAAGGCATGGATCAACGGCAAAGTCATTTTATGTTCGCGCAGATCATTGCCCACCGGTTTGCCCAGCTTATCGCGGCTGCCCGTATAATCGAGCAAGTCATCTTTGATCTGAAAGGCGATGCCGAGGTTCTCACCGAACTGCTTCATGCGCTCGCACGATGTTTCATCGGACGTGACCGACAGACAGCCGAGCGCACAGGAGGCGTTCAACAGAGAGGCGGTCTTTTTGCCGATCAAGTCCAGATACAGCGCCTCATCCACGGTAGTTTGACCGCCGTTTTCGATCTGCAGCAGTTCGCCCTCTGTGATCCGGTCCGTGGCCTCACTTAAAATGGACAACGCCTTGGCGTCCTGGAGCTTGAGCATGGTCGTCAGAGTGCGGCTGAAGAGCAGATCGCCGATCAGCACAGAGATGCGGTTATCCCACAAGTGGTTGACCGTGGGCGAACCACGGCGCAGCTCGGAATTATCCACTACATCATCATGCACCAGGGTTGCGGTATGAAGCAACTCCACTACCAAGGCGGACAACATCGTCTTCTCCGAACCGCCGCCGTGCAGTTCAGCGGTCAAAAAGACCAGCAAAGGACGGAGACGTTTGCCTTTCAATCCGGCGACATAACGGACTATCTGTTCGGCGAGCGGAATGCGTGAATGCAATAGATCGGCCAGCGCTTTTTCAAAATCCAGCAAGTGTCGGTTAACCGGTGCGGAAATGGAATCGATGTTCACACGTTTCCCTGAAGCGTCATTTAGAGATGCCCTTTAGGGGGAGGATTTCATTTTACGAAAATTTAAGGATTTTTATCCAGGATGTCAATATTTAACTGGCGGTTGCAACGATTCGGAAGCTTTTGCCGCGGGCAGCTTGACGGTAAAAGTGGTGCCAACGCCCTCCCGGCTTTTCACCTGGACGTCGCCCCCCTCGCGTTTGACGATCGAATAGGACAGGTACAGACCCAGACCGGTGCCGCCGGAGTGCTGTTTGGTGGAAAAAAACGGCGTAAAGATATGTTTGAGGTTCTCGTTTGAAATGCCCACGCCGGTATCGGTGAAATCCATGACAATCCAGTTCGGCTCCGCCTGTTTGCGGGTCGAAATGCGCAGCACGCCGCCGTTGGGCATAGCCTGCACCGCATTATATATAATATTCAAAACCACCTGTTTGAGCGAATCCAGACTGAAAAACGCCATGCTCACATTTTCAAACTTTTTTTCACATTGGATGTTGCGCACGGCGATCTCTTTTTCCAAAAGCGACAGAGTGGTGTCCACCAGTTTTTCCACATCGATGCGTTCGCGCTCATACATCGAATGTTTGGAGAACTGCAGCAGGTTTTCGATGATCTGCGAAGCCCTGCGGATGTTCTTTTTGATGATATCCAGCTTTTGATCGAGGTCGGCATATTTGTGATTCAGCTGATCTTCGATGGAGTAGCGCGCCGTCTCAATGACGTTCAGGGGATTGCGCAATTCATGGGCAATGCCCGAGGAGAGCAGGCCGATGGTGGCCAGCTTTTCCGACTTGATCAACTGCCGCTCGATCTCTTTTTGTTCAGTGACATCCTTGACGTATTCAGCCACCAGTTCCGGTTTGCCGTCGATGCCGGTCATGGGAAAGGTCCAGATGTGAAAGGTTCGCCCCTGATGGTAGATCTCGAGAAATCGCGTGCCGCCGGTCTCCAGGGTTTCCCGCATGGGGCAATCCAGGCACTTTTCAGAGCGGCCGAACAGGGCCTTGTAGCATTTCTCGCCCAGCATTTTGGCCTGGCTCAGCGAATTGACCTGCACATATTTTTTATTGCCCATGACCAGATTGTAATCGCGATCCTGGACAGAGATCGGATCGCTGATGCCGTCGAACAGGGAGATCAGCCGCTGCCGGCTCAGCAGCAGCTGGCGCTGCATTTTGATTTTCTCGCTGATGTCGCGCACAAAGCATTGAATCACCGGTGTGCCGGCTACAGAGACCAAGCTGGCGCTGATGTCCACCGGCAGCAGCGACTGGTCCGCACGCACCAGCAGAAGGTGATCGATGGCGGCGTAGTCATCCTGGCGGATCTTGGCGAAAAAGCCGGCCAGCATTTCCTGAAAACGGCCGGAGACGATGCGGGAGAAATTTTGCGACAACAGGTCGGATTGCTGATAGCCGGTCATGGTGCGGGCCATCTCGTTGACCTGAATGAAGCGCAGCGACGCCGCATCGAGAATGAAAATGCCGACCACCGCTTTCTCGAACAGTGCGAAATAGCGCTGCTCGGTCTGTAAAAGTTGGGAGGAGAGCCGCTGTTCCTCCACCGCGCGAATCAGCACCCGCGGCAGCAGGTCCAGGAGGTCACGGGTCTTGACCAGATAATCATAGGCGCCCATGCGCATCGCCTCCACCGCGATCCGCTCGTCGCCCTGGCCGGTCACCATCACCACCGCCGGCGGCCGAAGCATTTTTCGAATCTCCGCCAGCAGCTCCAAGCCGTTCATGTGCGGCAGACTGTAGTCGAGCACCACGGCATCCACAGCATCTTTCTGCAGCCGCAGCAGAGCGCATTCCGCGTCTACCTCATGACGCACGTCGAACGCCTGCTCATGCCGCTGCAGGATCAACTGCATCAGATGCGCCTGATCGCTGTTGTCTTCGACGATGAGGATGTGCATGGTTTTGTTAGGCAGGCCCGCCATGTTTCCGTCCGCTTGATGCTACTTTCAGTCCAGCGCGATCTGTTCCGTCGCCGAATGCATCGGCAGAGTGAATTTAAAGATCGAGCCCTTTCCTTCCTGGGACTCTACCCAGATCCGGCCGTGGTGGCGTTCGACGATGCGTTTGACAATCGTCAGTCCGATGCCCGTGCTCTTGTGCCGCGCCACCCCATCATGGGAGAAAAAGAGATCAAAGATCTGTGACTGCAACGGCGCCGGCACGCCGACGCCGTTGTCTTTGACATAAAACTCGTATTCCTGCTGCAGCGCATTGCAGCCGATCTCGATGCTGGGCATGGAGACCGCTGCGGTGGATTTCAGCGCATTGGTGATGAGATTGGTGAACACCCTCGTCATCTGATCGACATCGCAATAGATGGAGGGCAGACTGGCGTCGATGATCAGATTGACCGACCGGTGTTCCAGCAAGCCGGACAGCGTGTCCAGCGCATTCTTGAGAATATCGGCCGAGTCCACGGATTCCATGTGGGTCTCTATTTTTCCCACCCGGGAGAGATCGAGCAGATGGGTGATCAACCCCTCCATCTGTTCCAGATTGACCTCCATTCGCTCCACATAGGTCATGGCGGACTCGGGGATCTGTGCGCTGTATTCATCGCGCAGGAGCGTGACATAGCTTTTTAAACTCTGGATGGGCGTTTTCAGATCGTGCGACAGGGCGTGAAGGTAGCTTTCGCTCTCCGTCGAGCCGGCCGCCGCGCCCGGGTCCAGCTCCTCGGGCAGGAAAACAAATATTTTCCTATCTTTATAAGATTCTGAGGTCGGCGAGACGAACGCCCGGCCTTCAGACAATTTGCCCAGGCCGTCCCGCACCTGCAGCGTGGTCGGCTGCGGCGGCCACAGATTGGCCTGCTGCTGCAGAACCGGCATATCGGGAAACACCTGAGAGAGCCGGTGGTTGAACAGGGAGGACCGGCTGTAGTGCAGCCATTGCAGCAGAGAGAGGTTGGCCTCCTCGATGCTGTCGCGTCCCGGATCCGCCACCAGCGCCGGCAGAGGGATGGTGTCGAGAATATACAGGTACTGCTCGCGAAACGCATTGAGCAGATCGTGCGTGCGCCGGCTGTGCTCCTCCCAATGGATGCGCTGCATCGGCGTCACCAGAAAATAGCAGAGCAGTTCCGCCTTCTGCACAAGAGACTCCTGCCACGCCTGCGGTTCATGATGGCCGAGGTATAGACACCCGAGCACCTGGTCCGGCGTCATCACCGGCAGAAACAGCTCGCTGTGCATTCCGGCCAGCAATCTTTTCTCCCCCTCCGGACGCGAGTAGGCCTTGCGTCCGATCAACAGATCCTTGATAAGGGGTTCCTCATAGGAGAGCACGACCTCCTCGAGTGAAGCATGGGGCATGAGGTTGTACAAAAAGGGAGCCACCAGGCACTCGCGGCTGCAGTCATGAAAGAACACCAGCATCGCGTCGGCCCCGGTCTCCTCAATGAGAACCGGGCGAGCCACGCGGAAAAACTCGCCGGGATCCGAAAGGTGTGCGGCGTGCATCGCCAGCATGTAAAGAGAATCGAGGGTCACGTCCTCTCAGCCGTTCTGTTCAAAAAGGAGTCGCGCTTCAGACAGAATTTGCTCTTTTACCTGGTCCAGCGGCAGCGACAGCGTCGCGCCGGCGGCGTAGAGATGGCCGCCGCCGCCGAATTTAATAGCCAGGCCGTTGATCGGCAGGCGGCCTTTGGAGCGGATGCTCACTTTGACATGGTGATCCTCCGCTTCGGTGAACATGATGCTCACCTCCACTCCTTTGATCTGGCGCGGCAATTCGGAAAACCCCTCGGTCTCCCAGAGCTGCGCCCCGGTCTCCTGCAAAAGAGCTTTGGTCACACTGAAATAAGCCAGCTGATTGCCGCATTCGAATTGCAGTTCAGCGAGCAGGCGGCCTTTGAGTTCGGTTCGAGCGCGCGATTCGTTCTCATACACCATCTCATAGATCTGCTGGAACTCGGCGCCCCGGCGAACCAGGTCCGCGGCCATGCGCAGCGCATAGGGCGTCGTATTCGAATAGCGAAAGGAACCGGTATCCGTCAGCACGCACATGTACAGGGCATTGACCATGGTCAGCGTCATTTTGACTTTGCGATCTTTGAAAAAACGGTAGAGCACTTCACCGGCGGATGAAGCCTCCTGAAGGTTAAACTGCACCGCGCCAAGCACATCGGTGGGGATATGGTGATCCACGCAGGCCACCGGGATCCGGTGTTGCCGCAGCAACCGCCCCATTTCCCGCAGCCGCGCCCAGTCGCTCATATCGACCACCACGCAGCCGTCCGCCGAGCGGATCCAACCGGCGTGCGGCTCGGCCACAAAACAGCGGATCTCCCGGTTCACATCCACAGAGCGGAAAAATTCCGGCGTCGGATCCTGATTCAGGATGACCGGCTCGCAGCCGCGCAGCCGGCAATACTCTGCCATGGCCACCTCACTGCCGATCGCGTCTCCATCGGGATGCACATGGGTGGTGATGATCACTCGTTTTTTCGCAGCAATAAACCGCTCCAGCGCCTGCCAATCCGGTCTTTTGTTCATCGTCCCACCTG
>CAZKQR010000303.1:0-5632 GCA_964554965.1 uncultured Cytophagia bacterium | reverse complement strand
GTTTGTACACTCGGCTCATGCATCCACGCAAAAAAACGGTGAATGATGAAAAAAGCTAAAGGGCTGTTCCTGTTACTTGCGCTGCTGATCGCTTGCCGTCAGCAGGAAAAAACCGACGATCGCCTGATCATCGCCGCCAGCATCGCCCCGCTGGCTGATCTTTGCCGGCAGGTGGGAGGGGAGCGGGTGTCGGTTTTTAGCGTGGTTCCCTCGGGCGCCAATCCGCATACGTTTGAACTGGATCCGCAGCTGTTGCTCCGGATCGGCGGCGCCCGGCTGCTGGTGTTGAACGGCTTGGGGCTGGAGTATTGGGCCGATAAAGTGGCGGACAATTATTCCTCTAGCGCTCTGCAGGTGCTCACCGTTTCGCAGGGCATTCCCGTATTGCAGGATGAGGATCACGCCGAGGGCAATCCGCATGTGTGGCTCGATCCCCTATATGCTGCCCGGCAGGTGGAAAGGATCACCGAGGCGCTGATGCGTCTGGATCCCTCTCAGGCGCAGGCGTACCGTGACCGATCCGACCGTTATCAAAAAGTATTGCACGACCTGGATGAGGAGATCCGCCGCGAGATCGCCGGCTGGCAGGAGCGCCGCTTTATCTGTTTTCACCCTTCGTGGAATTATTTCAGCGAGCGGTATCATCTGCAGCAGGCGGCGGTCATTGAAAAGCGGCCGGGTTTTGAGCCCAGTCCCAGCGAAGCGGCTGAGATCATCGGGTTGGCCAAACGGCTGCAAGTCCGGGCTATTTTCGCTGAACAGCAATTTCCGCTCAAGATCACCGAAATGATTGCTGCAGAGAGCGGCGCCCGGGTTCTGGTTCTGGATCCTCTCGGTTCGGATGAGGAAGGCTATTCATATGTATCCCTGCTGCGCACCAATGTGGCGCAGATGGCCAAGGCTTTGAGGTAACTGTGTCTGATCAACCGGCAACCATCGTAGATCTGCAGAACCTGTTTGTGGCCTATCAGGACAAACTGGCATTGGAAGATGTCAGCTTGCGCATCAAAGCAGGCGAGTTTTGGGGCATTCTGGGGCCTAACGGATCCGGCAAGACCACGATGCTGAGGGCCATGGTGGGCCTGCTGCCCTTGTTATCCGGCTCCGTTACGGTGTTCGGCCGGCCGGTGGATCGTCTGGGCGATGTCCGCCAGCGAATCGGATACGTGCCGCAGCACAGTCGCATTGATATGTATTTTCCCATTCGAGTCCGCGAGGTGGTGATGTTGGGCCGGTGCGGTAAAATCGGACTGGCCAGGCGTCCAGGCCGGCATGATCAGGAGGCCGTGGACCAGGCTTTACAGCTGGTGGATCTTGAGGACCTGGCGGACCGCCAGATCGGCCAGTTGAGTGGAGGACAACGGCAACGGGTTCTGATCGCCCGCGCACTGGCGCTGATGCCTGACCTGTTGTTGTTGGACGAACCGACGGCGGCGCTGGACGTGGGCGCGTCTGAAAGTTTTTACGCCTGGCTGCACCAAATGCACTCCAAACTTTCAAGCACACTGGTCATCGTGTCGCACGATGTCGGCGTGGTTTCACGCTATGTGACGGCAGTGGCCTGCCTGAATCGCCGGCTGGTGGCGCATGGCCTGCCCCACGAAGTGCTGAACCGGGACACCCTGGAAGGCATGTACGGCTGCGACGCCATGTTCTTCCGCCACGGCGATGTACCGCATCTGGTGGTGTCGCATGAACAATCTGACGTTCCGCTGAACAGAAAGCGGATGGACGAGTGATGGAGATTCTGGGTTACACTTTCATGCAGCGGGCGTTGTGGTCTGCCACTCTGATCGGCGCCCTGTGTGCGCTGATCGGGGTGTATGTGGTTTTGCGCAGCATGTCCTTTATCGGCGCCGGCATCGCGCATGCTTCATTCGGCGGCGTCGCCCTGGGTTTTATTTTCGGCATCAATCCGTTTTTCACCACCGTCCTTTTTTGCACTTTGACCGCCTGGGCCATCGCCTTTGTCAGTGAAGGGCAAAAGATCCGCGAGGACACGGCGGTGGGCATCTTTTTCGCCTCGACCATGGCGTTCGGCGTGCTGTTGATCGGATTAATGCGCGGCTACAACGTTGACATGTACGGCTATATTTTCGGCAATATTCTGGCCGTGAGCCGCTTTGACCTCTACACCAGTCTGATACTGGGCCTGGTGGTCCTCGGCCTGATTGCGCTTTTCTACAAAGAATTTCTCCTGCTGACCTTTGATCCGGAAATGGCGCGAGTGGTGGGACTGCCGGTGCGGACGCTCAACCTGCTGATGTTGACGCTGGTGGCTTTGACCGTGGTGCTCTCCATCAAGAGCGTGGGCGTGGTGCTGGTTTCCGCCTTGATCGTCACACCCGCCGCCTCGGCCTTTCTGCTGACCGATGATTTTAAAAAGATGATGTGGCTCTCCGTGGGGATCGGAGTCGGCGCGTCCTGGCTGGGACTGTTTATATCGATCTGGCTGAACGTCGCCTCCGGCGCCGCCATTGTCATGACCGCGACGCTTGTTTTCTTTTTATGCTTTTTATTTTCTCCCCAGCGGCGGCTTATGAAACAACGGATGTCGCGTCTCAAACAACTTATCAAATCCTAACATCCTCTAATTAATCGCGAGGAATGCATGATCAAAGAATTCATCGATATGCCGCGTCTGGAGCGTTGGGTGGGCAAGACGTTCCGCTTTCTATCTCCCAACACCTGGACCACTCTTTCCTTTTTCGTGGTGTTAATCGCTTTTTATGCCGTGGTGATCCATCGTCCGGTGCTGGCCACCGTCCTGTTCACGGTGGGAGCTGTCCTGGATGTGGTGGATGGTAAAGTGGCGCGATTGAACGGGTGTGTTACCAAACTGGGCGCTTTTTGGGACGGCACCATCGACCGGTTTGTGGATATGCTGATGATTTTAAGCCTGTTCTTTTTGGATCTGCCGCAGCCGATCCTTCCGCTGGAGATCCTGTTGTTTCTGCTGTTGTTCTTCACCCTGTTGCCGCCCTTTATCGTGGCCTATGCCAATCATCGGGGAGCGGTTCCGGATCCCACTGAAAAAGTGATCTGGCGTTTCGCCTTTCGTGTTGAATATGTGGTGCTGTTCATCGCCGCTATTCTGCTGGCCAAGCCGTATCCGACGATCAGTCTGTACGTGATCTATGCGTCGCTGATTCTGATGATCGCTACGGTGATCCAGTCCATCATTCTGGTCTTTGTCAAATCGAAAAACTATCCACAATAAAAAAAAGCCGGCTTTCTTTGCCGGCTTTTTTTTTACAGGTTCTTTTTCGCTGTGCCGGCGCTTCCACTGTGCCGCACGGTCATGCTCTCCACCTGACCTCGGCTGTTCAAAGCAAAGTCGAGCACCACATCGAGAATGGTTGCGTTGAATCGGGTTTCCGATTCCGGCCGGATTTCCGCTTTTTGCCCTTTATACATGCTGAGATACAGCTTGTCGCCCTCTCTGATGATGGTATGCGTTCCGCCGGAGGGGAATTGATAGACGCCTGCATAGCGCTCCAGCAGCTCTGCTTTCAACGCTATCACTTTATCAGGCGCCAGGGTGTACGCATCTCCGGGTATCTCTCCGTCGTCCGCCAATTCACGAATCCAGATGTTGCGATAACGAACCGGATTGCCGTGATCCTGTAATCCGAGGGGCAATTTGTCCGCATGCGGGCTATAGCCCGGCCGCGCCATCCACGTCGTAGGGCCGAGCAACTCCACATGATCCTGAACCAGCACCTGGTTGTGGAACACGGTGATGGCCGCTTTGGCGGCCAGATTGCCGCGATCGTCGAATCGGGGCCGATGGAATACAATATCGTAGGTTTGCCACTGGCCCGGCGCCAGGGAAGCATTGACCAGAGGCGGATATTGGCCATAGATCGCAGCGCACTGGCCGTCGCTGTAAGTTTTGTTGTTGTACGAGTCCAGCACCTGCACTTCATACAGATTCATGAGGAAAACGCCGCTGTTGCCGCGCCCCTGTCCTTCGCCCTCCACTTTGGTTGGAGTGGCGAATTCCACGTGCAGCTGACAGCTGCCGAATTTTTCTTTACTGTAGATGAAGCCGCTTCCTTTGACGCATTCCATATAGCCGTCGCGGAAAATCCATTTGCTGGGTTGGCCTTTTTCATCAACCCATTGTGACAGGTCTTTGCCGTCGAACAGCACCAGGGCGTCCGAGGGTGCTTTGCCCGGATGGTCCGGCGTGCTGGGAAGCGCCGGGATGACCGTCGGGCGTTCGGGCCTTCTGGTGTCATGGTTTTTCCATTTGCCGGGAATTTGCGCCATAGCCTGGAAGGCCATGGATAACATGACCCCGCTCATGGCTAAAAACAGCAGATTGCGCATTGCAGTGATCCTTTCCTGTTAAGTGGCAGGTCAGAGGGTTTGGGATTTAGTTTCCAGTTGAACATGCATGCGACAGTCGTGGCAATCAAAGATCAGCTGGAAACGATTACCCTGTTCGTCTTTCAGAAACAGCGGCTCCTTGAACCGGCGTTGGGCCAGCCGAGTTCCACAGAGGTCCAGTTCGTAGCGGATACAATACCGGGCGGTCATGACGATCTCACCGGTCAGATCCTTTCCGGCCTCAGCTCCCGGGACCACGTGAGTGATTCCATGACAGCGGTAAAATTCAGCAGCCTTGCGGTTGAGAACATTGGCGCGAAAATCGGTTAACGGTTCCGGATAGGGGGTGTCGTTGGTCTCCCGCGTGACGGTGCGGCGCAAGAAACGACGCTCCCGTTCCTGGATCAGGGCTTCCACCATGCGGCGGCGGACGTTGTTCAAGTCCGAGGCCGGGAGGAAAAAACACGGGTCCGTCTCGAGCGTCAGCGCCTCACAGGAAAAATAGGTATCGCCCAATCTGCTCACATGCTCGTGGATCTGCTTTTTCGCCATCTCTTGATCGCGCGCGATCTGCTTTTCCGTCTGCCATTCAATGGAGACGGAAATTCCATCTTCATCCGTTGCCTCCAGGCTGAATCCCGTGGGGATTTCGCGCCAGCTCATCCGCAGGCGGATGGTGCGATAAACGCGGCTTTTTTCCAGGCTGCGGAGGAACCTGTGATCATGGCTGCGGAACAGCTCCAGACCGGCGGTCAAACCTTTCATTTTATCCGGATAGATGCGGCCGTCCTGCACCCGGTTGACATAGGTGCCCTGCCAGAGGCGCTGGGGATCGCGGAAACAGAGGCCGTCTCCTGCTGATAGAGTGTTCGCCCCTTTTACTATAAAGTGATCGCTCCCCATGTGGGCAATTTTTCCCAGCGGCTCACCGATGGAGCCTGCCGCTTCCATGGCCGCCATCTTTTTACGGCTGGTAAGAAAATAATCGGTATAGCCCCGGTTAAACGTTTTGCTGAGATCAGGCTCAAAGTCGGCCATCGAGACGCCGGAGGAAGCCCGGCGTATATTCTTTCGCTGGATCAACTCGTCCAACAAGCGGCGGTAGTGGCTTACCACGTTGGTCACATAAGCCGTGTCTTTGAGCCGGCCTTCGATTTTGAAGCTGGTGATGCCGGCCTCCACCAGGGCGTCCAGATGCTCTGTGGCGTTGAGATCCTTCAACGACAAAAGATGCCTGCCTGTTGTGATCACATGGCCGTCGGCATCCTCTAGCGTATAAGACTTGCGGCAGGGTTGA
>CAZKQR010000302.1:0-5640 GCA_964554965.1 uncultured Cytophagia bacterium | reverse complement strand
GCTGTTCGCCGCTTTGACGCGCAAGGTGTATTTTCCTGGATTGAGATTGGTGTAGGTGGCCACGTGCTGATGGCCGATGTCGTTCCAATCCAGGTCAAATCCTTCCAGTTTGTATTGATAGCGATTCTTGGAGCTGACGGCATAACTGAGCGCGGCAAATTCAATGGAAAAGACCGCATGGCGGTGGGAGAGGAGGAGGTGATCCGTATCCGTGATGGACTTGTACAGCAACCCATCCTCTGAGCCGACGTACACCGGTTTGTTGTTCACCCGTAGACCGGTCAGAATCACGGTCGGGCATTTCTCCTTTTGTTTGATCGCCTGCGGATCAAACACCGTGAAGCCGTTGATCCCGCCGAAATACATTTTTTCATCCCGGCTTTTCAGATAGGCGTTATAGCAGAACTGATTGCTCTGCAGCCCGTTCTCTTTGGTAAAGGCGATGCTTCGGCCGTCGGCCGGGTCAAAGCGAACCAACCCATCGGTGGTGCTTAACCAGAGCCGGCGCTGTTCGTCCTCAAGGATGCCGTAGACGACGTTGCCGGGCAGGCCATCTTCATCGCTGTAGCGGCGGAACTGTCCGGTCTTTGGGTTCAGGCGGAACAGGCCGGCGCCCAGCGTACCGACCCAGATCTCTTCCGCGTGGTCCTGAAACACGACACGCACTTCAACCGCGGCGGCATTCTCGTTTACCAGACGGTATTCTGTAAAGGTGCGTGTTCTCTTGTCCAGCTGCCCCAACCGGCCGTTGTCTGATCCCACCCAGATGGCTCCGCTGCGATCCTGCATGAGCGCGGAGATCAGCGTATACGTGCACAGAGATTTCTGCGACGGCCAGTGCTCGAACCGGGCGGTGCGGCTGTTGTACACCTCCAGGCCGGCGTCCGTGGTGCCGATCCAAATGTCGCCGTCCCGGTCCGCCAGTAAAGTAAGAATATCATTGCTCGCTGGACTGTTGGACAAACCCTCTTGATGCCGGTGAACCGTGCATCTTCCACTGCGCACATGCAAAACGTTCAAACCGCCGCGGAAGGTGCCTGCCCAGATATCCCCGGTGCGATCGCTGACCAGCGCTTTGATATTATTGACAGACAGACTGTGCGGATTGTCCGGTTCATGCTTGTAATAGGTGAAGAGGCCGGTGTCGTGATGCCTGCGATTGATGCCGCCCTCTTCGGTTCCGACCCAGATGTCCCCCTGTCGGTCCTGCAGCAGGGCGTAGACCACCTTGTTGTTGAGAAAACGATGATCATTCGACCGGGCTTGAATGTGGTCGAACAGGTTGCTCTGCTGGTTGAGGTAATTCAGACCATCGCGTGTGCCGATCCATAGATCGCCGTCGGAATCGCGATAAAAACACTGGACAGAGTTGTGGCTCAGCGCCTTGGGATCGTTCGGATCATGCTCATAACGCTCATAGACGCCGGTCTCCGGCTGGAGCCGGTAGATGCCGCTTCGGTTTCCCAGCAGGAGATGATTCGGACCGTCTTCTAAAAGAGCGCGGATCGTGGTGCTCTCAGGATTGTTGGGATTGATGGCGATGTGCTCGAACGAGCTGTCCGCCGGATGGAACAGGTTGAGCCCGCCCAAATTGGTGCCGATCCACAGGCGGCCTGCGGAATCCTGATGCAGAGAGCGGATGTCGTTGTCGCCCAGGCTGCGCGGATCGCGTGGATCATGGCGGAAACAGGTAAAGCGTTTCACTCCGGGATCGAAACGCCACAGACCTGAGGCCAGGGTTCCCAGCCAGAGCATACCATTGCGATCCTGCAGCAGCACGTTGACGGTGATCAACCGAGCAGAGGAGTCGGCCAGTTCTGCAGGCAGGTAAGTGTCATATTTTTTTTGCTTCGGATTAAAGTGGCGCAGGCCGCGGTTGGTCGCTAACCACAGATCGCCGGCTTGATCCTCGATGATGCCATTGACGTCGTACCCGGTCTGCTGAGCCGCGGATTCAGCGGAATCCGTTGCCACGTGTTCCATGTGCATCGTGGTAGTGTGCAGACAATCCAGGCCGCCGCTTTCCATGCCGATCCACAGCCGCCCCAGGCGATCGCCATGCAGGGCTCGCACCAGGGGCGCTGAAATCCCCTGCGTATCCATAGGTTTCCAGCGAAACGGAACAAAGGTGATGCCATCATACCGGCACAGACCTTCGTTGGTGCCGATCCACAAAAAGCCATGTGAATCCTGAGTGATGCAGTTGACTTTGCTGTGCGAAAGCCCCTGGTCGCTGGTGAAATGGATGAACCGCGGCTGCGAGCGTGCCTCGGCGCAGTTGCCGGGCCGAGGCACAGCGGCCAGCAGGATCATCGTGCACCAGAGAGGTGAAAGGCTGCGCATTCTAACCATGGCCGGCCGGCTCCACTGTTATTCGCTGCGAACCAGGCGGAAATCCTCCATCAGGCCGTAGTCCATTACACGATAGGCGTTGCCGGCTGGATAGCCTTTGGCCGCGCCGCGTTGAAACATGCGCGGCCAGGCTGCTCCCGGTTCGTCCTCATTATGATGGGGTCCCAACAGATTTTTCAAGCTGCCGCAAACGATCACCTCGACCTGGTTTCGTCCTGATTGCAGCAGACGGCTTATATCCAGCTCTGCGGGTTGGAAGGCGATGATGCCGGCCTGTTCACCGTTGACCAGAACCCGGGCGAACGTCCCTTGCCAATTGCCCAGACAGACTTTGTATCGTGCATTCGCTGCGGACGCTATCTCATAAGAGTGGCTGTAGACGACGCCATCGCTGTAAAAAGGCGCACCCAGATCTTTCCAGCTTCCCAAAGTCAGCTCTTTTTCGGGGATTATAACGAAACCTTTATCCTGTACTTTAAGAGAGAAATTGCCGCGCAGGTACACGGGTTCCAGCTCTGTGTGGATGGTGAACCGGTCGCTGCGCAGGGTGATCCTGTTTTTTCCGGTTGTGCACAGATCGCCTATCGAGTAGACGGCGAAATTTTTGTCCAGCCACCAGGCGTCTTTAGTGTTGGTCACCGGCCGGTTGTTGACAGCCACTTGCCATAGATGCGGCCGTTCTACCACCACCTGGAGAGAGGCGACATCCACGCCGGCTGTCAAGGTAAAGTTAAAGTCTGCTTCGAATCCGGAACCCTGTGCAAAGGTGTCCAGGCCCAGCAGGCTGGTTTTATACTGAACGGCGCTGTCCCATGGATTCCCTTTGAGGCCGTTTGCCTGAAAGGTTTTGCGTTGCGCATCATAAAAATAGAGATCCTTTTCGCGCTTGCCCTTGATGACGAGATCGCAATAGTCGATGGTTAGAGCGTTCAGAGTTTCACGGCGAATGTTCAGCGCATCCACTGCAGGGATGACCGCCGGCCGGCCGACGGGCGTTGCTTTCGCGTTCGCCACGCCGGAGCGCAAACACAACAGCAGACTTGCAGCTGGAGGCAAAGCAAAGCGAAGCTCGTTCAGTTTGCCAGCGCGGGCAACCGGATACGGTTTGGCTGTTCCGGTAAAAAGATCCCATTCTTCTACGCCGGTCTTGGCCAGTTTGATTTTTCCAGACGCAGTGACTGAATCCGAACTGTTGACCAGGAGTAAGAGCTCGGCATCGTTCAAAACCCGGCGATGATGGAACAGGGTCTCAGGATGGACGAGATCGAGGAAACGGAGGGCCGGCGGCTGCAGGTCGGCAATGAGGTCCAAGCCGCTGTTGTCTTTTGCCTGCATCCAGGTGGATGGGTGTTTTTTACCGCACTGCGCGATCCGTTCATCGGCGCGGCCGTCGATATAGCCTGGATCGCCGAAAGAGAGCACGCGGCCCTTTTGATTCGCATACTGAACGAGTATTTCAGCCGTGGAGCTGTCCAGATTTTCCGTCATCGGCGGCAGAATGACCAGATCATAGATGCCTTTGCCCACGCGCAGACGATTACCATCCGTGCCGGCAGTGCGGCGCATGATCTCTTCACAACCCAGGTCGTATTCGATCTGCCGTTTTTCCAGCTCATTGACGAAATTTTGAAAACAGACCCCCAGGGAGTCCATCCAGGGATGAGCGGTTGAGCGGGCATAGTGCATCCAGGCGGTGGTGGTCGGTTCCAGCACCAGGATGCGGTTCTCCTGCCTGCCGCTGCTCATGGCTACGGACAAGCGGCCGAAATAATCCGCCAGTGATTTGTAGGCAGGCCACCAGGGTTCGTGATAGGAGAACGACTGTGGATGATCCCTTTTTCTTGCTCCCATGATGGTCATGTAGGAGAGGTGTTGGTTGAGGAAATTGACGCCCAGGGCGTACTCCCAGTCGCCGATGCGTTTCTGGTCAAAGAAAGTGAGGTCCCAGCCGGCCGCGCCGTAGGTTTCGGACATGGTCCGTTTATAGCCCATCTGATTCGCGGCGCTGCGGATCTCTTTGACGGCGCGGTGGTTGCCGAACTGTGCGTCCGGGTCGGTCCGATACTGGTTCATAAGAATATCGATGCCCGGCATATGCGAATAGGATGCGAGGGCCATGTTGTCCGGGCCGTGATGCGGAGACGGCCAGCCATGCTCCCAGTAATGGCCGGTAAACCACAGTTGATTTTTTTCGCAATACTCGGCGTAGGGTTTGGCCCAATGGTCGATAAAGAGCTCCAGCAGGGTGGCATAGTAATTATGCCGCACCTGGCGCCAGTCGCCGATGTCGGTATAGAGCGAGGGCAGATGCAGCCGGAGATCGTAGCCCCAGCGCGCGGCAAAGGCTTCAAACAGCTTGGGAGTGTACGAGATGCAGGTGCTGTCGCCCGCCGGCGCGATATGCGCTTCATCCTGAAAAACGCCGGGCACGGTGTTGCCGAAAGCTTCGCCGAAGGCAGCCCGATAGGGTTCCATGGTGGTGGCGATGAATTTCTCCGTCACCTCACGCTGCATGACGTCCACATAGTTGAATCCACCATACCAAGGGTTGGGATTTCGTTCCTTATAGGTAAAGAGGTAGAAATCGCCTTGCCCGAAATCCTGCTGCTCCCATCGATCGGTGATGTTCTCAAAACCGTCGGCCTTGGCGGCCAGCACCAACACCGGTTTTTGTTCTATACGGCCAGGCAGCTTTTTCACGTTGGTCATTTGCAGGCTTTTCACCAGAGAGCCGGGCATCTGCGCAGGAACATGGCCTCCGGCAAAACCGGAGGGATACGAGTTTTCATCATAGATCCACACCTTCATGCCCAGTTCTTTGCCCTTGGCAACGGTGTAGGTGCACAGATCCAGCCATTCCGGCGTGAGATAGGGTGTGATGAGTCCGGGCCGCGGATGAATAAAGACGCCGCCCAGACCATGGTCGCGAAAATCAATTAGCTGCTCGTCGATGTCGTTTTTCGAGACGCGCGTGTTCCACACCCAGAGAGGTGCACTGCGCATTTCGGCCGGGGGATTTTGAAAAGCGGTGAAAACCGTCGAGACGCGATCAGTGACGGGTTTGCGCTGACAGCTGAACAGCATAGAGATGGCAAGCAGAAACAGGATGGATCCTTTGCGCAATTTCATGGCTTCTCTCTTTCCCGGCGTACAAGCCGCATGTGAAGGGGATGGATGGCTGCAAATTTAACCTTATGGTCTTCTGCGACCGCCCCGGCTTTTGCGTTTGCGCTCAGCGGGTGGTTTATCCTCCTGGATCTCCTGACTGGGTTCACCAGGCACTGGAAC
>CAZKQR010000301.1:0-5646 GCA_964554965.1 uncultured Cytophagia bacterium | reverse complement strand
TCATCGAAAATTATGCCGGTCGGTTTCGCACCCTGGCGCATCAGCATGGCTTGCGACTCTCCATCGAAGCCTATGACGATGCGCCGTGTGATGAAATGACCTTTGCCGGCCAGGCAGACGAACCCATGGCCGAATTCTGGTCCTGGGGCAACCAAACGGCCTACAGCTGCACGGAGATGACGTCGGCAGCCCATACCTACGGCAAACAGATCATCGGCGCCGAAGCCTTTACCGCTTCAGACGGCGAACGATGGCTGCTCCATCCTGCCAACGTCAAGGCCCTGGGCGACTGGGCCTTTTGCGAAGGCATCAACCGTTTTGTATTTCACCGTTATGCGTTGCAGCCCTGGCGCGATTATGGGCCTGGTATGTCCATGGGACCGTGGGGCTTGCATTATGAACGCACGCAAACCTGGTGGGAGCAATCCAAACCATGGCATGAATATCTCAGCCGTTGCCAGTACCTGCTGCAGCAAGGGCATTTCGTGGCCGACATCTGTTATCTGCAGCCGGAAGGATCGCCGCGCCGGTTCTCGCCCACTCTGCCCGGGTACGCCGGCAACACGCCGGAACGCAGCCGTTATAATTTTGACGGCTGCACAGCGGAAGTGTTGCTCACCCGCATAAAGGTTGAAAAGGGCTGCCTGGTCCTGCCCGAGGGCGCCAGGTATCGTTTGCTGGTCTTGCCGCAGATGGAGACGATGACGCCGGCCTTGCTGGCTAAAATCAAGGAGTTGGTTCAGGCCGGTGTGACGGTGCTCGGTCCGCCGCCATCTGCTTCTCCCAGTCTCAGCGATTATCCGCAATGCGATCAAGAGGTACAAGGACTGGCCGCCGATTTGTGGGGCAAAACCGTCGGCGAATCTGCCGGCGCCGGGCATCGTGTCGGAAAAGGCCGCGTCATCTGGGAGGACGCTTTCACTTCCTCCATTTTTAGAGCAGAATGGTTGAGCCCACTGAAGGATGCGAAATGGATCTGGTTCGCTGAAGGCAACCCGGCGGAAGCGGCGACAGTCGGCAAGTGCTATTTCCGTCGTCGCTTTGTCCTGAATGCACACCAACGCATCGTTTCGAGTAAAATAGTGATTACCGCCGACAACCGTTTCACCTTATGGATAAATGATCATCTTGTCGGCTCCGGCGCCAACGCCACCGAGGCGTTTAAATTTGACGTCACAAGCCGGCTCAAGCCCGGGGAAAATTGGCTGACGGTGGAAGGCGAAAATGCGCACGATTATGCAAACCCGGCCGCTCTGATCGCCAAGCTGGTGATCACGTACAGCCACGGCGATTCCCTGGTCGTTCTGTCCGATTCGCAATGGACAAGTACACGCCAGGTACAACCGCACTGGCGTACAGATAAAAATGCCCCTGGCTGGAGGCCGGCCATGGAGGTCGGCCCTCTGGGCATGAAGCCGTTTCCGGTGCCGGACGTGTGGCTTAAAACTCCGATCTATGTCTATCCCAAATTTGAAGCCATCGCCGGCGTGCTGCAAAAAATGGGTGTAGCGCCCGATTTTACCGCGGATTCCTCGTTCCGCTATGTCCACCGTCGCATCGACGACATGGATCTCTATTTTGTTTCCAATCGTACCAACGCCTGGCATGGGGCCAACTGTACGTTCCGCGTTAGCGGCAGAACGCCGGAGTTGTGGAACCCCCTTACCGGCGAGATCCGGCCGCAGCCGATCTTTCAGGAGCAGAACGGTCTGACCACGATGCCGTTATCGCTGGAACCCAGTGGGTCCCTATTCGTCCTCTTTCGTACGAGAGGAAAGGCGCGCATTGAATCCATCGAACGGGACGGCCAGCCTGTGCTAGCGGATAGCCATCCCCCATCTTGCGAGTTGATGGTCGATAAACAGCGCAAAATTGTATTGCGGGCGGGCCAGTCCGGGCGGTATAAAATAAAAAGCGAAAATAAAATCCAGACTCTGGACATCGAACTGCCCGCGCCCGTAGAGATTGCCGGTCCCTGGCGAATCTCTTTTCCAGTCAGGAACGGCAGCGAACAACAGGTGAACAGCGACACGCTCTTTTCCTGGACTAACCACAGCGATGCGGATGTGGGCTATTTCTCCGGAGCCGCCGCATATCACACCGCCTTTACGCTGCAAAGCAAAGAAGAAAACAGGCGGTACTATTTAGACCTGGGCCGAGTGGCCGTGATGGCCCAGGTGACTCTGAACGGAAACGAGCTCGGCACGCTTTGGCGCGACCCTTTTCGAATGGACGTGACCGATGCTTTGCAGAGCGGCGAAAACGTCCTTGACATCAAGATCACGAATCTATGGGTAAACCGGCAGATCGGCGACGAGCAGTTGCCGGAGGACAGTGACCGCAATGCCGACGGCACGCTCAAATCCTGGCCGCCATGGGTTATGGAAAACAAACCCAGCCCGACCGGCCGCTCAAGCTTTACGACGTATCGGTTGTGGAACAGAAATGACGCACTGGTCGAATCCGGATTATTGGGACCAGTGCGACTGGTTACGGTGCAAGACGTGAAAGTGCCCTGAAACGTACTGGCAGATGATGATCAAAAAAGCTCTGTCGAACCAACTGGTTCGTCCCTCCGGTTTGGTGGGTAAATATCTCATCGGCAGGCTGTGGAACCGGCATAACCGGGCTTTGAACGAGAGCACGTTTGTGCATCTGCATGCCCTTAACAATGATCGGATCCTCGAAGTCGGATTTGGCGGCGGTTATCTGCTTAAAAAGATTCTGCCTGTGGTTGCGGCGGGTTCGGTTGTCGGCGTTGATGCCTCGCCGATTATGGTGGAACAGGCTCGGAAGAAATTCCCCAAGCAGATTGAAAGTGGTGTTCTGCATCTGCATCACAGCACGGTAGAACAGCTGCCGTTTTCTGCCGGTTATTTTGACAAAGCCTGCTCGATCAATTCACTATTTTACTGGACGGATTTAGGGGCGGGCCTCGCAGAGATCCACAGAGTTTTACGGATCCATGGGTTTTTGGTGCTGACGTTCACCAGTAAAGCGGATCTGGATAAAAGGGGGTTTGCCAATCCGGGCATCCGCACGTACGCCAACGAGGAGGTGTTGGCCGCATTAAGACAGGCCGGATTCAGATACACAACCATCGAAGAAGCGCAAGATGCTCACCGGACCTTTGCGATGGTCATGGCGGTGAAATAACAGCCCTGGGCAACGCCCAGGAATTGCCCCGACAGGCTCGGAATCCCCTCGATTCAAATCTTGATAAATATCTTATTCTTATACAGCCAATAGCACACATACCAGAATCCGGCCCAGACGCCCAGACTGGTCAGTATGCTGACGGTTAGCTCGCCACCCCAAGAAAAGAACAGCTTGACAAACGGACCGATCATCTTTTCAATCAGATCACCACTGCCGATATGAAAAAAGATATAGATAAAGATGCTGTTCATCCCCACCACAATAAAAAACCATGCCAACCTGGGAAACAGCTTTTTAACATCGATCAGCCAGTAGCAAAGGCACAGCACCAGAATGGTCCATCCCCCGCCGGCGAACACGAAAGAGGCGGTGGCAATTTTTTTAATGATGGGGGTGATGTGAAAAAGATCGAGCGCATAGCCGATTACCAGGGCGGATACGCCGGCGATGATCATCAGCGTCATTTTCTCCTTTACGGATTTCTCACTCATCAGAAGCCTGCCGCAGAGGACGCCCCACACCGTGTGCGCGGTCGTCGAGACAAAGTTGAGAGTCGCCCAAATGCTTGCCTTGTCGACGCCTTCTATGGTGTTGTTGAACCAGGCTCCGAGGTTCTGATAAGGCGCCCACGGCTGATTAAAACCGGCGACCGGAAAGAAACGGTAGGCCAGATCGATGAGGAGCAGAAGGATCAAGGTAAAAAGGAGCTGAAAGGCAAAGCTTTTGTTCCTTATCAAAAAGGCAACGAGGTAGGTGACCGATAACTGCGCCAGCACATTCTGAAAACGGAAAACCAGGTGATCGGCCTCAATAAAATACAAAGCCCAGCCAAAGAACAACAACAGCAAGGATCGTTTAAAGGCATGCCGGTTGATCGTGCTCAGGCTGTCGCCTTTCTTCATCCGGTTGGCAACGGCAAACGGAATGGCCACCCCGACGATAAACATAAAGAAGGGCTGGATCAGATCCCAGAAATGCAGGCCGTTCCACTCATGATGTTCGAGTTGGGTTCCGAGGAACCGAAAAAAGCCGTTGTCGATCTTTTGCAGTTTGCCAAAAAGATGGGAGGCTTCGCCGGCCAAAAGAAACATGGTAAATCCACGAAAGAAATCGACCGAAGTCACTCTTTCCGCCAGGGGCGACAGACGAGTCTGTGATTCAGAATTCATAAGAGACCGTTTTTGTCATGAATGATTGATTGATCGTTTATAAAATTGATGTACCCGAAAGTAAAATAGCCAACCAGGGTTTGAAAATCAAGCACAATCATTAAGCCGGTAAAGAGGATATGGCGCTGAATGGTCAACCGGCGTAGAAAGAATAGCGCAGAGTAACGGACTGTAACCGTGTTGGTGGTTCACAGCGCCGGTGCAGTTACAAATGACTTGCTCCCGGATCGATAAAAAAGTATATTTAAACCGTATGGACGAATCACCTGAACCTTGAATTCTTGATGTACCTACACTTTGCTTGCCCAGCGCAACGGAAGGAATGATAGCTCGATGAATAGAAAATGGCTGACGCTTGAATCTCAGAAGGACCTGTTGCACCTGGACAGCGAAACGCTGCGTCTGGTTTCCTTCCGGTCAAAATCAGCCGGAGAACAGGAATTTATCGTCTCACGGCCCGAACATCCCGTCTTTCTCATCCAGTATCTGGATGAGGCCAGAGAATACCAGAGTCTTTCCTCGCTTCAGGCCGCCTCTATCGTCGTCAGCCGGGAAGTCCTGCCGCAGGGGACCACGGCTCAGGCGGTCTATCACTACCCGCCGGAGCTGGATCTGGCGGTGACCATCCGTGTAACGGCTTCCACCTCAGATCCATTCGTCCGCTGGAACATCAAGATGCAGAATCACAGCGGCCTGGAAATCGTCTCGGTGCAATATCCCTTCATTGTTTGCCCCTATGATCTGGGCGGGCAGACGGGATCAGAGAGATTGCTGCTTCCGTTTAATTTCAGCAAGCTGATACCCGCGCCCACCAGGGAGATGCTGGGTCCGGATTGTATGGACGTCTGGGCCGTTACGCGGGAAAGCGGCTGTTCGGGGCTCTACCGGACCTATGCCACATGGAACCATTACCCGGGACTGCAGTTCGCTCAGTTTATCGCCTTGCATAATGATCGCGCAGGACTCTATCTGGCCTGCGAAGACGCCAACGGACATATCAAACGGATTCAGGCGGTTCATCGTGAACCCGGCATTCGACTTGGCGTGGCCCATATAGGCGATTGGCCGCAAAACGGCGATCGGCAGCTGGAGTATGAGACCGTCCTGTGCAGCTTTACCGGCGATTGGTATAGCGCAGCGGAAATCTATCGAACATGGAGTCTCGCACAAAGGTGGGGAAAGGCGCTTTGGCAAAGGACAGACATTCCAAAGTGGCTGTTGGATTCAACGCCCTATATCGCGATCAGGCTTCAAGGCCTTGACGACAGTGCACCGGTTTTTCCGGTGGCGGAATTTCTCCCCTATGAAAAATGCATTC
>CAZKQR010000300.1:0-5657 GCA_964554965.1 uncultured Cytophagia bacterium | reverse complement strand
ATATAATAATTTTTATTGACAGGTAAAACATTTTTTTTACTTCAGGCGGGCGCGATCGGCAGGCCGCGATGGCCGGAATAGCTCCCCCTCAGCGGTAGAGGAGAAAACGCTCTCTCTTTTGTTTATAAATAACAAGATCTTGCTGCCATGACGCGATGATCTCGTTCGGCGATTTTCCCTGCTTGATCTGCAGGCGCACCTGATCCGTGCCCATGGCCCTGTCGAAACTGCCGATCCGGTCGGTGGCAAAAAAATCGTTCTGCGGAAACAGGCGCTGCACCGCATCGAGCAGATGAATCTGCGCAGTCATGGGTTGAAACACCTGAACGTCCAGAATATGCAGCTGTACGCCCTGCACCGGCTGCTCCTTGAAAGAGTGGTAAAAAGGGCGGTACTGGACCGGGCGAAAAAAAACGCCGGCTAGATTGCGGCTGTTCAGCTCATCCGCCAGTCGCCGGCCATCCATCCACGGCGCGCCGATCAGTTCAAAGGGCGCCGGCCATCCGACCCCCTCGCTGAGAGTGCCCAGTTCGCCGATGCAGCCGACGGCTGCGCAATAGAATGGCGTCTGTGCATGGGGAATATGCGGTGATGTGGGAACCCATAACACACCGGTATCGCTGAACACCATGCTGCGTTGCCATCCTTTCATCGGCACCACGATCAGCTGGGCATCGATGCCGCACTCATAGTTGAAATACAGCGCCAATTCTCCAACGGTCATCCCATAGAGATAGGGAATCGGATAAAGGCCGATGAAGGATTTAAAGGCTGGATCCAACACCGGGCCTTCCACCCGCTCTCCGCCCAGAGGATTGGGACGATCGAGGACGATAAAAGGGATGCCCCGCTCTTTAGCTGCTTCCATGCTCAGAGCCATGGTATAGATGTAGGTGTAGGCGCGCGAGCCGATGTCCTGAATGTCATAGACCAGCACATCGACCTTGGAGAGCATGGCAGGGGTGGGTTTGTGCGTCTTGCCGTAGAGGCTGTGCACCGGCACCCCGGTCTTGGCGTCCACGGAGCCCGAAATGTTTTTGCCGCCGGCTTCATCGCCACGCACTCCGTGCTCAGGCCCGAACAGGGCGGTGAGCTTGGAGACTGCGAACAGAGCGTCCACTGTGCTGACGTGATTGGAGGTCAGGCCGGTCTGATTGGTGATCAAACCCACACGCTTGCCATGCAGCAGATCCATTTGCTCGGACAGAAGCACATCGACGCCCAGTTGAATTTTACCGGTCTGTGCCCAAAGCGAGGAGCAGACCAGTAACAAGAGTCCGGTCCGGTTCATCGTGCCGCCTTACCGTCCCGCGTCTGGGAGGGTTGACCGATAACCGCGCTCTCGGGGTCGGGCTCGGACGATTGCAGAGGGATGAAAAAAATGACCGCCAACGAAGGAAGCGTCAGACAGATCACCAAAACAAAAAAGTGAAAATAGCCCAGCCAAGCCTGCAGATAGCCGCTGAGGAAACCCGGGAGCATCATGCCCAGGGCCATGAACCCGGTGGAAATGGCAAAATGCGAGGTCTTGTAGGGACCTCGGGAAACGTACATCATGAACACCATCATGGATGTAAAGCCAAGGCCATAGGCGAACTGCTCCAGGCCTACGAGCGCGCCCACTACGGCGACCGATGGCCGGACGTAGGCCATATAGATATAGACTGCGTTGGGAAGGTTGAGGCACAGGGCCATGGGCCAGACGCACTTGCGCAGCCCGAACCGGGCGATGACCCATCCGCCGAGAATGCCGCCAAACGTCAGCCCCAAGACGCCGACGGTCCCGTAGATAAAGCCCACTGTGGTGGTGGGCAGTCCCAGTCCTCCCTGACTCGGATCATCCAATAGAAACGGTGCGGCCATCTTGAGCAGAATCGCTTCGCCCACCCGGTAGAGTAGAATGAAGGAGATGATGGCGATTATTTTAGGCTGTTTGAAATAATCGGCAAAGATCTCCAGAAAGGTCAGCTCCTCCTCTTTCTTACGTTCCGGACGGTCTTCGGCTGGATAGGGCAGAAAAAAGCGATGATAGAAAAAGACCAGTAGAAAGAGGGCGCTGCTGACGATGAAAACAACCGTCCAGGTGGAGGCGATCGGCATGGAGGCCTCCAGCTGGCCGGCGAGCATCACCAGCAGGCCGGAACCAAAGACCATGGCCAGACGGAAAAAGGTTGAACGGATGCCGACAAAGAACGCCTGCTGTTTCTGGTCCAGCGCCAGCATATAAAAACCATCGGCAGCGATGTCATGGGTGGCGGAGGTAAAAGCCACCAGGATGAAAATCGCCAGGGAGAGGAGAAGAAAGGCGGACAGGTTGGTGGACAGGGCGATAATGAGAAACAGGACGGCCAGCGTACTCTGGGTGAGCAGGATCCATTTCCGCTTAGTGGAATAGGAATCGACAAAAGGTCCCCAGAGCATTTTGATCACCCAGGGCAGATAGAGGATGCTGGTCAGGCCGATCACCTGGTTGGAGACGCCCATTTTTTTGTACATGATCACCGAGACCGTGTTGACCAGCACGTAGGGGATGCCTTGAGCAAAGTAGAGTGTGGGGATGAACGACCATGGTGAACGTGCGGCCCGGCCCGATGCCATTGAGGATCTCCTTCCTGGGAACAAAAAAAAGGCCTCCCGCAGGAGGCCGGAAAGCCGCACACGAAGGGGGGGATGTCGACCGAACCTCCATGAAACGGAAAGCCGTCAGGAGCTGGTTTTCTCGCGAAAACTGGCCTTGACTTTTTTTATCTCATCGCGAATGCGGGCAGCCTCTTCATAGCGCTCGTCCTGCACCGCGTTGTTGAGCTCGATGTTCAGCTGCTCGAGCCGGTCGCCTTCGGTGACATCATCGTCGATGTCGATGATCGGCGTTTCGCCTTCCACAATAGCGGCTTTGCGCATCACCTCATCCTCCACATAGATGGGCGCCTTCATGCGCAGCGCCACGGCGATGGCGTCGCTGGGACGGGCGTCGATGTCCTTGCTCTCATTGTCCAGCAGCAGATTGATCAGGGCGTAATAGGTGTTTTCACGCAGGTCGTTGACCACGACCCGCGTCACGCGTACCTGGATGACATCCAGCAGATTGCGAATCAGATCGTGGGTCAGCGGCCGTGGCGGCGCGATGTTCTCAAGTTGCAGGGCAATGGCTTGTGCCTCGGTCGAACCGACGACAATAGGAAGCCAACGATTCTGTTTTTCATCCTTCAAGATGACCACAAATCGACTGGTGGCAGTATCCAAAGTAACGCGTTCGATTTTAACGCGTACGAGCATAACGTCTCTCCTCCTTTGTGCGGCCCGGTCCCGAGGGACGCCGAGCAAATGATGAACAGATTATTTTAAGAAAATATAGTTTCTCTGTCAAGCTCTATTTTTGAGCCCGGGCGTGCCGCGGGCGGCTTTCAAGCACACCGTAGATCGAAAAAAGACGCTTGATTTCCTGGCTAGAATTGAGTAAGTTCATTTATTATAGACAGGAGTCGAACATGCTGGTGCTAGACAAGGCCATTATCAAACGGTACTGGCCGGCTGAGGACAAAGACGAAAACGATCAAATCATCCATCAAGTGATCCTCCAGGTGGAAGCGGAACTGGACGACAGCAAGCAGGTCAGCGAGCTGTTCCGCAGCATGGTGCGCGGCCTGGTGCGGGCCACGGTGATGGACAACCTGACCGGTGAAGAGTACGAACTCCCGGCGGTGACGGTCCGGCCCTTTACCATCAAACAGAAAAAAGTCAAGATCGGCAAGGGTGAAGAAAACGACACGGTCAAGACCGAGTACGCCGGTCTGACCCTGGTTTGCCGGCCCAAGGAGGATGACAGCGCTGCCATGCTGGCGGATCTCTACCGCTATTTCAGCATCGATGTACGGCTCACGTTGGATGAGTTTAAATCGGCAGGATCGAAAAAACAAGCAGATGACTAGATCCGGCAGGACTGGCACGACCCAATCCTAACCGAGCCTGTCTCGAGGTAGACCCATGTCCCCTGAAATCAAGCAGATCATTCTGAAAAATTTCGAGTTCTTTTTGACCTTCGGAACCCTGCTGGTCTGGATGGTGCTCATTCGCTACACCTGGCCGTTGATCGCTTTGATCCGCAAATTCGTCCTCGCCCTCTTTTCTTTTCTCTTTTTCAAAACTTGGGTTCTTTACGTGAGCAAGGGGATCACCTACCTCGAGGCGATGGATGCCGACGGTTTTCTGCGCAGACGCTTCGGCGAGTACAAAGGCACGGACTGGGGGGATGGTTTTTTGTGGGGTGTGGCGATTGCGCTCTTTGTCGGCATTGTGCTCGCCCTTTGGGCCAAGGATCTGACCACTAGAGGTTGATTCTGCGGCCGCTGCCACAGCGGCCGCCAAAGCCATCACTCCCCCTCACCTCTCAACCGCCTATTTCACCAGCGTCAGTTTTCCCTGCAACCGTTCCGGCTGCCAGCCCTTAGCGACCGCGTTGGGGTAGCGCAAGAACTGCTCGCTGGGAATGACCGCCCCCTCATTGGCCGCGCTCGCATACAACGCTTCCACTTCCCCGAGGATGTTCAGGGCCGGGATGGCGTTCTTGGCATAGGTCTCGCCGGTGAAAATGGTCTGCAGATATTCCGACAGCTCCAGGGCAAAGGGATCCCGATGGGTCAAATCGATATACTGCCAGTAATCGCGCCACTCTGTCTTTTCCCCAACCACCGAACGCTCCCAGCGATTGGCCGGCGCGCCCTCTTTCCATTGCACCTTTAATCCATACAGCCCGAACACCAGGGTGCCGCTCTCCCCTTCCACCGTAATCTCCAGTGGACCGAACTCGGAATTCACCCGGCGGAACCAAGTCCAGATCGAAGTGTTGACCACACCGTTTTCATGCTCCCGACGCAAAGCGGCATAGTCTTCGACATCGCAATCGATCACGGTATGGCCGTCGGTGCTCAGGCGTTTCGGCGTCAGCAAACGGGCCACGGCGCAGAGCCGACGGGTGGCGCCGAACAGCGCATTCGACAGATAGCCCTCATGGCACATGTCCAGAATGATGCCGCCGCCGGCCTCTTTGAACATCCAGTTGAAATCCGGCCGCTGGCCGGAGAACTCTTTGTTGTCGCTAAAACCGGCGCCCACCTCATAGCCAAAGAGCATCTGGCAATGCAGGGGTTTGATCCGGGGCATCAACTCCCTGGCCTTTAGCAGGCCGGGGGTGGCCAGCATGTGATGGACTACGCCGTGATGAAATCCTTTTTTCTCCAGCGCGTCGACGATGGCAAAGCCGTCGGCATAATTGGCGGCCAGGGGTTTTTCCATATAGACCGCGGTGGTCTTGGGATCCAAAGACGGCAACACCGCCAGCATCTGTTCCTTGCGGATGCCGGTGGACAGCGTGTTATGATACAGCTGGTGTTGCGGATTGATCTTGCGCGCCTGTTCATAGGCCTGATCCAAATCGGTATAATACCGGTCGCAGCCTTTTTCTCTGGCCACTTTTTCCAGTTTTTGCGCGTTGCGCGCCACGGCGATGGGCACCGGTTGAATGATCTGATCGCCCAGGCGGGACCAGCCTTCACGGCCGATCTGCTGCAGGGCTTTCAAGGCGATCTGCCCCATGCGTCCGGTGACGCCGTGAATCAATACGGGCAATGGGATGGATGACATAGCCACTCCTATCTTTG
>CAZKQR010000299.1:2673-5698 GCA_964554965.1 uncultured Cytophagia bacterium | reverse complement strand
ATCTCCAGTTGCGCCCCGGCGATTTTAGCGTTATACTCGGCGTTGACATAATTGGCCTGCGCACGGGTCAGCTCGGTCTGGGCTTGCGTTACCTCCAGCTCGGTGCCTGCGCCCACGCGCCTCTTTTCCAGCTGCAGCCGCAGGTTCTCCTGCGCCGCCTCGATATTTTGCTTATTGATCTCGAGAATGTCCTTATACGCCTCCAGCTGCAAAAAATACTGCTTCACCGAAGCCAGCACATTGCGCTGATTCTCGTTATACGTCTCCTGGGCGATGCGATGGGTGATGGTGGCGCGCTGCACCGCCGCCTTGTCCGAAAAACCATTGAACAGGTTCAAATTCAGGCTGGCGCCGAGGCTGGCCGAGTAATCCCGGTCCAGACCGGTGCTGTAGACGCGGCCGATGTCGTCGTTGTTACGGTTATAGGAGAGATAGCCGCCGACGGTGGGCAGATAGCGGGTCTGCGCCTGCTTGATGTTGTAAAAGGAGGTTTTGACGTTCAAGCCCTGCTCTTTCAGCACCTCATTGTTCTCCAGAGAAGTGCGGGCCGCCTCATCAAAAGTGAGGGTGGGGAAAACAGGATCGGATTGGTCCTCGATGATATCAACCGGCAGATTGGTGTCGCGCGCCATGGCGTTGTTCAAATTCGCCTTGGCCATTTCCACCACGTTCTCCTGGTTCAGCGCACTGGTGCGCTGTGAGCCGAGGTTCACTTTGGCCTGAAACACCTCCGCCTGCGAAGAGATGCCGATATCCAGCCGCGCCTGTGCATCGACCAGTTCCTCTTCTGCCAGTTTCACGGCTTCGTCGTACACCGCCTTGAGGCGGTTGGCCTTGAGCAGCTCATAATAGGCCTCCTTCACCGAAAGGATCACCGCCAGACGGGTGTTCCTGACCGAGTGATCCGCCGCCTGCTCTGCCACCTTGGCCGCTTTAATGTTGTATAACGAACCGAGGTTAAAGATCGTCTGACTCAATGACGCCGATGCGCTGTGCGATTTCACCTGCTGGCTCTTTTGATAGATCGTCACCTCTTCCTGAATCGGATTGCCGGTGATCGGATCCAACTTGGGGGTCAGGGTCACCGGATCAAAAACGTTGCTGAGTTTTTTATAAACCGAGGCGCCGGAATAACGTACGCCGGAACCGAACGAGGTGTTCAGCGTCGGCAGCACATCGGAATAGGCGTCGGTGACATTGGTCGCGGCGGATTCGAGCCGCTGTTCCTCGATGCGCAGGCTGGAGTTGTTCTTGAGAGCCGTGCTGATGCAGTCCTGCAGCGTCATAGGGGCAACGGCCTGGCCGAAAGAAGGAGCGATGTTCATCGCAAAAAAAATCAAAAGCGTGCACAGGCGTTTCATGCTTGATACTCCACAGTTGAATGATAAGCGGTTACAGGTACACAGCGCTGGCGAGAGATCGCCGGTCTCCCGGTTACATGACCAGCGCAGAGAGGGCAAAGACCAGCAGATTTACTACGACCACGATGGGCCACACTTTGTTGATCTTGAGGTCGCAGATGACGGCGATGCCGATGGAAAGAACCGCCATGGCCCAGATGGAAAAAAGATCCGTGGCGGACATTAAAAATTTGTAGAGAAAAGTCTCACGGCTGGAATCCGGCATAAACGTGGCCAGACTGAAATGGACGAACAGATTGCTGGTGGACAACATCACCGGAAGCTTGATCAGCGTGCCCAGAGCGGTGATGAGCAGCGTATACGCCGTGACCGACACCATCTGTCCGTAGCGGGCTTTGGCGCCCAACAGCGTGTTGCCGACAAAGAGCCACACCCCGGCGCCGAGCACGACAAGCATCAGCAGCGGAAAGAGGACGCTTTGAATCGGCGTAAAAACGCGGAACTTGTCGCCCATGGCCAGGGCGGCGTCGATCTGCTCCGTCGTCAGGTTCTTGCCCTCGAGCTTGTCCATGGTCAGCGTTTTCGCCGACTGCACCAAGCCCGGATCAGTCATCTGGAAATAGCCGAACAAGCCCATGACCGCAGCGAAGATGAGCACCGGCACGAGCCAATCCGGTTTTGCTTTCACGGCCTGAAACGTTTTCTGCGGATTCACAAAGACATTGATGATCCGTGCCCATAGCCCTGACAGCGGCTGGGGGGAAACCACCGGAGCGCTTGATTCTTGATCCATCGGTTTTTCCTCCAGAAAATGATAAAAGACAACAGTTACAAAGACGTTTGGAAACGGCAAAAGTTTCATAAAGCTAAAAGATTCTTTGCCGGTGCGCGACGCGTCAACCGGATTTTGGCAGCAGCTCGTCTTTGATCTTCATCATATAGTCGAACGCCGCATCGTGCTCGTTGGGGATCTGGCCGTTTAAAATAGCCTCCTCGATGGCGGTCTTGATTTTTCCCACCAGCGGGCCGGGGGTCAATCCCAGCACCTGCATGATCTCCTCGCCACGCACCGGCGGCTGAAACCGTCGCAGGCGATCGCTCTCCTCCACTTCCTGCATGCGTTTCGCCACACTGTCGAAATTGGCCAGATGCCGGGCCACCAGCTTTTCATTGCCCGAGGTGATGTCGGCACGGCACAGAGTGATCAGATCGTCCATCTCCTCTCCGGCCTGAAAAATCAGCCGGCGCACCGCCGAGTCTGTTACCCCTTCTTCCGCCAGATGGATGGGACGAAGGTGCAACCGAATGAGTTTCTGGCAATATTCCACCACCTCGTTGGACAGGCGCAGCCGTTTGCCGATGGCCGCCATCATGCGGCTGCCCAGCTCTTCATGACCGTGAAAGCTCCAGCCGGCGCCTTGCTTGAACTCTTTGGTCTGCGGTTTGGCCACATCATGAAAAAGCGCCGCCAGCCGCAGCGGCAGTTTGTCCGATGTCCGCGCCACGTTATCCAGCACCTTGAGCGTGTGATCAAAGACATCCTTGTGCCGGTAGCGGCCGATCTGCTCTACGCCCTTGAGCTCCAGGATCTCCGGCAGAACGATCTCCAGAATCCCGGTCTCCTCCATCAAACGAAAGCCCAGCGAGGGCTTGGATGCGGCCAG
>CAZKQR010000299.1:0-2573 GCA_964554965.1 uncultured Cytophagia bacterium | reverse complement strand
ACGGCCATGGCGTTGATGGTAAAATCACGCCGGGCCAAATCCGTCTGCAGATCCGCCCCCTCCACCTCGGGGTTGCGCGAATGGCCGCGATAGCTTTCCTTGCGCGCACCGACGAACTCGAGCACATAGTTGCGATAGGAGAGCATGGCGGTGCCGAACTTGGGATACACGGTGCAGCGGCCGTGGGTCAAACGCTCGGCCAACAGACGGGCAAAGGCCGGCCCGTCGCCGATGACCACGAAATCAATATCCTTGCCTGTTTTACCCAGCAGCCGGTCGCGCACATAGCCGCCCACCACATAGACCGGCACGCCGGCGCTGTCGGCCAGATCGCCGATAAGAGAAAATAGTTTGTTGGTAAAAAATACTTTTTTTATCATTATTTTCATTGTACATTTAGCAGATCGGGCATCTGGAGTCAGGCAATCCCCCCACCGATGGTCCTAATGGGCATCGGCCACCACCCTTGCTTGTTCACCGCAGCCATGTTTTCGGCAGCGGTGCTCGCTCCTGAAATGCCTTTTCACCAAAAAAAATCCGGATTCCTGTTTTGCAGTCATCATAAAATTTACGAAAACCATTCGCCAAATCAAAACGGATTTGCAATTACCATTTTGCAATTCATGGCCGAATTTGTTTCATTCCCGCACAAATGTTTCACGCAGTGACGATAATTTTACCATGGCTGAATTTTTCACCGGCCGGCGCTCGCGGGCAACCGCACCGCTGTGGCGACAGAAAATATAATCCACATATAAACAAATATTTGATGTTTTAACCTTTTTGCGGAACTGGCAACATTATTTGACTGTCATCGATCATTTGCCGCAACTATGGCACTGAATTTGCCGATAATGATTAGTCCGAAAGCTTTTTCGGTAGTTTTGGGAGGCATCATTGCACCGACTCGATACCAAGAACCAAAGGGAGGCAAAACATGAATAGAACCAAAAGCTACGTACTCACTACGGTTCTACTGCTCCTGGTCATGGCCGTCTCGTCATATGCGCAACTGGCGACGATTGTCAACCGCGAGACAGCAGACCCGGCCAAGAGCGGCTACGCCAAATGGATCAAGATCCAAGTCAAAGGGTCCACCCTGGGCGGGGACAACTTGAACGATCAGTTCACCGGCGTATCCTTTCTGGTGGACTTGAATTTTGACGGCAACGACAACGAAACCACTCCGTCCGATGCCTTCGGCTGGCAGGATACCTATTCTGTCAGCGGCGACAGCATCGTCACCAGCCCTCCGGGCGTAGCCGGCGGCGACCGGGACGCTTACTTTTACATCCCCCTTCGCAAAGGCCGGTCGCCGAAAGCCGACTCTCTCTGGGAGGACAACGCAGGTTACAACACAGCGATCCGGCCGCGGGTCATGCTGGTCAACGCCGGCGCGCTGCGCGTGGGCAGCTTTGAGCTGTCGCTGCAGATCGACTCCGGCTTTCGCACCAGTGACGACGGCATCAAACCGTCCATCCGTCACGCCTATTACCATGACGACGGGGCCGGCGGCAAAACGGCCTTTGACGGTTACGTGGACCGGATCGATCTGGTGTGGAGCGAAGATATGCGCACCAGCAACACTCTGGCCACGCCGACCATGTTCTCCGGGCTGGTGAGCACGGAAACGCACATTCAAAGCCTGGTCAGCGTCGGCGACTGGAACGGCACTAAACGCCGTTTCACCATCTTTGTCAACTCGTCGGATTACAACACCGGCATGTCCGGCATCCTCACCTATGTGCCGCCTCCGGGCGAAGCGGACAAGTTCCGCGAAGCCAGTTCATCGCAAAAACTTCATTATGCGGAATCCAATTCTCTGTCGCTGGAGGACAAGGCCGGACCGGTCATCGTCCGCGCCAAAACCAAACGCGCCATGCGCCGCCAACCCCTGGCCAGCGCGCTGACCAGCCGGCAGATTGAAGTGACCTTCAGTGAATCGGTCAACATCGAAACCATCGATACCGGCAACACGGATTTTGAAATTTACCTTCCGGCCGGCGACGAGGGCACCAATCCCATCTCTGCGGTCATCAGCAGCGCCAGCAGCAACGTGCTGGATTTTCAGCTGACCAATAATTTTCCTGACGGCAACGTCACCGGCACTATCCAGTTTATGGCGGACAGTGTGGTGAAGGACTTGCTCAACAATTATAATGGTCTTTCCAATGCCGCCATGCCGCCGGGACGACCGGCGCCGTCCCGCGGCGCACTGGTCACCATTCAGGACGGCATTCTGCCCAACATTCTGGCGTTCAACACGGTGGACGCCCTGCCGTCTGAATTGGCCACCGGCGGTCTCAACGGCTGGGGCGTTCTGGATTATCTCGAGGTGGTCTTTGACCACGCCATGGACCCGTCCCGCACCAGCACCGAGGGTTTTTCGGTTTCCGGTACCGGCATCGCCGGATTGACCGGAAGTGTGACCTACTGGAGCGCTGCGTACGACACCGTTCGCCTGCGCCTGATCGCCACGACGCCAAAGATCGCCAACACCGGCGTGGTGCCGGTTTTATCCTATTACAACCCCGGCGTCTCCAATGGATTCAGGGATTTTTACAATCAGGGAC
>CAZKQR010000298.1:0-5705 GCA_964554965.1 uncultured Cytophagia bacterium | reverse complement strand
CGCTGATCATTCTCGCCGTGTTTGTCCTGGGATTGACGCGGTCGACGGGAACGCTGCCGCCGGAGTACAATCTTCGCCGGGGCGTCATCAGCGCCGGCCTAACCGGGTTGTTGTTGGGAGGCGGATTTTCCGCCATGGGCTCGCTGTCGCGCAGTTTTCATCCGTTTCTCGTCGGCTATGTCTGGGAACTGGGCACCGGCCTGATGGCGGTTTTTATCCTCTTTCTCCGCTCCAGATTGAATCGTCCGGGGTTGGCGCGCTTGCAGCCAAAAGAGTTCGGCAAGCTTGCGCTGGCCTGTTCTCCCACCCTTATCGGCACCGGCCTCTATGCGCTCTCCATGTCCATGGGACCCATGGGATTGGCCACAGCGATCATTGCCACACAGATGGTGTTCACCACGCTGCTGGCCTGGATGTTGTACCATGAAAAATTGACCTGGCTGCAATGGGCGATCCTGCTGGTGATCTGCGGATTGATCATGGGGCTCAAGATCGTCAGCGGTTAGGGCTGCGTGCGGCGCAGTGCTGGAGTGTTGTGATGTGGTGAAAGGGTGGAGTGGCCGTGAGCCGGCTGTTCAAGCTCCGAGCCACACCCAAGCGGCGCAGGCTGTGCAGATCAGCAGATGGGCCAGACTTTCGTGCAGCCACAGAGGCTTGAAATGATGGAACCAGCACGGGTGCAGATGGACAAACAGTGGGATGATGAGCAGAAGAAATGTGTACCAGCCGCCGGCGATGGCGCCGGCGCTAGCGATGGTGCGGCTGATGATGCCCGGCCAGCGTTGACGCTGATTGGGGAATATGGCGAGGCCCTTGTCACCCTTTTTATGGATGACCAGTTTTTCCGCATAGAACAGCAGCACCGAGCCGGCGAAACCAGCGACGATCAACGCGTTGGCGCTGATCAGCAGGCGGCGGTTCGCATAGAGACCGGGCATGGCCGCGTCGGTCACAGTTTGCGACAGCCAGTACGCAGCCAGGCCGATGAAAAAAATATGCAGCGCTTGATCAGCGAGGAAAAAGCGGAAGCGATCTCCGGCAGGCCGGCGGGTCATCTTAACCTTGAGGCGGTCCAGCAGCAGATGGACGACCGACAGCAGCAGGACGGCCGCCCAGACAACCGGTTGGGCTAAAAAGGGCGAAAGGATGATGAGGGCGACTGCGGCAAAGACGGCCACGTGTCCCACAACCCCCATCATCGATTTTTGTTTCAGACGGAAGATGGCATCGTTCTGCAGCGGGAAATCTCCCACCACGTGCGCCAACAGCAGCAGGTAAAAAAAATTCATGCCCAACCCGGGTGGGATTATTCTTTGACAACCCACACTTTGAGATGCGCAGTGACTTCCGGATGGAGTTTAACCGGCACGTCGTACACACCCAACGCCTTGATCGGTTCGTCCAACAGAATCTTTTTCTTGTCGATGTCATGGCCGATCTCTTTGAGCAGGTCGGCGATGTTTTGACTGGTGACCGAGCCGAACAGCTTTTCCTCTTCACCCACCTGCACAGCGGCGGTGACGGAGACCTCGGATAGTTTGTCCGCCAGCTCCTGGGCTTCCTGTTGCCCCTTGAGCATCTTTTTGGCCTGCGCTTTGAGCTCCTGCTGGAACGCCCGCATGTTGCCGTCGCTGGCGAGAACGGCAAAGCCCTGCGGTATCAGATAGTTGCGGGCATAGCCGTTTTTCACTTCCACCACGTCCCCGGGCTGTCCCACTTTATGCACTTCTTTTTTCAATATGATTTTCATCGTTCATTTCCTGAGTTATTTGGTCAAATCCGAGACGTAGGGAATTAGAGCCAATTCGCGAGCGACTTTGATGGCGTTGACCAAAAGCCGCTGATGCTTGGCGCAGGTGCCCGAAGTGCGCCGCGGGATGATTTTGCCCTGTTCCGTGGTAAAGCGCATCAGTTTCTTTTCGTCTTTATAGTCGATATGTTCGATTTTTTCCTCGCAAAATCGACAAATCCGTTTTTTCTTCAGCATACGAGCTCCTTGTAAGGTTATCACCGGTTATAATTTCAAATCTTGATAGCCGAAATCGAAATCAGTGGGTTCGATTTTCTGCACTTCGATCTGTTCGGCGGCGGGTTTGGCCGGCTCGGCCGACGGCTCTTCCGCGGGTTTGGACTCTGCGGGCGCAGCATTGGCCGTTGGTGCGGCTTTATCGGTCTGTTCCCCGCCTGCCGCCAACTCTTCGACATCCCGTTCGGTTTTGCGATCCAGGAACTGCACGCGGCGGGCGCGGATTTCCACGACGTTGCGGGTGGAGCCGTCCTCGTTGTGCCAGTTGCGGCTCTGCAATTCTCCGTCGATCAGCACCGAATGGTTTTTTTTCAGCACTTCGTTGCACGCTTCCGCCAGGCGGTGCCAGGCGACGACGCCCACGTAGCAGATGTTCTCACGCCAGATGCCGGAATTATCGCGGTATTTGCGGTTGGAAGCGACATAGAAATTCACCACCGCGGTTCCGCTGGACGTTTTACGAAATATAGGATCCGAAGTCAAATTGCCCGCGATCAAAACATTGTTGATGTCAGGCATTTTCAAATCAGCCATATCGATTCTCCAATACGTTCAGCGCGGCGAAACGTATCTTTATATGAAAAGGACTCTTGCCACTAGCTGGGTTTACAGCTGACGCATGGCGCAGCCGTCGTTCAGGCGGTCGCCGGCGCGGCTTCTTCGGCCGGTTCCGTCGCAGGCGCCTCGGTCACTGGCGTTTCCGTCACCACTGGGGCCGGCGCGGCCGGCGCCTCAGCCGGGGCAGCCGCTGCGGTCTGTTGTATCAGGACTTTCAGCGCTTTGTCATCGAGCTTGATGATTTTGGTCCGCAACAGGGATTCGTTGAGGCGGTACTCGCGATCCAGTTGTTTGATCATCGCCGATGGCCCCTCAAAGCGGATGAGCACATAAAAGCCATACTGCCGTTTGTTGATTTCATAGGCCAGCCGCCGTTTGCCCCAACGATCCGTGGAGCTCACCTTGCCGCCGTTGGCGGATATGAATCGCTCATATTTGTTGATGATGCTGTCGATTTCCTCGGTCTTGAGCAGGGAATCGATGACGATGACGGTTTCGTATGTACGCAAGTTACTCCTCCTTGGTGATTCGCTGTTAAAGGGTGATGTGGTTGAATTGATTCATGGCGGCCTCGATGCCGTCTTGGATAAAAACGCCGGTCGCCCGAATGCCGGCTTCCAGGGCCGCATCCACCAGCGGCCATTCTTTCCGGGAAAATTTGGCCAGAACGAAATCAGCCAGTTCCTTGGGTTGCTCTTCGTTGCGAATGCCGATGCGCAGACGGCTGAACTCACTGGTGGACAGATGTTCGATGATCGACGCCAGCCCCTTGTGACCGCCGGCGCTGCCTTGCGGCCGCAGCCGCAGGCGCCCCAGGGGCAGGTCGTTGTCGTCCAGCACCACCAGCAAGCGGTCCAGATCGATGCGGTAATAGGCCATCAGCCCCGCCACCGCCTGGCCGCTGAGGTTCATGTAGGTCTGCGGTTTTGCCAGCAGCACGGGCGTCTGCCCCCAGGTGGTGACCGCCGTCTCTGCGTTGCATCGCTTTGACTTGAACGTTGCCTGCCGTTCTTCGGCCAGCTGTTCCAGGGCCAGAAAGCCGAGGTTGTGGCGCGTGCGCTGATATTGTTTGCCCGGGTTGCCCAGGCCGACGATCAGACAGCGGCGCGGTTCAGATGGCGGGCGGTCGCTCACTCTTCGGCTTCTTCGGCCTCAGCTTTCTTGCCGATCACTTCCGGTTCAGCAGCCGTTGTTTCCTCGGCCGCCGCCACCGGCGTTTCCTCGACAATGCGCAGCGCTGTGACGGTCACGACCGGCCGCTCGAGATCGCCGAGCACCTTAACCTTCTCCACATGGATGTCGGACAGGTGCAGCGAGTCGCCGATTTTAAGCTCCGTGACGTCGAGTTCGATGTGGTCCGGAATATCGCTGGGCAGACATTCCACATCCACTTCACGCATCAGATGCTGCATGATGCCGTTCTCTGTTTTAACTCCATAGGGCACGCCGAGCAGACGGACCGGTACGGCCACGGAGATTTTTTCGGTCATGGACACGCCCATCAGGTCGACATGGATCGGCTGTTGGGTGATGGGGTCCCACTGGATTTCGCGGACCACGCATTTCTGAACGGCCTCGCCGTCAAAACGGACGTCGAACAGGGCCGATTCGGCATGGACGACGGCGAGCAACGCCTTGCTGTCCACCAAAAACGGCTGCGACGCTTTGCCGCGCTGATAAAAAATGCCGGGCACTTGCTCTTTACGCCTGGTTCTTCTTGCCTCCGCCGAACCTGCGGTGGTGCGGCGCTGTGCTTCAATGACGTTTCCTGCCATGGGAGTTCCTCAGTAAAGGGTAACGGACTATTAAAGGATCGGCCCTTTTTCCGGAAACAGATCGGAGATGGACCTCTCTTCGTGAATTCGAGTGATGCCTTCGGCCAGCAACGGCGCGACGGATAAAAAGTGAAACTTTTCTTTCTTTTTATAATCGGGTATTTCGACCGAATCGGAAAAGAACAATTGGGAGATCACCGATTCCTGCAGGCGCACCGCCGCGGATCCGGAGAGGATGGCGTGCGTGGCTGCGACGTAGACGTTTTTCGCGCCCTTGCTGTGCAGCACGATGGCGCCGTTGCACAGCGTGCCGCCGGTGTCCACCAGGTCGTCCACCAGCAACACGTCCTTGCCGGACACATCGCCGATGAGCTGGTGGGTCACCACGCAGTCGTTGTGCTTGATGCGGATTTTATCAAGCATCACCAGCGGCGTCTCCAACCGGCGGGCGTAGGAGCGGGCCATGTGAACCCCGCCGATGTCCGGAGAGGCGACCACCAGATTGCTCCGGTCCATGTTCTTTTTAAAGTGTTCGACAAAAATGGCGGAGGCATACAGGTGATCCACCGGAATGTCGAAAAAACCCTGAATCTGCGGCGTGTGCAAGTCCATGGCCAGGATGCGGTCGGCGCCGGCTTTGGCGATCAGATCGGCCACCAGTTTTCCCGAGATCGCCACCCGTGGTTGATCCTTGCGGTCCTGCCGGGCGTAGCCGAAATAGGGGATCACCGCTGTGATGCGGTAGGCCGAGGCGCGTTTGGCGGCATCGATCATGATGAGCAGCTCCAGGAGGTTTTCGCTGGGCGCGTTGGTGGATTGGATCAGGAAGACATCGGTGCCGCGGATGTTCTCTTCGAATTTGACCCAGATCTCTCCATCGGAAAAATTTTTAATGGTGATCTGCCCCAGTTCCTTGCCGAAGGTCTGGGCAATGTTTCCGGCCAATGCGAGGCTGGAACGGCCAGAGAAGAGCTTGGCCTCGCGCCGACTTGGAGTGGTAATCGTCATTCTACCTACCTCGATGAATGAAAAGCAAAACCGGATTTGCTGCAAAGCAGATTGGCGACAAAACTGGGATCTGTCGTTGACGGGTCAAGGCGGCAGTCACCATGGCTGGGGCGGGAGGATTCGAACCTCCGAATGCGGGAATCAAAGTCCCGTGTCTTAGCCACTTGACGACGCCCCAGTTTAGGGTATCAGACTGTTTCAGCCGGATCCAGGTGAGTGGAAATAGGGGAAAAGAGAAATCGTTGGTAGGATCTACCAACGCCGAGAAAGGCGTTCTCGGCACGGGCTCGGGTTTCGTATAAACCATATATGCAGGAGCCGCTGCCGGACATGCGGCT
>CAZKQR010000297.1:0-5708 GCA_964554965.1 uncultured Cytophagia bacterium | reverse complement strand
CCCTCACCGTGCGCCCCATCGTTCTCTCCGAGCGCAGCGTGCTGTCGATCTCGACACGCGATAAGGAAAAGCCGGTGCAGGTCAATATTGACGGTCAGAACCGTTTCGTCATTCGCGCGGGCGACTGGCTGGAGATCAGCAAAGCCGATTATTCGGTGCGATGGGTGTCGAGCAACAAACGCGATTTTTTCTCGATCTTGAGAACCAAGTTGAACTGGGGGTTTGATCTTTCCATGCAATCCAACAGCGCTCCGGCATAGGGCCGACGCTGATCATAGGGCATGCCCCTGACTCGGATCCGCTTTCTCCTTTGCTTCCGGATCCGCGCAAATCTGCATCCAAAGGATGAGACGGACACAGCGGTGAACAAAGAGAGAGCTAAAACTCCGCTCATGGAGCAGTACCTGGCCATCAAGAGCCGGCACAAAGACGCGATCCTGTTTTTTCGCATGGGCGATTTTTACGAGATGTTCTACGAGGACGCCCGCATCGGCTCTGAAGTGCTGGGCATCACCTACACTTCACGCGCGCACGGCAAAGCGGCGGACGTGCCGTTGGCAGGATTTCCCTACCACGCCCTGGACACCTATCTCAACAAAATGATCAAGGCCGGTTATCGCGTCGCTATCTGCGAACAGACCGAAGATCCCAAACTGGCCAAAACCATCGTCAAGCGCGAGGTGATGGAGATCGTCTCCCCGGGCACGGCTGTCTCCGACGATCTGCTCGAGACCAAGCGCAACAACTATCTGGTCTCCCTGTTCGGCGGCGTGCGCCTGGTCGGCCTGGCTGTGGTGGATGTCTCCACCGGCGAATTTCAAGTGAATGAAGTGCAGCGATCGGAATTGATCGAACAGGTCACCAGCCTGTCGCCGGCTGAACTGTTGGCCGCTGAATCGCAGATGGAGGATTTCAGCGTTCTGTTCAGGCAGCTCGGCTGCCCGGTGACCAAACGCGACGATTGGACCTTTCAGGCAGACTATTGCCGTGAGACTCTCACCAGCCATCTCGGCACGCTGAATCTCAAAGGATTCGGGCTGGAGGAACTGACCGTCGGGCTGCAGGCGGCCGGCGCGGTGATCAGCTATTTGCGCGAGCATCAAAAAGAAAAGCTGGTGCACATCAACCGGATCCGCCGCATGGCCGGCGACGAGCACATGATGATCGACACCTCCTCCCGCCGCAACCTCGAATTGATCCAGTCCATGAATCAACAGCACAAGCACGGCACGCTGCTTTCCGTGCTGGATCGCACGCACACGCCCATGGGCGGCCGCATGCTGGTGCAATGGATGTTGCGGCCTTTACTCAAACCCGCGGCCATTCGCCGTCGTCAGGAGGCCATCGCCGCCCTGTTCCAAGCCGCCAACCTGCGCAACGGCCTTGCCGAGGCGCTGCGTAAGGCCGGCGATCTCGAACGGTTGCTGGCCAAATTCGCCACTGCGCGCGCCAACGGGCGCGACGCGCTGGCGGTGTTGACCTCCCTGCGCACCGTGGTGGAGATAAAAAAAATGCTGCAGGAGGCGGCGGATCCGCTGCTGGCCGAATGCGCCGCAAACCTGCAACCGTTGCCGGTCCTGGCCTCTGAGCTGGATCGCGCCATCCAGGATCATCCGCCGCTCTCCATCACCGACGGCGGTTTTATCAAGCGCGGCTACAGTGTGGAATTGGACAAACTGCGCGAGATCGCCTATGGCGGCAAGGACTGGATCGCACGCTTGCAGCAACAGGAGCGCGAGGCCACAGGCATCCCGTCGTTAAAAGTTAATTTCAACAAAGTGTTCGGCTATTACATCGAGATCACTAATCCGCATCTGTCCAAGGTGCCGGTGCATTACACCCGCAAACAGACGCTGGTCAACGCGGAACGCTATATCACCCAGGAGCTGAAAGAATACGAAGAGCGCATTCTCGGCGCAGAGGACAAGATCGTCTCCCTGGAGTACGAGCTGTTCGAGCAGTTGCGCAAGCGGGTGCTGGAGTACACCCGTGATCTGCAGACCAACGCCGCGATGCAGGCTCAGCTGGACTGCCTGGTGGGGTTGGCGCAGGCGGCGGTGGAGAACGAGTACGTGCGGCCGGAGGTGGATGAAGGACCGGTGATCGACATTCGCGATGGCCGGCATCCGGTGATCGAGAAACTGCTGCGGCCGGGCGAACCCTTTATCCGCAACGACACTTTTCTCGACAACCACACGCAGCAGCTGCTCATCATCACCGGCCCGAATATGGCCGGCAAATCGACTTTTTTACGCCAGGTCGGCCTGATCGTCATCATGGCGCAGATGGGAGGCTTTGTTCCTGCGGCCAGCGCGAGAATCGGCGTCGTCGATCGTGTGTTCACACGCGTCGGCGCTTCCGACAACCTGGCGGCCGGCGAGAGCACCTTTCTGACTGAAATGAACGAGACCGCCAACATCCTGAACAACGCCACACCGTCCAGTCTGATTCTGTTGGATGAGATCGGCCGCGGCACCAGCACCTTTGACGGCCTGTCCATCGCCTGGTCCGTGGCCGAATATCTGCACAATACGGCACATCTGGCCGCCAAGACCATCTTTGCCACCCATTATCATGAATTGACGGAACTCGAGCTGATCCTGCCGCGTGTAAAAAACTATAACGTGGCGGTGCGCGAGTGGGGCGACAAAATCGTTTTTCTGCGCAAAATTGTAGCCGGCGGCTGTGACCACAGCTATGGCATCCAGGTGGCCAAACTCGCCGGTCTGCCGCCGGAGGTGATCAGCCGCGCCAAGGAAATCCTGCAAAATCTGGAGGCAGAGGCTCTGAACGGTTCCAGCCGGCCCAAACTGGCGGAACATCATGAGGCGCAGAAGGATAAGGTGCAGCAGCTGAACCTGTTCGGCGAGTTGGAAAAAGCGGTGCGTGAAGAACTGAAGAACCTCGATCCAAACCAGCTGACCCCTCTGCAGGCGTTGAGCAAACTGGATGAACTCAAGCAGCTGGCGTCGCGGGAAGAATAGTACCAGTGCATCGCTTTGCTTGCGCAAGGGATCGTTTTCTTGATTTTTTAAAATCATTAATGAAGGGCACTGTGTGAAAAAAGCCGTTCTGTTTTTAGTCGTCAGCCTGGCCGGCGCCGGGAACTCGGCCGGGGCCGCCAAGTATGCCGGTGAGTTCATGTCTCTGGGCGTCGGCAGCCGTGCGCTGGGCATGGGAGGCGCCTATGTGGCCATCAGCGGAGACGTCACCAGCGGGTACTGGAATCCGTCCGGGCTTTCCAGCCTGAACTATCCCGAGCTCTCGGCCATGCATGCGCGCATGTTCAACGGCCTGGTGAATTATGATTACGTAGGCCTGGCCGCGCCCTTTCGCAAGCTGGAGGGCCTGGGGATCAGCATGGTCCGGCTGGCGGTGGATGATATCCCTTACACCGCACTGCCGCGGCCCGGTCTGCCGGTGGGCGCTGAATACACCAACGAATCCGGACAGGTGCTGGCCAATCGGCCCTATATCAGCAAAACGGTTTCAGACGCGGAATATGCTTTTTATCTGAGCTATGGCCGTCAGGCGAACCGCCGCCTCGCCTATGGAGTCAACGTTAAAATGGTGCACAAGGGCGTCGGCGACAACTCGGCCTGGGGTTTGGGATTTGATGTGGCCGCTCTGTGGAATCCCATCGGCCGCCTTCAGACCGGCCTCAACATTCAGGATTTTACCACCACGCTGCTGGCCTGGGATACCGGCACGCGAGAGCTGATCAGTCCCACGGTCAAAACCGGACTGGCCTATCCTTTTTTGTTTTCCGCAATCCGTACCTCCTTTCTGCTGGCTGCGGACACGGATGTCCGTTTCGAAAATCGACGGTTCGCCAGCCAGTCGCACGTAGGCCCGGTGAGCCTGGATTTTCATCTCGGCGCAGAGATGCTCGTTCATCGCGTGGTGGCGCTGCGCGTCGGCAGCGATGTGGGGCATTTCAGCGCGGGTGCGGGGCTGCGTTTGCCGCGGCTGGATTTTGATTACGCGTTTCTCAGCCATCAACATCTGGAAAACACCCATCGCGTTTCACTTCGTGTTCGCATCGAAGAACCCCGTTTTGCCAGAATGAAATAAGGGATGCCGAGTAAAGGCTCCCTTTCGTTGAACCAAGTCATCCAGTGACCGGTATGAAGGTGAATCTTCTATCCCATATGCCGCGCCGCGTTTGGCTCATCGGTGCAGGCGCTCTGGCGGTGCTGCTGCTGTCTCTCATCCTGACGCAGGACCGCACTGAACAGCCCTCCTGGACCCGTGTCCGCCGCGGGCCTTTTGCCGTTACGGTTACAGAGACCGGCGAGGTGCGCGCCGTCCAGCAGATCGACGTCAAAGCGCCCATGGAGTGGCGCATGCAGCTGCAGGTTCTCTACCTCGCACCGGAGGGCTCGGTGGTGGAGGAGGGGCAACTGCTGGCTCAGTTCGACACGGCCGAGCTGCAAAAACGGTTGGATCTTGCCGAGGATCGGCTCATTTCAGCCCTGGCCCAGGAGAAAAAACTGCTGGCCGAACAGGGGGCTCGAATGCAACAACTGGAAGGCGACCTGCGCACGTCTGAATATTCCCGCGACATTGCGGTGCTGCAACGTGATTTAATGAAGTATGAAGCCCAGGTGCGGCGCCAGGACGTGGAATTGGAGCACCAGAAAGCGTTGCTGGAATTGGGCCAGGCGCAAACGCAGATCGAAGCGCAAAAGATCATCGACCGCGCTGCGCTGAGAACCGCCCAGCTAGTCGTCGCGGATGAGCGTTTGGAAAAGCGGGAGCTGGAAGGCCAGATCCAGAATCTGTCGCTGCGCGCGCCCATTCGCGGGATGCTGGTGTACAATGAAATTGGACGATGGGAAAACCGCAAAAAGATCGCTCTGGGCGACAACGTCAATCCAGGCGAGGCGCTGGTCAGCATTCCCAATCTGGACAGCATGCAGGTCAGCCTGCGCGTGAACGAGATGGATGTTTCGCGCATCCAGATCGGCCAGCCGGCGGTCGTTTCACTGGATGCCTATCCAAACAGCCGGTTCTCTGGTCGGGTGGCCCATATGGCGAAACTGGCGCAGAAAGAAAACTGGAATTCCATGATCAAGGATTTTGAAGTGATCGTTCGTCTGGACCGGGCGGATTCGCTGTTCAAACCCGGCATGACGGCCAGAGCGGAGATCCTGGTGCAGCCGGAAACTACGGCGCTTTTTATGCCTCTGGGTGCGCTGTACGAGATCGATGGCCGGCCGGTGATTTTCCGCAAAACAGATTATCCTAGGCCCACACCGGTCGTTCCTGGCGAGCGCACCGATGCCTGGGTGAGCCTCAACAGCTCGCAAGTGCGCGAAGGGGATCTGATCGCATGGAAAAGCCCCGACGCCGGCGCCAAGCGGATCGGCCTGGCCGCTGATCTGCAGCGTTTGCGGGCTGACGAGAAATTCTGGCAGCAGACCTTTGGTGAAATGAACAAGCGCGGTTTGCGCTACGAGTACGGTTCTTCCAGTCTGCAGCCGGCTGCAACAGACGGTGGCAATGAGGGGACCGTTCCTGTTTTAAATCCGGCGCCCTGAAGAAAGCGGCGGCCGGAGGGCTGATCTTGCAGGCAGCCGAGCCATAAAGGAGTGAGGTGGCTGAAGTGAAATTGAAAATGCGTTTGAATTTTTTCAACCGGCTTGGACGATGGCGGCTGCCGGCGGTGATCGCGGCCGGATTGTGTTTGCTGCTGTCGGCCTGGT
>CAZKQR010000296.1:0-5708 GCA_964554965.1 uncultured Cytophagia bacterium | reverse complement strand
TGGGGTTCTCACCGCATTTATCGGTGATCTTGACCACCAGCGGTTTTTCCAGATTTACGCCCACAGGTCCCTGCTGCGCATTGCCGGAAACGATTTTCAGCACTGCGGCCACATCCGCATTGCCGGTGGCGGTAAAGACAATGGGGCTGCCGGACAACCCGGGCGTTTGCGCCTCCACTGTGTTGATGCCGGCCAAAGCGCCGGGCTTCCAATACACCTGCGCCAGGCCTTCGCTGTTGGTTTTGATGGTGACCGTAGAGCTGTAACTCTCCGGGCTCAAAGCGCTGACGCTGCCGCCTCCGCTCGTCACCTTAAACTCCACCGGATAGGTGGCAAAGGGCAGGTCGTTGTTGCCGATGACCTTGACGATCAGGGGAGCAGCCAACCGGTCGCAGGAGAAGCCTGCTTGATCGTTGCCGCTGACGTATTCGATCTGCTTCGGCGGCACGCCCGGCTTGACGTAAAAAGTGACCGGCGCGTTTCTCAGGGTAACGCCGCCATTGTCCGTTGCCGTGGCCTCGATCACATAAAACGTTTCCAGAAGAGACAGAGTGAGATAGGTGTTGGCCTCTCCATTTTCATTGGAAACCATAGAGGCCGTGGACAAGGTCCCATCACCGCTGACAATGCTGAAACGGACAGTGACGCCTGGCACGCGGTTTCCGTAGTTGTCAAAAACCAGCGCCTGGATCGGATCGTTCATCCTCTGTCCAGCCGTCCCCTTCAGGGTGTCGAGTTTGGTGCCTTTGACCAGGCTGTAGGCCGGGCCCGGCGTCGGGTCCAAAGCAAAATTCACCGGAGCTCCGTTCAGCATGGTCTGGCCGTCGGAGGTGTAACCCATGGCCTGCACCACCACGTTGGTGTCTGCGTCAGAGCCAAAAGTCACCCGAGTGGAGGCTATGCCATCGGCGTTGCTGACGTTGCTGAAAAGCGGACCGGCTCCGCCGGTCCCCGACGGGCTGGTGTCGCGATACTTGATCCGATCCCAGAGGGCGACTTTATCCCAATCCCAGCCGGGATTCTTGGCGACGTAAAATTTGATCGTGTGCACACCGCGGCTGACGGTATAGTAACCGACTTTATACCAGACAAAGGAGCTGCTGATCGGCGCTGCGCTGACCGCCAGACTGTCCTTGTCATCCAATTTGAAATAACCGCGGTTGTGTTTAGAGTCCGAAGCCCGGCACCTGAGCCAAAAATCATAGATCAGGTCCTGGGGCGAGTAAAAGGTCATGGTCAAAGGCACGGTGCCGGTCTGATTGACCGTGTCCGGAGTGGAGACATACTTACCTCCGGAGGCCCCGGTATCTGTCGCTTCAAAGGCGAGACCGCCCAGAGTGGCGTCTTCGCACTCTTTCCAGATTTTGCCGTCAAATTCATTGGTGTCCACGCTGAGCGTGGCGCGGCCTTCGGTGACGGAAAAAGAGATCACGGCACCTTCCACCGGCAGATTGGCGTTGTCGGTCACCCGCACAGCGACCGAGTCGGGCAGTTCGGTGTTGATGGGCCCGGTTTGATTGTTGCCGTAGAACTCGTCCATCTGGGCGGCATCAGGCGTGGCGGAACCGGGGAAACACACTTCAAAATTATCCACCGTATAGATCTGCTTGTTGTCATAAATCACCACACCAGAGTACCAGGTCTCCAGGGTGACTCCGGCCAAATTCAGCGTGGCGTCAAACTTGTCATTGATGAAAAAATCGATCTGTTTGCCGCTGCTCAGATCCCTGACGACAGCAGTCACCTTGTCGCCGGGAGCCGGAGTGGCTTGTTTCAGGCTGGTGGTCGAGGCGACGGTAGAGTTGTCGGAAATTTTGTTCAATTGCAGGGCGTTGTTGGTGCGCTTGAGCCAGTAGCCGTTAGCGGCTGTGCTGGGTGAATCCAACAGAACGGCCAGCGCAACCGGCACGAACAGATTGTTGTACTTTTGCGCATCCGCCCCAATGGTGTACGAAACCTTCAACGAATCAACTTCCGGAGTCTTGTTCATGCCGCTTTTGATATAAACCGCCAGATTGCTCCACGAAGCACCGTTGGCGGTGGTGGCGGTGGTCAGCTGTCCGTTGACAATGGTAAACGTGGACGCCGCCCAATCGCTGCCCACCAAGGTTCTGCCAAAGGCGTCCGGATCCGCGCATTTCCAACCGGTTGATACCGTGCCGCTGCTGGCCGTGGCGGTCTTGGCTGGGCTGGAGGTGGTGATCGAAGACCAGTTCGAAAGCGCGTCGCCGGCGCGAATGGCGAAATAATAGGTGGTCGACGCCGACAGACCGGTGACGGTAAAAGATTCGCTGCCTGAAGATTTGGGCGCCGGCTCGCCGGAAGCCTGCTTGGCAGATTCAAAGTTGGACGCGGTGATGGTAGAGGTGGAGTAGCGAAGATCATATTGCGTGACCGCCACATTGTCGCTGGTGACCGGCCAGCTCAGGCTTGCCGTACTGCTGGTGGTAGAGTTCACGCTCAGCGAACCGATGGCAGCCGGCGGCGTAGTGTCGCCGGACGTGGAAGCCACGATAGCGGTAAAAGAGTCGATGTCGGAATTGATGGCTGGATCAGTAGTTCCATACATCAGCACACCGGCATAAACCGTAGACAGATTGACAAAGTTATCCCCCGGCGTTTCATCCCTCAGTACACCCACCTGCGTCCCATTCACATATACAGTGAAAAGGTAATCTGACGCAGCTGTATTCACAATAACCGTCATCGTGCCGTTATTCGTCAGATCCTTTTCCGGATTAGCATCGACAGGGTTGCATAACTGGTAGATTTCTTCCGTCGGGACCCGGCCATCCTTCACCTTCCACAGTCGAAGACTTTTTCCTTTTTTAGTGATCAAGTAGCCATCCGCCGTGGCAGTGAATCCATTCATGAACAACACGCCGGCGTAGGAAGTAGAGGTCAGTGTCGCTGCTGGAGAAAAAGTAATCGAGGCGCTGTTGGGATTGGTCACTCCGCTGCCTTTATAGATGGCATAATAGCTCCAGCCCGAAAGCGCTGCCTGACAATGCAGGTTGCCACCGGAGAGCACCATGTCCGGGCTTGCGCTCCAGTCAGTGGCAAAGGCGGAAGGGTTGAGGAAATCATCGGTCACTGCCAGCGCGGCAGTGCCGGTCAGAAGACTCAGCAACATGGTAAGCACCAGAAACTGAGAAAACTTGACAGCGGATCTCATGGCGTTAACCTCCAGAACAGGGTCGTTATGTTTCACAGCAAAACAATTGTTTGCATTCAGTACAGGATCTGCATGACGCTGCGAGGAAAAAATTGTTTTTAATGCAATAAAATCAATAGTCTTGCACGATCGCAATCATTGATTACGCAAATAGTATGCCATGAAGGGAATGGGGCGGCGCATCCGTCTCTAAGCGATGACCGCAAGAGAGGGTTAAGGGATGAGCGGCAGCACCGTGAGTCCTTTGGGTGCAGCCGGGGCGATGGTGTCTTTCTTATAAAAGGCTTCCACACTGAAATCGTCAAAGAAACAGGTGTCGTTGTAAGATCCCAGACCGATCTGTCCGTCCGGCCGTTGTGGAATGGCGTATTGCAGCACCGTCTGCTGGTTCAGCATCACGGTGCAGGTATCCCATTGCACGCGGACCTGCACGGAAAGCGGCTGATCCAGTTGGATGGTAGAGGTGATTTTACTCAACACCTCTTTCTCGCCGTTTTGGATTCTGGTCAACACCAGGTCATAGGCGTGAAACTGCACGTAATGATAGTTGAGGCTGTCCTGATAGGAGAACAGAAAGGCGTGGTCGGCGTAGCGATTCTCCAGCAGATTTTCTCCGCTGCGCGCCGAATATCTTGCGGTAAATTCACGGCCGTAAAAACGGGCCGGCTGCAGCAAAAGATACTCGCCCAGCCGTTTGCCGTCCGGACTGTCATACTCTTCATCGAACAGCTGCAGGGCGGCGTCGCCCGCATCGTTCTGCACACGCCAGCGCTGCGGATTCAGCGGCGACCAGGCGTCGGTCAATCCATTGCTGAAATCATCAATGAAATCAGAGAGCAGCCGCAGATCGACGGTGGCGCCGGCCGGCAACAGATTGCCGGCCCGGCTGATATCGCGGACGTTCTGGATGGAGAGACGATAAACGACGCCCATCTGCATTTCATCGCAGTTCAGCGTCACGGTGAGTGCATCCGCAGACAGCAACGCGGAACGCACGCTGAGGTCCGGTTGCAGAGTAAAATTGGCCAGTGATTCGGCTGAACTTTTTTCCACCGGTTCGGAAAATTTCACCGCCAACCGGCTGCGGTCCAACACCGAGGCATAGACGATGGTCGGAGATATTACATCGGCCCGGGTTGAAACCTCGAGCGTGGCGGAAGACGGGCTGACGAGTCCGGCTTTATCCACCGCATAGACGTCATAGCGATAGCTGGTCGCTTCACGGACGCCGGTGTCGGCATAGTGCGTATCGACGATTTCCGAGATCAACGCGCCATCGCGGTGAATGCGGTAAAAAGAGGCAAAATCTCCATCCGCCGCCTGTGCCGCCCGCTCCCAGACCAGGTGGATGGAATCGAACGTCTGCGACGGACTGGACAGGCCGATGGGCGGGCGCGGCGGAGTCTCATCAGCAGGATTCACGTCGCGATTGCCGATCGCAAAAAGGTAGAGGTCGCCGGTCGGCGCTACATAGGTGCTGCGATAGACCATCATGGTTCCCTGACGGTTGACCACCAGATCCGGTTGCCAATATTTTTCAGACTTGCCGGCCACTGCGCGCGAGCGATGATGCAGCAGACGCCGCACCTCGCCCGATCCGTCGGTGGGAATTTCCACGATCTCCCCCCAGTACGGCGCCCAGAGCTTATCCGGATCACTGGAACGGCCGTAATAAGCCACATAGACGTATTTGTGGGCCGTGACCGAATTGCAGCCGCTCATGATCTGCGAGGCCCAGGAGGGCATGTGGTGCAGCAAGCGGATATAGCCGTCCGACAGACGGATGGATATAATATCGCCCGGCTGAACGCCGCGGCTGGTGAAAAACTCGGACACCGCGAATCCCGCGGTGGTGTACAGGACCTCGTGGCCGTAGCTGTCGACCCCCAACTCCCAGTGGATGATGCCGGGGTAGATCTGCCGTTGAAAATTAAACTGACGATCATACACCTCGATGCCGTGATAGCGGGCTTCCTGCGGCGTGGTGCTCCAGGAGACCACCACATAGCGGCCAAGGGGGGAGATCGCTGCGTAATCCACGCCGATTTCACTGCCCGGCGAGCCGATGACGCCGGCGTTGAACGTGCTGGCCGGGTGTTTGATGTCATCGATCAGGTCGTACACGAACAACTCTCTGCCGTCGCCGTCCAGGCACCAATAGCGGCCGTCGTCGGAGATATCGCCTTCCCCGCCGGCCGGGCCGATGCTCTGATATTCGCTGAAACGGTGCAACGTCACCCAGCTGTCCATATTGCGGACATCGTACAACCTGATCTCGTTGCCTTCATACTTGTAAAAGTGATGAATCGGATCAAAGAGGACATATTGGCCGTTCTTTTTGTAACGGTCGGCCAGCGCCCAGCGAATCCACCACGGCCGGATCGTGTCCTTGCCAAGCCGTTTCAGCCGGCCGCCGGTGCTGCCGGAATATAAAAACGTCGCGTTGACCTCAGCCCCATTCTCCACGACGTTCTCAGTGGCGATGAAATAAGAGCCGTCCGAATTAAACGTGCAGATCTCGCTGTTGCCCATA
>CAZKQR010000295.1:0-5711 GCA_964554965.1 uncultured Cytophagia bacterium | reverse complement strand
CCGCCGTTCATCCGCAAAAGAGAGCTGAAAAAGCTTTTCCGCTTTACGGCAGAGGCGTTTGATTCGAAGACACCGGAGCTGTCCCGTCTGTCCTGCGACGAGCTGCTATCGGCCTACGCCGCCTTCACCCGCTCGGCCGCCGATCAGCTGCATTCCAGTCCAGCGGCGGTCCACGGCGTACAGCAGCGCCTGTTTCAACAGGCGCAGGCCTATGGCAGCCGGTGGCGGACGAGATTCAGGGTGAGCACCATGAGCGAAGCCATGCGCGCAGCCAGAGTGCTGTATCGCGCCATTGGGATCGATTTCCGCGGCGCCGGCGACGGATTCATTGAAATCCGACGATGTTTCTTTAGCGCCTATTATACTTCAGCCACCTGCCGGGTCATATCCGCTCTCGATGCCGGCCTAGTGGCAGGTCTGGCTCGATCCGGCGGACTTGAATTTTCGCAACGTATTACGGAAGGAGCAGCCCTGTGCCTGGCGTGTTGTACTGAAAGGGAAAGAAAACGATGAAAACAGCGGTTGTGGTAGGCAGCGGCGCCGGCGGCGCTGCGGCGGCTAAAGAGCTGCAGGGCTCGTTTGCCGTCACCGTGCTGGAAGCGGGAAAAGAGTTTCAGCCTCTTTCTCTGAATCTCACCTGGGTGGATCAGCTCAAGCGGGCCGGTCTGTTGTGGGATGAACGCGAAATCCAGCTGCTGTTCCCTGCCATGAGGATCCGCAAAACAGCGGATCGCATGGTGATGGTGAATGGGATCAGCACTGGTGGGACCACGACGTTGGCGACAGGCAACGGAATTAAAAGGGACCAGGATCTGAAAGCTTTGGGCATCGATCTGGATGCCGAGTTCGCCGAGTTGGCGGCAGAGATCCCCGTTACTGCTGATCACCGCTCCCGCTGGAGCCAGGCGAGCAAGCGGTTGTTTGATATCTGCCTCGAGATGGGGCTCCATCCGGCGCCGCTGGCCAAAATGGGCGATTACAGTCGCTGTGTGCGCTGCGGCCGCTGCGTGCTGGGCTGCCGCCATGGTGCGAAATGGGACAGCCGGCATTTTTTGCGCAGCGCGGAAGAAAAAGGCGCGCGTCTGTTCACCGCTTCCCGGGTGGAGAAAGTGGTGATTCGCAACAACAGGGCGACAGGCGTCCTGGTGCGGAAAAAACTGCGCACAGAGTTCATCCCGGCTGATCTGGTGGTCGTGGCAGCCGGAGGATTCGGCACACCGGTGATACTGGAAAACTCGGGCATTCGCTGTGAACCACGTCTGTTCGTAGACCCGGTCCTGTGCGTGGCGATCCACTGGGAAAAAGCCGGTCAGAACAAAGAGATCTCCATGCCCTTTGTCGTGGAAAGAGATGGATTCATCCTTGCCCCCTATTTTGATTATCTCAGTTATTTTTTCAACCGCAACTGGAAACCACCTGCGCAGGACACCTGCGTCCTGATGATCAAGTTGGCGGACTCGGCCTGCGGTCTGGTTCGCAACGGCCGGATTGAAAAAACATTGACCGATCAGGATCGGGCTCGTTTACAACAGGGCATTGATCTGTGCAAGGAGATCTTTGCCCGGCTTGGTCTCGACAGGGAGAAAAGCTGGTTGGGGACCGTGAATGCAGGTCATCCGGGTGGAATGCTGCCGCTGACCGCGGCGGAGGCGAGCACGCTGCACTCCGGGCGGCTGCCGGAGAATGTCTACGTCGCCGATGCGACGCTTTTCCCCGAATCTCTGGGGTACCCTCCGATTTTGACCATCATGGCCTTGGCGAAAAAAATCGCCAAGATCTGCGCGCAAAGCTGAGAGGCAGGGGGCGCATCCTCTGCGGCTGCGCTAGCGTGGTGATGGACCGGGCGGGCGTACGGTCTCAGCCCAGTGATACACCCTGGTTTTCAGAATCTCCGGACACGATCCGCCGAGCGCACCGCCGATCATGGCGTCTTGACAAAAGACAACCACATCGCCCTCGGGGCTGTGCAACGCCAGGCGAAGATCCTCTCCCGCCGTTTTTACCTCCTGCGGTTTTCTCTGTTGCAGCAAGAATTCAGAGTATTTTGCAAAAGCGCTCCTCGCCTCCAAACTGTCTGAAAAGGGGATGAGAAAGAGCTGAAAATCACCGCAGGTGTCATTGCGGTAATCGCGGCGATAGCCATTGTTGAAATAGCTTTGACCGTAAAAGTCGCTGGGAACATAGCGGTCCGAATAGAGGACTGCGTCCTGCTGCGGAAACAGAGCCAACATCTCCGGCGCCGTAAAATGCCCTTTGATCCGGTCTGCGATAAATCGCGCCATCTCTGCCAGCACAGGCCCCATATCCCGGTCGAGGGTGAAACTGGTGAGCTTGACATAGTAGGGGCCTTTGTAAAAATTGAGCACATTGGCGCTGTGATACCCCTCGACGCCGATGGCGATCGCCGGTTCCGCCGGCGATCGTTCGGCCGCGTACATGCCAAAGGCGTGCAACGGAGTTGCCATGGTATAGACCTCCACCGTCACCCCGCTCGAGTCGGCGCCGGCGGCGTAATCAGTGGTCAGCACCATTTGAAATCCATACTGCAAATAGAGGTCCGCTGCTCCGTTGATGTACTCAAAGAGGTCGTCGGGCGTGAAAAAACGCGCTTCGTAGGTTTGCCGCCAGCCTGCCAGTTCACCCTTTTGCGGCAGCAGGCTGATCAGGGTTTCCTGAAGATTCTCCTGCGCCCGGACGCTGGAGAGCAGAAGGAGACCGGTGATCCCGGCGAAAGTCAGACGTCTTAAAAAATGGGGCATCATGGCATCCTCGTGATGTGACGTCATGCCGGCAGCAGACGAAAGGTTTTTTTCAATTCCGCCATTCGTCCGCCGATGTTGAGATGATGCGGGCAGGCGGCGGTGCAGGTTTCGCAGCGGCCGCAGACTTGCAACCCGTATTGCTCCGGCAGCGTGGACAGGGTCCACTCGGCGTGGCTGAGGTTGCCGTAACTCCCGGCGTACAGGGCGGCGCGCATGAGGGTGGGGATATCGACATGATGCGGACAGGTCGCTACGCAGGAGCGGCAGCTCTGGCACTGGGGGCCGGCCTCCAGCGATCCCAGTTTGATATAATTCTTTTCTTCTTCATTCAAGTCCAGGTCAGCCACGGCGGCCAGGTTGAGCTCCAGTTGATCAAAGGTGGTCATGCCGGGGATGGCAGTGGTCACCTGCTCATGCCGCAGCACCCATTTCAACGAAGCCTTGTGGTTAATGGGAACCTTTTCATCCCGTCGCTTGCCGCCCTGGGTTTTCATGGCCACGATGCCCAGCCCTTTTTCTTTGGCATAGGCGATCGCTTTTTCTGTTTCATCTTTGTCTTCGCGCTGGAGGTTGAAGGCGATCTCGGCCACGTCATAGATTTTCGCATCCGCTGCTGCGCGCACCACCTCGGGCACGCGGCCGTGACAGCTGACGCCGATGAAGCGTACTTTGCCCGCTTTTTGGGCTGCCACCGCTGCGTTCATCAGCGGTTCATAGTTCACCATCTGGGCGGTATCGCAGGAATGAAGATAGAGGATATCGACATAATCGGTCTGCAGCCGTTCCAGGCTCAGATTCAGCATTTGGTTTAAATTCTCTGCCGTGGCCGCCGGCCCGCGGCCGCTCGCCTCGGTGCTAAAGGCGCCGGTCTGATGATCGCGCGCCAGCCAAACTTTGGTGGCGATGATCAGCTTGTCGCGGCCGCCGCGTTCCTTGACCACGCGGCCGATGGCGGTCTCGCTGTTGCCGCGCAGATACCCGTGCGCCGTGTCAAGATGAATGATGCCGGCGTCCAGGGCTCGCTTGATCAGATCCGGGCTGTCTGTGTTCATCACTCCGAAACTGAGAATGGGGATTTTCACGCCTGTCCGGCCCAGCGTCCGGGTCTGCAATTTTATCTCCTGCGCCTTGCCGGCTTGAGCAGCCGCCCGGCCAGGCCATGCGCAGCCGGCCGCCAGCATGCCGATGGAACTGCTTTTAAGAAACTGCCGTCGCTCCATTCTGTCCAAGCTCATTCATTTTCCTCCGCAATTTTCTCTCTGTGATGGTCCACTTCAATGTATGTACCATGATATTGAAAAATAGACTGATTCGCAAGCGAATTTGATCATGCCGGGCCCCCGCATGGACAAGTTCGGCAGCCGCTGAAGCGATGAAAATCCGGCGTTGCATCGTAAGGTAAATATCGATATAATGGACCATGCGCACCAACCTGCTCGCTCAAATCGAACGCTCTCCGCAAACGCCGGGCGTTTACCTGCTCAAGGACCGCGAGGGCGGCATCCTCTATGTGGGAAAATCGATCAATATCCGCAAGCGCCTTCAGCAGCACGGTGCCGCTTTAAAAGCGGAATGGATGGATCGCGATCATCGCCGGGTTCGTCAGGTGGCGCAAGTCGCCTGGCAGGAAACCCATTCGGAATTGTATGCGCTCCTGCTCGAGGATTATCTGATCAAAAAGCATTGGCCCATGGCCAACGTGCGGCAAAAGGATTACCTCGAATACGCTTATCTCGCCCTTTCCTCAGAGACTCTGCCCCGTTTTGTGCTGATCGATGCGCGGCAGCGTGCGGAAAATCCCCATTCCTTTGGGCCGTTTCGCGATCGCTATCACGCGCAGGACATGCTCGAACTGGTGCAAGAGCGGTTCCGCCTGCGCACCTGTCCTGCGATCCGGGAGGGGGGATGCCTGCAGTGGGAGATCCACAGGTGCTCAGGGCCCTGCCGCACTCTAAAGGCCGCGGAGCGCTATTGGCGGACGGTGGTCCGGGCGGCCGAATCCCTCAGCTCCCTGGATCCCTATTTTTTTCGTTTTATCGAAAACAGAATAAAGGTCTGTACTCAACATAAAGAATTTGAAAAGGCAGCGCATTATCACACCATGCTGTTGCGCTACCGAGGTTTGATCAACCGCGGTAAATTTTTCACCATGTTCCGCAAGCAAGGCCTGTTCATTCAGGAGAGCGGACGCTGGCCGAACACGTTCTTATTTCTCGAAGGCAGACTGGTGCAGCGGAACGGCGAACGAGTGGATGGAAGGCTGGTGGAAGGCGTTGATTTCAATGAGACCTGTGCCGGCGAATGGACCCTGGTTGATCGCGCTGATGTTATCTATCGCTGGCTGCGCAGCCGGCCTGGACAAAGCGCGATGGCCGTCATCGACCGGCGAGGTTGTCCCGCTGCGTCGTATCCCTGACCGGCGTTGCTGCTTGCGGCCACTCCCTGTCATTCCTGCGTCTGCGTCGCCTCTTCGTTCGTGCGGCGGCGATAAAAACCCCAGCTGATGTTCATGGATTGGGGAGCGATTGCACGCAGCCAGCGGTCGTTGAATGCGTGCAATAAAGCCGGCGCGTTCTCTTCTTCGCTGCGAATACGGACAATGGCGTTTTCGTCCAGCGATGCGATGCGCCGGATTAATCGCTCTCGCACCTCGGCGATGGACAGGCCTCGACTGTCGAGGACCAGGTCGATCATGGGACGGGTTGGCAGCGGTATGAAGCGATGGGAGATTCGACGGTCGGGCTCTTTCGCTAGGGTGAGAATCGAATAGCCCTTCTTTTCATTGCGTTCGGCAAAGGAGGTACGCTCCGTGGAACCTGAGTAATAAACCGGTGCGTTCAGCTTCCTGCCGGCGAGATCTTTTGTGAGCACCTGATGCCGATGGATGTGCCCGCTCAGCACCGCATCGAACCCGGCCGGGATATCGACGCCGCTGATCACCTCCTCACC
>CAZKQR010000294.1:0-5736 GCA_964554965.1 uncultured Cytophagia bacterium | reverse complement strand
TTTTTCATATTTCATCCACGCCTTGAGCTGGTCCCACGACTGGATGCTCAGCAGCCACTCTATCTCTTTCGCCCGCCTGTGCTTGTAAAATTGAACCACCCGCTTTTTCATCACCTCGCGCAATCGCTCCCGCTCCGCATCCAATCCGTCAATCTCCTGACCGCGACGGCCCACCTGCTGCTCCAGACGACGCAGATCGCGGTTCAGCGCCGTGACATACGTGCGGGTGAGATCGATCTCTTTATTTAGATTAGCCAAATACTTGAGCTCCACGGCTTCATCCCGGCTCTGCTTTTTCAGTTCCTTTTCGTAGGCAGCGCCTTGCTGTCGCAGAGCGGCCAGCTCTTTTTTTCTGCTGCTCACCTCATCCTGCCCGGACACAGCAGACCAGGCCATGCACACCGACCAGGCGGCAACCCCGAACCGTTTGAAATGAAACCTCTTCATCCCACTTGCCGATCCTTTAAACCACAGGACAATCTTGACCCATCGCTTTGTTCATCCCGCTTTTGTGCGGCTCATCCTCACCAGCAGAATTAAATGTAAAGTACAAGGAAAACAGGACAAAATCAATAAAAAACGCATCTTGACTGCGTTGTCGCGCCGGCCGCACAGCTTTTCACCTTGACACTCTGGTTGCTGTTGCCTATATTTTGTCAATCAGAAAAGGAGACCGTGGGAGTGACCGCCCTATCCGCCCATCCCTACGCCGATGACAAGGAGTCCTTTGCCCTCTTTCGTCGTTTCACCGGCAGCGAATTCACCCGTTTGAGCCGTCTGCTCCATTCCCTGGACCTGGCCGGCCACCAGACCCTCTATCAACAGGACGCGCCGGCGATTAGCTTTTACCTGCTCAAAAGCGGCGCTCTTTCTCTGCAGCGCTTCGGCGAGGATGGCAAAATGAACCGGCTGGCCGTTGTGACCGCAGGGCGTTCCTTGGGGCGAGCGGCGCTGTGGCCGGAAGAAAACCAGCACCCTGAAACCGCCCTGACCCTGGAGCCCTGCATCCTGCTCGCTCTGGTACGGCAGGATTTTCTCATGCTGCAGAAAAAAGAACCAGCGTTGGCGCTAAAGCTTCTGACTGCGTTGCAGCAGGAGATTTATCAGGAATGGCTTGATTCCAGAATCGAGTTCCACGCCCTGACCGCGCGGTTGAACCAAGCCAACATCCTTTTATAACCGTATCCGCCATGCCTTTTGAGATAAACCTGGACAAGTCCAATCGCGGCAAGCTGGCTGTGCAGCTCGGCCTGTTCAGCGCCTTTGCGTTTCTGCTTATGATCGCTGACCGGCTTTTTCCCGCTCTGGCGCCTGTGCTGCTGCCGGCGGCGCTGCTGTCCGCGGCGCTGTATTTGATTCGCCGGGGTTTTTCCGCGGCTCATTATGCGCTCTGGCCGCTGCTGGTGGTCTGCGCCGGACTGTGGCTTTTCCCTGATCCCGTGTCCAGGCCAACCCCCCCCCGCATGCCGGTGCGGGCTTTGGTTCCGCAAGACGCCGATGCGGTGCGCGTTCTGCAGACCAACGTGCAACAGGTGCAACAGACCATTCTAACCTTCAGCCGACAGGTGGGGAAACATCTGTTCGTCAAGCGCTCGTATCTGACCTGGGCTTTCAGCCTGGTCGCCCTGGCCGCGATCGTCGGGCCGTTGCTGAGAAAGACGATGCTGAAAAAATTTCCTTCACGATGGTTCGAGCCGGGCGTGCTGTTTCTCTATGAGCTGCCGGATCAGCTGGCCCGCTATCTGACCGTAGAGACGATATCGTTTCTGATGCTGTCCTTCGGCTGGTGGCTGAGTCTGAGTCTGCTTGGATTTCCGCACCGCTATGATCTGGCGCTGCTGTTTGGTCTGGGAAGTCTGACGCCGTTAATCGGTCTGCCATGGGCAGCCGGGCTCACGTCGATCTTTTTGCCCTGGAAGCAGAGCGGGCTGCTGACGCTCATCGGTTTGATCATCAGTTTCGCCGTACTCTGGCTGATGAAATACCTGTTCCTCAACCCGTTGTTGCGCAGCGTCCGTCCCGATGTGCGAAAGCCGGTGCTGTTCGCCTGCTTTTTTACCGGCCTGGCCTTTGCCGGCTACACCGGTGCTTTTTTCTGCCTGCCGCTTTTCTTCCTCTGCCGCCGCGTAGCGGACATCAGCCGGCAAGCCTGGCACATGCTTCACCCCGTTTCCCCGTCGCGTCCGCCGGCCGCCTCCTGACCTTCGCGGCTCAGGCGCCACGGCTCTGGCGCACCTGCGGATAACAAGCGGCGTATCGGTCTGGTTCACAGGTAAATCTTGCTTTTTTCACTCAAGATGCCTATTTTTCAGTTCATTTTTTTACGGATCCTATGAAAGAGTCTGCTTCTTCTGTCGTCACGGTCGCCTTTCAGGGCGATCATTATGCTTTCAGCGAGATGGCTGCGCAAAAAGTATTCCACGATCGCTGCCGATGCCTGCCGAACCGTACCTTTGAGCAGGTGTTCGAAAGCGTGGAACAAGGGCTTGCCCACTACGGCCTTATTCCGGTGGAGAACTCGTTGACCGGCAGCATCCACCGCAATTTTGATCTGCTGCTGGAAAAAAACCTGAACATCGTCGGCGAGGTGTTCTTAAAAATCGACCAAACCCTGATCACCAACCTCGGTGTGACTCTGGCGGCGGTGAAAAAGATCTACTCCCACCCCCAGGCGCTGGAACAATGCCGGCTGTTTCTCACCGGTCTGGAGGGGGTGGAGGCGATCCCGAGCTTTGACACCGCCGGAAGCGTCAGAATGATCAAAGAGCGACAGCTGCAGAACGCGGCCGCCATCGCCAGCCGCCGGGCGGCGCAGGATCTGCAGATGCAGATCCTGGCGGAACACATTCAGGATGTGGCGGAGAACTATACCCGGTTTCTGGTGATCGCAGCACAGCCGGAACCGCTGGCGGCGCCGAACAAGACCTCGGTGGTCTTTGCCATGAAGAACATCGCCGGCGCTCTGTTCAAGAGCCTGAGCGTCTTCGCGCTGCGCGACATCGATCTGTGTAAAATAGAATCGCGCCCCATGCGCGACAAACCGTGGGAATATATTTTTTATCTGGATTTTTCCGGTCATCTGGGCATGGCGGAGTGCCGTAACGCCATTCGTCATCTGGAAGAGATCACCACCTTTATCAAGGTGCTGGGTTCTTATCCATCGGGCAATGGAGAACATGCTTGACGACCAGGCCTGGACCTGCGTCGTCCTGCACACACAACAGGAGAGAAAAAATATGAAGAATAATTCCTTCACCGGCAACCTGGGGATCTTGGTGGGTGGTGGGCCGGCGCCGGGGATCAACGGCGTGATCGCAGCCGCCACCATTGAAGCGCGCCGCAACAAGCTTGCGGTCTACGGCCTGCAGCACGGCTATAAATGGCTGGTGCGCGAGAGCGAAAAAGATTTTACCGATCATGTCCGTGAACTGCGCATCAGCGACGTCTCCCGCATTCATTTTGACGGCGGCAGCATTCTGTTCACCTCCCGCACCAATCCGACGAAAATTCCCGGCGGCGTCGACAACGCGGTCAAGCATCTTAAATCGCTCGGCATCCGCTACATGATCACCATCGGCGGCGACGACACCGCCTACGGCGCCGTGGAGATCTCCCGCGCCGCCAAGGGTGAGATCAAATTCGCCCATGTGCCCAAGACCATCGACAACGATCTGCCCCTGCCCAACAATCTGCCGACCTTTGGCTATCAGACCGCGCGCAATCTGGGCGCCACGCTGGTTAAAAACCTGATGGAAGACGCCCGTACCACGGACCGCTGGTACATCGTCGTCGCCATGGGCCGCAGCGCCGGACACCTGGGCCTGGGCATCGCCAAATCCGCCGGCGCCACGCTGGCCATCATCTCTGAAGAGTTCCCGCAAAAGAAAAAAATATCGCTCGAATCCGTGTGCGACGTGATCGAAGGCGCCATCCTCAAACGCCGCGCCATGGGCCACAACCACGGCGTAGCGGTCATCGCCGAAGGCGTGGCCTTGCGCTTGGACCAGAAAGAGCTGAAAAAAAACCGCCGCGGCGAATTCAAATACGACACCTTCGGCAATCCACTGCTGTCGGAGATCGATCTGGGCAAGATCATCAAGTCCAACATCGAACAGCGTTTCGAAAAACGGGGCGACCATCGTCAGCTGGTGGACATCAACATCGGCTACGTCCTGCGCTGCGCCGATCCCATCCCTTTTGATCAGGAATACACGCGCGATCTGGGCTACAACGCCGTGCGCTACCTGCTCAGCCAGAATCCTCGCCACAAACAGAACGCGATGATCTGCGTGGACAACGGCAAATTGATCCCCCTGTACTTTAAAGACATCATCGACCCCGACACCAAAAAGACCGCCGTGCGTTTGGTCGACACCACCAGTGAGTCCTATCAGGTCGCCCGCAGCTATATGGTTCGTTTGGAAAAACGGGATTTCGAAGACAAGGCCTTTATCCAGTCGCTGGCCAAAGGCGGCAACATGACCGTCTCGACCTTTATCAAACGATTCGGTCATTTGGGCAAATAGCTGCACGGTATCGCGTCGCTGCGCTTCGCGCACCCCTTGTGGAGGATTCCGAACATGAACCGACGGACTTTTTTCAGCACAGCGGCCGCCACTGCGGTGGCGGGCGCTGCGGCACCCTTGGCCGCCAGACCGGCCGAACAGAGCACCGAGTCGAAAACAATCGTCTCGCTCCTGCAATCGACCGCAGCCGCCGGCCCGGCCACGGCCAATCCGTTTCATCCCGGCTTTCGTGCGGCGGACCTCCGCGGGGTGGTCGATAAAAACAAGGAGAACATTTTGCGTCTGCTGCAGCTGGCCGGCGAACGCAAATCCGACGTCGCCTGCACCACTGAGGATATCCTCGGCATCTATTCCTGCATGATGGACCTGGATCACCCGCAGCGGTTCGTCGATCACTGCGAGACCATCCCCGGCCCATTCACCGACGCCCTCGGCCGTACGGCAAAAAAATACAACATGTACATCATCGCCTGCTTTTTCGAAAAAGAGGGCGGTCGCTGCTACAACACCGCGATGCTGATTGACCGCTCGGGCCGTGTGCAGGGCCGATACCGGAAGATGCAATTGCCGGCGCCGGAGACCTGGGTGTGCACGCCGGGCGATTCGTACCCGGTCTTTAACACGGATTTCGGTAAAATCGGCATCGCCATTTGCTACGACATGATCTTCCCGGAGATCACCGCCTGCTACGCGCTGCAGGGCGTGGACCTGCTCTTTCATCCCACCGGTGGTTTCGGCTGGACCGAGGACCTGGGTCTCAGCACTCTCAAAGTGCGCGCAGCGGATCATGTGATGTGGATCGCAGCAGCGAAGAACGCCGGCGTTCATGCGCCTGGCCATAGCTGTGTGGTCAATCCGCTGGGCCAAGTGGTCGCGGATGCGGGCTATGAGCTCGACACGGTGCTGACCGCTTTTATTTCGCCGCAGCAGGGTTGGCTGCAGCCGGACTATGGTTTTGGCACCGCCATCACCGGCGTGGCTGATATGCGCGCCAGGCTGTGTCTGGAGCGTCGCCCTGACCTTTACCGCCTGATCACCGATCCGCAGCCGCCCCTGGCTCTGCAGCACAAGGATAAAAAACTGATCTCTGCCCAGGACCACGCCGCCCAGCGCGCGGTCTATGAAAAGCTGAAAAAACAGTGGCAGAAAGAGGCGTTGGACACGGACGAAAAGATCGGACTCACCAGGACCATTTTGTAAATCCATCCCA
>CAZKQR010000293.1:0-5738 GCA_964554965.1 uncultured Cytophagia bacterium | reverse complement strand
GATCATTACCAGTTGTTCATCGACGCCATTCGCGCCAATGATCCGAACCTGCTGAACGACCGGGGAGATGTTCTGGATGGCCATTACAGCTGCACCCTGATGCACCTGGCCAACATGTCCGCACAGCTCGGCCGTTCTCTGGATTGGGATCCGCAGACGGAACGGGTGATCGATGACGATGAGGCGAACACCATGCTGAAACGAAATTATCGCGAACCCTTCGTAGTTCCGGACCGGGTCTGAGCCCTGTCCCGGAACCCTGGCATTAGAACGGTCACGGTATGGCGAGTGAACAACGCCCATGAGGCGTTATTCACTAAACAACCTAAAAAAGGCTGTCATCGCAAGCGAAATCATTTACTAGTAGCATCCTTCAATCCGAGTCGGAGCAATCTCCAACGTGATGAAAGAAGAGCCCGCCGCAGCCGTGTCGGTTGCACAGGTTAAAGGTTCATTGTAATTCTGACAGCAAACCTCCATGAAAGCTACAAGCCTCAGTCGCCGCGAAATACTGAAAGTGCTTTGGGCTGTGCCCGGATGGAGCCTGGCTCGCGCGGCGAGCATGAATCCAACCTCAGCCGGCCTGATGGTGGCAGCCGCCGGTTTTGATCAGGCCGGCGGATGGCTGCTGGACACCCAGTTCATCGACGCCATGGGTTCTCCCTATCTGATGGCTCATGGCCTGGGTGTTCCGGTGGCGGATGCCACGACCCTCGTCCACTTCCCACAAATCGGGAAATGGCGTGTTTGGGTGCGCACCATGGATTGGGTGGCCCGCTGGAAGGCTCCAGGTGCGCCTGGAAGGTTTCAGCTGCTTATCGACCGGATCCCGCTTAAAACCACGTTCGGCGACAGCGAAGGCCAATGGCACTGGCAAGACGGCGGAATTGTGGAAATCAGCAGGCCCGAGATCACGCTTGCTTTGCACGACCTGACGGGATTCAACGGCCGCTGCGAGGCCATCTATTTCACCCAAGATCTGACGGCTGTTCCCCCAACCCGACGGCCCATATCTTTTCAAGAATTTTCCTCGCACCGAGCGATCGAGAATTTCGATCTGATCGTGGCAGGCGGCGGCTATGCCGGCATGGCCGCCGCCCTGTCCGCCGGCCGCCTGGGCTTAAAGACGGCATTGGTGCAGAATCGGCCGGTCCTGGGAGGCAATGCGTCCAGCGAGATACACGTGCCGCCGCGGGGCTTGATGCCGGAAAACGGCCCCTACCCGCATCTCGGCAGACTGGTCCGTGAACTGCAGTTTGATCAGAATGTAGAATCCCGGCCGTCGGTGGAAGCGGATGATTCGCATTACGAACAGGTGCTGAGCGCGGAGAAAAATATTCATCTGTTCTTAAATCATCACGTGTATGCCGCGAAAACGGATGGCGATCGTCTGACCGGTGTGTGGATGCTCGATACCCATGCCGGGGCACAAACACTGATCACCGGCCGCCTCTTTGCCGATTGCACCGGTCACGCCACACTGGGCGCACTCGCCGGCGCAGAATGGGTGATCGGCGCCGGCCCTGTCGCAGACGGGCCATGTCGCAGGGAAACCCCGATGATGGGAATGACCAATAAAGGGCGATGGACCTGGGCAGACGCTGCGAGTGCTTTCCCGGAAACGCCCTGGGCGCTCGATCTCTCCCTGGATGATTTTCCACTGCATCAAGCGGATCTCTGGGGCTCCTGGCGATGGGAGAGCGGATTCTACCGTCACCCGATCGACGATCTCGAATACATTCGGGATTGGAATCTGCGCGCGGTATTCGGAGCCTGGAACGCGGTAAAGAATAAAGAAAAATCTTAGGCGTATGCAAACGCCCGGCTGACCGGCGTGGCCGCCATCGGAGGTACCCGTGAATCGCGCAGACTGACCGGTGACTATGTGCTCACCGCTGAGGACATCCTCAACCGGAGGGAATTTGAGGATGGCTTTGTCCCTGTCAGTTGGTATCTTGACCGCCATATTCCTCACCGGGGGTATAACCGCAGATATCCCGATGATCCTTTTATCGCCGACAATTGGGAGAGTATCAAAGACGGGAGACGTCCACGGCACAGCGATCCCTGGTGGGGCATTCCATACCGCTGCCTCTACAGCCGCAACGTCATCAATCTGTTCATGGCTGGACGCAACATCAGCACCGATTATCTCGCCCTGGGCCCGGTCAGAGTCATGCGCACCTGCGGCATGATGGGCGAGGTGGTGGGCCGGGCCGCGGCCGTCTGCGCGGACAAGGACTGCCTGCCCAGAGCGGTCTACCAGGACCATCTTTTACAACTGAAACAACTTTTGTCATGAGCTCGATAGTATGATCAAAACCTCGCGAAGAAATTTTATGCATCGCATGACCGCGCTGGCGCCGTTTCTGTTTTTTCCCTCGGCCAAAGCCACTCCCGTGCAGGACCGTCTGCCCGCCATCCTGATCCTCGGCGATTCCATCTCCATTGGCTATACCCCTTATTTGACAGAGATACTGCAGGCTAAAGCCGAGGTCAGGCGTCCGAACGAAAACGGCCAGGGCAGCACACGTGGAGTTGAAAGAATCGACACATGGCTGGGGGAGGTCCAATGGGATCTCATCCATTTTAACTTCGGCCTGCATGACATCAAACACGTTCATCCGCTCAGCGGAGAAAATTCGTCCGACCCTGCCCATCCCCTGCAGGCGGATCTGGAAACATACAAAAAAAATCTCACCCGCATCATCGAGCGGATGAAACGCACCGGCGCCAAACTCATTTTCGCGACCACCACTCCCGTGCCTGAAAACACTGAATGGAGAGAGGCCGGTGCGGAAGTCCCGTATAACGAAGCGGCCATGATGCTCGCTCAAAAGTATCACATCATTGTCAATGATCTGCATGCTTTCTGCCTGCCCATTCTGAAGGAGATCCAGATTCCCGCCAATGTCCATTTTCGGCCTGAAGGATACAAACGGCTGGCTGAAAAAGTGGCGGAGGTGATCCTCCGCGAATGGCCATGCCCGCCGCTGTTTGAGGCTGGAACTAAAGCCCTGCAGTAATATAAACACGATGGCTTCGCGCCTCGAAATGCTCATTTTCCAATAACCGTATATGGTATTAATAATCCGAGGGCGTCATGAAAAAAATGGCCTGTTCAACTCTTCTTTGCCTGTTGCTGCTGCCGATCTCCTCGCAGGCGCATCTGACAGCCTCGCCGGCGGAGATTCCCTATCCACAGGCTCTGGCCGATGCCGCTGTGCGGGTGAACGATCTCGGCAACCTTCTCGAGGGATCGCTCATCATCGGCAACGGCGACCTCAACGCCCTGGTGTATCAGGAAAAAGACGGCCTGGTCATGAGTCTGACCAAGAACGACGTCTGGGATGCCCGCATCGACACCCGGCTCGATCCGCCGTTGCCCACCATCGATCTGATTCGCAAGCTGGGCGCCTCGGACGCCGCCTTTCCGCTGAAAGACAACAACCGCGGCTTTGTTCTGCCTGAGGGCATGACCTGGCAAGGGCCTGATAGCTATAGCGGCGCTGCCAATCCCTGTCCGCGCCAATGCGCGCGCATCGTGTGGACGAGCCGAAATCAACCGCTTGCCACAACCGCACGCGGTGAACTCGATCTCCGTTCGGCCAAAGCGCGCATCCTGGCAAAGGCGAGCAAGCAGCCTTGGGCGGAAATCCGCTGCCTGGCTCAGCAGAACGTCTTTCTCGTTAAAACGAAAGCCCTTCCTCAGCTTGAGGCTATCGTCTCCGCCGGGTTGCCTGCGGCAGAGACAGGAGTTCGCGACAGCATCCACTGGTTGCGGCAGGCCATTCCAGGAGACCTTGACTGGCCGGGTATGCAGTTCGCCGTGGCGGTCAAGCAAGACGATCCATGGCGCCGCATCGCGGTCGTCACCTCCCGGGAATCCGATGATCCGCTCCGTGATGCGATGGCCCTGGTCTCCGGCGTACTGCGGCCGCAAGAGCTGGTCAACCGGCATGAAATGGTCTGGCGGCAGTTTTGGGAAAAAAGCGGCATCGAAATCAGCGATCCGGTGCTGCAGGCCACCTGGTACCGCTCACTCTATGACCTGCGTTGTTTCAGCAAACCCGGAGTTCAGTCCGTGGGATTGTTCGCCGGGCTCATCAACGACACGCCTGCCTGGCACGGCGACTATCACACTAATTACAATCTGCAGCAGACTTTTTGGAGCGCCTTGGCGGCCAATCACCCCGAACTGGCTGAACCCTATGACCGTCTGATTTTTGACTATCTGCCGCGCGCCTCCTGGCTGGCTGAGCAGGTGTACGGAATGGACGGGGCCTATTATCCGCATGTCTTGTACGCCTATGAACCGCCGAATCCGCAAACATGCAAAAGCAACAATGGCCGGCAATACCTGCACCACACCTGGGGCCTGACCCTCGGCGTGAACGGCTTTAGCGTGCAGCCCTTATGGTGGCGATACAAGTATGACCCGGATCCGAAACGATTGCAAAGCGTGGTTTATCCGGCCATTCGGGATGTGGCACTGTTCTACGCCGATTTTATCGAACGCTGCGAGGGCGCAACGCCGGTCCGCCTCGGGCCCTCTGTCTCTCCCGAGCATTGGGGATGGACCCGGCATCTCGAGCGCAACTATAACTGCAGCTTTGACATCGCTCTGATCCGCTACATCCTTCGCGCTGCCGTGGAGGCGGCCGAACTGGTCGGCCGGGATGAGCCTTTGGCGGAAAGATTTAAAGCCGCGCTGCAGCGGTTGCCGAACTATCCGCTCTCCAGTGATCAACCGGCCATCGTCGTGGATGTGGAGGGCGCGCCGGCGATCACCTACAACATCCCGGTTCCTGCCACACCGGTTTTTCCCGGCGATGAAGTGACGTGGTGGTCTGAGGAAACGCAAAAGCAGCTCTTTGCCCGCACCATCGATCAGCTGCAATGGAACGGCAACAACGCCACCTTCATGCTGGCCATCGCCCGCGCCAGGCTGAGTATGGCGGGAACGCAGGAATGGCTGAAGAAAGAGATCGTGGCCAGGTTGCGCAGCAACGGAACCCTGTCGCTGAACCGGTTGCAGCCGCCGCAACGATTTAATGATTTCGGCCACTATACCGAGCAGTTCGGCGCCGGCATGGCGGTCTCTGAATTGCTTCTGCAGAGCGTGGACGACGTGATCCGCGTTTTTCCGGCGCTGGCTGCCGGCACGAGAGCCGGATTCACAAACCTGCGCAGTCAGGGCGGCTTTTTGATCAGCGCCGCCGGCAGCCCGGAAGCGCTTAAAAGTGTGCATGTGCAGTCGCTCTACGGCGGCCCCTTGCGCCTGGCCAGTCCCTGGCCGCGCCTGCACATGCGGCGCGACGGTGAATCCACATCTCACGCGCTCGAGCTGGACCAGCGCGGAGTGGCCGAGATCGCGACGCAACCGGGAGAAAAGCTACTCTTTCAGGGTGTACCACAGAGTCGCAGCGCCGTGAAGAAATAGCTTAAAGCTATCCCCCCCTGCGCGGATGTACCATGCCGGTCGAATGTTTTTATCGCGGTACTGGTGATTTTGTTTTGCCAAACCGACCAAGAACTGCAAAACGGTAATAAAAAAATTTCCGGCCAACTTGACAAGGTGAAAATGATGAAAAAAGCATGCCTTTTGACTATCCTGGGATTGCTGCCGGTGCTCCTGGCGACCGCTACGGCGCAAACGATCACCCCATTTCAATCTAATGTGTTTATTCGCGATTGGCTGATCTGTGGACCGTTTCCCAACGAACCGGGGGCAGGCA
>CAZKQR010000292.1:3860-5748 GCA_964554965.1 uncultured Cytophagia bacterium | reverse complement strand
TGATGTTGTTCACCTCGCTGCGCAACTGCAGGTAATAGACCACGGAAATGATGCTCACCAGCACGATGATGGCCACCAGGATAAAGAACCCAAAACCGATTTTCAGCCGCAGGCTTTGCATAAGATTTTTTAATTTATACGGATGGGGTGCTTGGGTTCAATATACGGCATTCTCAAATAAAAAGCAAAGGGAGAGTCGTGGCGACGGCGAACGCGGGCGAGCGAGGGCGAACAGCGGTTCGAATCGCAGGACCCGCTGATCTCGGGATCAGCCGGCGCCCTGCGTCTGCCGGAAAAAGGAAGGGCCCCTGTTTCTGCAATTCTATTGACATTCTCGGGAAATATGACTAAATTACCAGCTAATTTTTACCACTTTTTTTTTCTTCCAGCTGTTCAGGAGCGGTGAGTTTACCTGTAGACCATTAATCAACCAGTCTCAATAATCATCATGGAGCAACATTATGGCTGAACTTCTTTTCTGGCTTGCGCCCATCGCTTCGGTCGCTGCTTTGCTTTTTGCGTATTTCTTTTATGCGCAAATGAAAAAGGCAAACGAAGGCACCGAACGCATGGCGCAGATCGCCCTGTACGTGCGCAAGGGCGCCATGGCGTACCTGAAGCAGCAGTACAAGGTGGTGGGCATTGTGTTTGTCTGTCTGGTCATTCTGCTCACTTTTATGTCTGTGGTCCTCAAGGTGCAGAACGGCTGGGTGCCGGTCGCCTTTTTGACCGGCGGTATCTTTTCTGCATTGGCCGGTTTTTTCGGCATGAAGACCGCCACCTATGCTTCCTCTCGTACCGCCCAGGCGGCGCGGGAATCGTTAAACAAAGGGCTGGTGATCGCTTTCCGCAGCGGCGCGGTGATGGGCTTGGTGGTCGTGGGCCTGGCGTTGCTGGACATCTCCCTGTGGTTCCTCATCCTCAAGGCCGTCTATCCGGTTGAGGATGGCCACAACCTCGTGTTGATCACCACCACCATGCTGACCTTCGGCATGGGCGCCTCCACACAGGCGCTGTTCGCCCGCGTCGGCGGCGGTATCTTTACCAAGGCGGCGGATGTGGGCGCTGATCTGGTGGGTAAGGTGGAGAGCAACATTCCAGAAGACGATCCGCGCAATCCGGCCACCATTGCCGACAACGTCGGCGACAACGTGGGCGATGTGGCGGGCATGGGTGCGGATCTGTACGAGTCCTACGCCGGCTCGATCCTCGCCACCGCCGCTCTCGGCGCTTCGGCGTATCTGGGCACCGCTCTGCAATTCAATGCCGTGATTGCGCCGATGCTGGTGGCCGCGGTCGGCACCCTTCTTTCGATCCTCGGTATTTTCCTAGTGCGCACCAAAGAGGGCGCAAACCAAAAGGAGCTGCTCTCCGCCCTGAGCCGCGGCGTCAACAGCAGTTCCATCTTCATCATGCTTCTTTCCTTCGGCATCGTCAAGTGGCTCGGGCTGCCCATCGGCATCTGGTGGTCCATGGTCATCGGTCTGATCTCCGGCATCGTCATCGGCAAGGCCACCGAGTATTTTACCTCTGCTTCTTTTAAACCAACGCAGAGCATCGCGGCCGCGGCCAAGACCGGTCCGGCTACGGTTATCATCGCCGGCCTCGGCGTGGGCATGATGTCCACCATCGTGCCGGTCCTGTCCGTAGTTCTGGCCACGATATTCGCTTATCTGTTTGCCGCTGATTTCAACCTGGGCAATGTGAGCACCGGTTTGTACGGCATCGGCATGGCAGCGGTCGGCATGTTGTCGACCCTGGGCATCACCCTGGCCACCGACGCCTATGGCCCCATTGCGGACAATGCCGGCGGCAACGCCGAAATGGCCGGGCTGGAAAAAGAGGTGCGCAAGCGCACCGACGCCTTGGATTCGCTGGGCAACACCAC
>CAZKQR010000292.1:0-3760 GCA_964554965.1 uncultured Cytophagia bacterium | reverse complement strand
GGCCGCGCGGCCGGCCGCATGGTGGATGAAGTGCGCCGTCAGTTCAAAGAGATCCCCGGCATTCTGGAGGGCAAGGCGGAGCCTGATTACGCTCGCTGCGTCGCCATCTCCACCAAAGGCGCTCAGCATGAAATGCTGCTGCCGTCGCTACTGGCCATTGCTGTGCCGGTTGTCACCGGTCTGGTGTTGGGAGTGGGCGGCGTCATGGGCCTTTTGATCGGCGGCACTTCCACCGGCTTTGTCCTGGCGGTGTTTATGGCCAATGCAGGCGGCGCCTGGGATAACGCAAAAAAGTTTGTCGAGGAAGGCAACATGGGCGGCAAAGGTTCTGATGCGCATAAAGCCACGGTCATCGGCGACACGGTCGGTGATCCGTTCAAGGACACCTCTGGTCCGAGCCTGAACATCCTCATCAAACTGATGAGCATGGTTTCCATCGTCATGGCCGGCTTGACCGTCGCGTATTCCATCCTCAAATAAAACGTCAGTTGTAGCCAGTTTAAGGGCGACCGCTTCGGCCGCCCTTTTTTTATTTGCCGTTGCGTCTGTGCATCATCGGGAGCGGCGGGTGTGTGCAGCGAGAGCGGAAAAAAATGGCGCAGGCGTCCGCAGGGGCCTAAAATTTTTGTACTTGCTAATGTTAGCAAAGTTTTGTATCATAAATTTTGTCGGCTGTGGTCTCTCTGTTGCCGGTGAGAAGCGCCGTTACCGCGGAAAACGCTGAACCAGGCGTCGGCGGCATCGGCCGCCCGGTTGCGGAGGGAGTGTGCTGAAGAATGAACGTTTAGCGTTGGATTGAAGGATATGATGGCAAAAACATTTGGCCGATGGCTGGTCCTCGTGAGTGTACTGGTGTTCGCTGCAGGATCACGGGCGGCCGAGATCTTTCCCGTGGGACCGGAGATGCAGAAACGGGTGGATTTTTGGGTCAAGATCTATACGCAGTACTCCAAAGAAGAGATGGTGCTGCATGATGCCGATCATATGGAAGTGATCTATGACGTCGCTAATGTCCATGAATCCTTTTTCGAACGCCTGACACGCCGCGGCCGTAAACGGTATCTGGAATCGGTCAGCCAGGAGTACCGAACCATCCTGGCCAAATTGGCGGCGTTGAAAGAGCCGATCGACACCGCCGGCCTGAACGACAAAGAACTGTTCGTTTACAATCTGTGGGCGCACGTGCAGGATGCAGACAAGTTCGCCCGCGCCAAGGACAACATTCACGCTCAGGCGGGGTTGCGCAGTCTCTATCAGTCGGGTCTGCAACGGTCAGGACGCTATCTGACTGAGATAAAAAAAATATTCCGCCAATACGGCTTGCCTGAGGATCTGGCCTATCTGCCCCATGTGGAGAGCGCCTATAATCATCGCGCCTACTCCAAAGCCGGCGCCGCCGGGATGTGGCAATTCACCAGCTCCACCGGCCGGCTTTACCTGCGGGTCAACTATAGCATCGATGAACGGTATGATCCCTGGTTGTCCACAGACGCCGCCGCCCGCCTGCTGCGCCATAACTATGAGTTTCTCGGCACCTGGCCGCTGGCATTGACCGCCTACAATCATGGCGCCGGCGGTATGAAAAAAGCGAAAACGCTTCTCGGCACCGACCATCTCGAGGAGATCATCAAACGCTATGACGGCCGGGCCTTTGGTTTCGCTTCGAAAAATTTCTATGCGGAATTTATCGCTGCGGTGCAGGTGGCCAAGAATTATCAGCGCTACTTTGGCGACATCGCCTTTGACAAGCCGGACAGCTTCAAGATCTTTCACACGCCCAGCCAAATGACCCTGGATGCATTGGCGAACCGACTTCAGATCGACAAAACAGCTATCGCGCAATTGAATCCCGCGCTAAGGCCGCCCATTCTGCGCTCGCAGCGGCATATTCCGGCAGGCTACAGCCTGCGCTTGCCGGGGAACACTGCCGTCGAGACCGGCGAATATCTTGCCAAGGCGGCAGCAGGTTCAGCGGCAGAGCCGCTGCAGGATGCCGATTCCTATATGGTGGAGAAGGGGGATAACCTCAGCCTCATCGCCCAGAATTTCGGCGTGTCGGTTGCAGAGATCATGGATTTGAACGATATCCGCAATGCGCGCTCTTTGCGCGTCGGACAAAAACTGACGATGCCGGCGGCCAAGAGCGGACGAAACGCAGCAGCGCCGGCCGTGGCGTCTGTAAAGGATTCTTCGGCTGTTCCGGCTCAGGCTCGGCATACGGCTCAGCCTCAGCCTACGGCTGTCGATAGCTCTGCGATTCTCCTGGCACGGGCCCGTCATCACGCCGCCTCTGCCGCTCAGTACGGTCCTTCGCCGGCTGCAGACTCGGCCGATTTTTTTGTGGTTAATTTCGATGAACCGCAGGACAACGTCATCATCGTCCAGTCCGAAGAGACCGTCGGCCATCTCGCCGACTGGCTGGGGATCACCCCGCAAACGCTGCGGCAATTGAACCGCATGGGACCTCATGCCAATGTTCAGGTCGGCCGCAAATTAACCGTGGACTTTTCCCGTGTGAGTCAGAGGGACTTTCATCGCCAACGGCTCGAGTTCCATCGTTCGCTGCAGCAGGGCTTTTTCAGCCAGTTTAAAGTGCAGGGCACACGCAACTATACGGTAAAAAACGGCGATTCGGTCTGGGAGCTCTGCCATCGCCGCTTTGACCTGCCCTACTGGTTGCTGGCCCGCTATAATAAAGATGTTGACCTTTTGCGTTTGACTCCCGGCTTGGAGATCACCGTGCCCATCGTGACACCCACCCTGGAGAGCGCTGATGTCCATCCGGAAGCGTAACGTCGGCAGGCGTCGATATGTGCTGCGGCCGGCTGCCTGGTTTCTGGGACTGCTGGCGGTTTTGTGCAGCAGCGCAGCCCATGCCCGAGTGTTGACGGGCCTTGATGTGCTGTCTCAGCAGCAATTCAAACCGTTGCATGGAAAACGGGTAGGACTGGTGATCAACCATACGGCAGTGGATGGCAACGGCAGGTCCATCGTCGAGCTGCTGGCCGCCTGTCCGCAGGTCCGGGTGGCGGCGTTGTTCAGTCCGGAACATGGGCTGTCCGGCCGCCGTGAGGCCGGTGAAGCCATTCACTCACAGGTCGACTCTCTCACCGGTGCGCCCATTTACAGCCTGTACGGAGACACCAACAAACCGACCATGGAGATGCTGCGCGGCCTCGATGTGCTGGTCTTTGACATGCAGGATGTGGGCGCCCGATTCTATACCTACATCAGCACTCTGTTTCTCGCCATGGAGGCGGCCGCAGAATCGCGTGTAGATTTTATGGTGCTGGATCGGCCCAATCCCATCGGCGGCGCCATCGTCGAGGGACCGGTGTTGAAAAAAGCTTTCACCTCTTTTGTCGGCATTCAGCCGATCGCCCTGCGCCATGGAATGACCATCGGTGAGTTGGCGCGTCTGTTCAACGGTCAAAAGTGGCTCAATGGAGGGTTGCAGCTTACCCTCACGGTAGTGCCGCTGAGAGGCTGGCAGCGCGACATGTTTTTCGCTGAAACCGGCCTGCCGTGGATCAACCCCTCGCCGAACATCGCTTCAGCCCATGCCGCTGTGCTGTATCCGGGCACCTGTCTGTTGGAAGCGACCAGCCTTTCCGAAGGCCGCGGCACCACAGCGCCGTTTGAGCAGTTCGGCGCTCCCTGGCTCGACAGCGAGTCGCTCATGCAGGCCCTGCAGACGGATTCAGCCGTCGTTCGCGTCTGCCGCGCCGACTTTACCCCTGTGTCGATACCCGGCGTGTCC
>CAZKQR010000291.1:0-5751 GCA_964554965.1 uncultured Cytophagia bacterium | reverse complement strand
CCGGATACGGCAGTTTCAAGCCCAGCCTGCCGGGATCGCACTTTGAAAAAAACGCGGACAGCCCGTATCGGACCTTTCTCTTTCCTTTTACCCTGGGCGCCAGAGTCGCTGCCAATAAAACCAACCCGATCAAACCTTACCTGACCCTGGGGGCCGGCATTCTTTTTTGGGACCTTCGTTATCTGTCTGGAGAGAAACAAACTTTCTGGCAGGATCACCAGTGGCGCTGGGGCGAACGGCTCAGCGGCTGGCGCAAGAACGGCCTGCTCTACCAGGGCCTGGGGCTTGAACTCTATTTCACCCCTGCCATCTCGCTGGATCTGCAGGCGCGCTTCAGCAGTCTCATCCATCTGCGCCGGGATAACACCGGCGAAGACGACATCAATTCACAGGTCCTGCAGATCATGGCAGGGTTGACCTGGTATTGGGGCTATCAACGCGACCGCGATCATGACGGCATTCTCGACAAGTACGATCTCGATCCTCTCAAACCGGAGGACTTGGACGGATTTCAAGACCAGGACGGCGCTCCAGACCTCGACAACGATCAAGATGGCGTTGCCGATGCCTGCGACCTCCTGCCCATGGAGGCGGAAGATAAAGATAACTTTGAAGACCACGACGGCGCTCCGGATCTTGACAACGACCAGGACGGCATAACGGATGACAAGGACCTGTGCCCCGCTGCGCCGGAGGACCTGGACAATTACGAAGATCAGGACGGCTGCCCGGACCTGGATAACGACCGCGACGGCATCCCTGATGCGGACGATCAATGTCCGAACCAAAAAGAGGACTTGGATGGGTTTGAAGATAAAGACGGTTGTCCAGACCCGGACAACGACGGCGATGGCATCCCGGATTCGATCGATAAATGCCCCAACCAGGCCGAGACGGTAAACGGCTATCTGGACGGCGACGGGTGTCCGGAGGTGACCGACACGGATAGCGATGGAATTCCTGATGACCGCGACCGCTGCCCGGATCAGGCGGAAAACAAAAACGGCTTTCAGGACGAAGACGGCTGTCCGGACGAGATGCAGGTCAAGCAAACCGAGTTGAGCAATTCAGCGGTCATTTTGACCGGAGTTAATTTTGCCTCAGGAAAAGCGACATTGACCGAGGAATCGCTGCCGGTGCTCGATGAGACCGCCAACAGCCTGATCCTCGACCGGTCAGCCATTGTGGAAATCCGCGGTTATACCGACAATGTGGGCAAAGCGGAGAACAATCAACTGCTCTCCGAACGGCGAGCGGAAGCGGTGCGCCGCTACCTGATCAGCAAAGGCATCTCCGCAGATCGCATCACCGCCCTGGGCTTTGGCGAACGCTATCCCATCGCCGACAACAGCACACCGCAGGGCCGGGCCAAGAACCGGCGGATCGAATTCATCCGCGTTAAATAAAAGCAGGACCAAATCTCAAGATCTCAAGCCTGTTTCTCGCCGGAGAAACAGGCTTTTTTTTCTCCACCATGACACTGTTTTGCAGCGTCCGTTTGCCGGCAAACTCATATAGTCAAGAAGCCGGCCGGCCTCACAATCATTTGCTTTAAACCGGATTAATGGCTATATTCCTGCAGAAAAGCCGCAGATCCTTTGGCGATGTTCATCAATCAATCGACTGAGAGGCCTTAAATGAAACTGCCTTCCATTCAGGAGATGGGGCGAGAGTTCATTCGCCTGTGCTCCCGCTTTCCATTGGTAGTGATCGATGCTCTGCTGGGAACCGCAGCAGCCCTGATTTTGATCGAACATTCGGGCCCCAGTCAACCAAGCGTTTTCATCAACACTCTCATGGCAGCGGGTCTCGGCTTTCCGCTGCTGCTGGGTTTGGCGTTGGCCGCAGAGAAGAGAAAGTGGTCGAAACCCACTGCGTTGGCGGTGCAGGCAGCAGGGATCGTTCTGCTCATCCTCTATGGCTGCTCGGTCCCTTCTTTTCTCGAAAACACTCCGGCCGTGCATCTTGTCCGCTTTTTTCTCCTCCTGTTCGGGTTGGCTCTGTTCGTCCTTATGGCGCCCTTTGCAAGGACGCAAGAGCAAAACGGGTTGTGGCAGTTCACCCAGATTCTGGTCTACCGCTTCGTCACAGCCGCGTTCTATGCCGGAGTGCTGCAGGCCGGTCTGTCCCTGGCGCTGGTAGCATTGGACCGGCTATTCGGCATCAGCATTCCCGACAAACGGTACGGCGAGCTGTGGGCCCTGCTGATGGGCGTGTTCGGCGCCTCTTTTTTTCTCGCCGGTGTTCCGCAAAATCTATCCCTGCTCGAAAAAGAAGACCAATACCCTAAAAGTCTTAAACTATTCGCCCAGTATATCCTCTCCACCGTGGTGCTGGTTTATCTGATCATTCTCTACGCCTATGTTTTCAAAATCATTCTGGCCTGGAGTTGGCCTAAAGGATGGGTCAGCACGCTGATTCTGGGCTTTTCCGCTGCCGGTATTCTGACGCTGTGGTTGCTGTACCCTGTTCGCAATCAAGAGGAGAACAAATGGAGCCGTATCCTCTGGCGATGGTTTTTCGTGGTGTTGATCCCGCTCATCGTCTTGCTGCCTTTGGCGGTTTGGCGAAGGATCTCTGAATATGGCCTTACCGAGGGTCGTTGCCTCGCTCTAGCGCTGGCGGCCTACCTCATCCTTCTGACTCTGTATTTCAACCTGAGCCAACGCAAAGACATCAAAGTCATTCCAGGGCTGTTGTGCGTCATGTCTGTTTTGGCTTGCTTTGGCCCGTGGAGCGTTTTTTCGGTTTCAGCCCACAGCCAAACAGCCAGGCTGCGGCAGCTGTTGCTGAAAAACAACCTTTTGGTCAATCATTCCATTCAAAAATCGGTGGCCCCGGTTCCCGCAGAGGACGCCGTGCAGATCAGTTCCATCCTCTCTTATCTCCATGAGATGCATGGGTATGAAACCATTCAGCCCTGGTTTACTGAAGAGTTGAGCAAAGAATCAAAAGGCCGCTTGGAACGGCTGAGGCCGGAAGAGATGGCGGAAAAGATGGGCATCGAATATCTGCGTGGTGCAAGCCAGGCGTGGGGTGATATGCGGTCGCTGGGCGGCAAAAAGCAGGACCGGCTTGTCGTAAAGGGGTACGATTTTTTGCTGAGCGGGCAGTTCGTCGGTGAGGAAATCAAAGAGATGGAGCTCCTCGAAAACAGATTATCGTGCACGGTTGACGCAAAGATGACTGCCGCCGTCTTGGCGCTTAAAGGAAACGACGTTTTAGCGGATACCGTGCGACTCGATTTAAAGGGGCTGGTGCAGCGGCTGCACGAGGAATACAGCAGTACCGATCCGGATCGCATTCCTATGGAAAAAATGTCCCTCTCTGTCACGCAGGGACCTCTGCATGTGAAAATATATCTTTCGCACATCCAGTACCAGTACAAAGAGAACCAGGTCACGCCGATGAATGGCAGGATGGATATTTTATACTCCATAGAAGAATGATCCTCGGTTGTTCATATCTCAGTTTTTGCTCATGCCTGAATGTGTAGAGGAAAAGGAATGTCCGAATCTCTTTGCAAATACGTGCTCGGCGTTGACATCGGCAACAGCAAAACCTCCTATGCGCTGGCCGGGAAGGATGGCGCCGTCCATCGCGTGCTGCGCGGCAGCGGCGCCAACTATCAAGAGATCGGCCGCGATGAGATGGTGACGCGCTTGACCCAATCCATCACGCAAATCCTTCGCCAACAGGCGATCTCACCGGAACAACTCGGTTACATCTATTACGGCGCCGCCGGAGCGGACACGGTGGAGGATTTTACCGTGCTGCGCCAGGCTTTTAGCGAGGCCACGCCGAACACCCCTTTTGATTTTGACAACGACGGCTGGATCGCGCTGCACAGCGGCACAGCCGGCAAACCCGGCATGGTGGTGACCTGCGGCACAGGCAACACCAATTTTGCCGTCAACAGCGCAGGAATCCGCATGCGCATCGGTGGGTTGGAGGAGATGCTCGGCGACCGGCTGGGCGCGCCGGCCATCTGCGGCTATGCGCTGGCGGCCGCCAGACGTTCAGAGGACGGCCGCGATGAACCGACGATTTTGACCAGTATGCTGCCGGCTGCCTTTGGACTGCACGACAATAGCGAGTTCATCAATCTGGAAAAGAATCCGTCGTTTGTCGAAAAAGTGATCTCTGTGCTGTTTGAAGCAGCCCAACGGGGCGACGGAAAAAGCCTGCAGATCTGCTGGGACCTGGCCCAGGAAGTGTTGAAAATCGTCAGCCGGTTTTACGATACTCTGTTCCGCGAAGAAAAACAGTTCACCCTGGTGCTGGAGGGCTCTTTTTTTAAGGCCCGGTATCAGCCGCTGATGACCATGCTGGAGCTGGCGCTGCATCAGCGCTACCCCATGGAGCTGGTGATTCCGGATCACGAACCGGTCGTCGGCGCCGTGTGGCTGGCGCTTCGCGGCTGCGGAACAGACCTCACACCCCAGGTGGTGGACCGGGCGATCCGCACCTATCACCAGGCGGAGAAAAGTCTATGAAAATAGTCGTCGTCGGCGCAGGCAGTACCTACACTCCGGAGCTCATCGAAGGATTGATCGCCATTTCAGCCGACCTAGCCATCGATGAGATCTGGCTGCTCGATATCCCGGTCAGCGAACGGAAATTTCACATCGTCGGCAACCTGAGCGAACGCATGCTGAAAAAAACAGGACAAGGGGCCCTGCTGCACAGAACCTATGACGCACGGGCCGCACTGCAGGATGCGGATTTCATCATTTTTCAGTTTCGTGCCGGGCTGCTCCAAGGCCGCGTTCAGGATGAAAAAATACCCCTAGAGTTCGGCCTGATCGGACAGGAGACCACCGGCATGGGCGGGCTGGCCTGCAGCCTGCGCGCTTTTCCGATCATTGAAAAGTATGTGAATCTGATCGAACAGAGCGCCCCTCGGGCCTGGATCATCAATTTCTCCAACCCATCAGGCGCCTTGACCGAGTTCATGGTCAACCATCTGCACCATGAGCGCTGCATCGGTCTGTGCAACGTGCCCATCGAATTCGTGCTGGAATCCGCCAAGGCGTTCGCTTGTGAACCGGACCAGGTTTTCCTAAAATACTATGGACTCAATCATCTCTCCTGGGTGGAAAAAGTACACATCCGGGGTCAGGACCGCACTGCCGAGATGTGGGACCGATTCAAGCTGAACATGAAAAACATTCCACAGAATGATTATGAACCGCAATTCATCGCCCAGCTCAAGCTGTTGCCCAATCCCTATCTGCGCTATTACTATATGACCGACCGTATGCTGGCGACGGAGATTCAGGAGCGCGATTCACAGGGAACCCGCGGGGAGGTGATCCAAGGGATCGAGGAGCAGCTGTTGCAGCTCTACAGCCGTGAAGAGTTGGACGAAAAGCCGGAGCTGTTGAGCCAGCGCGGCGGCTTTATGTATTCCACAGTGGCCACCGGACTGATGCGCGACATGGCGCTGGACCGCGACACCCTACACATCGTCAACACCCGCAACAACGGCGCCATCACCGACCTGCCCGACGATTATATTCTAGAAATACCGGCCCGAATCAGAAAGAACGGACCCGCGCCGGTCCCGCTCGGCGCCTGTCATCCGGCCACCAGCGGATTGATCCATACGATCAAAAATGTGGAGCGGCTGGTCATCAACGGATATGCCGCGCAGCGGGATGACCTGATCAAAACCGCCATGCTCATCCATCCGCTCGGTCCGAAAGAATCTCAGCTGGAAGCACTTTGGCAGCGACTGCAGCAGGCCAA
>CAZKQR010000290.1:0-5783 GCA_964554965.1 uncultured Cytophagia bacterium | reverse complement strand
TCCGGGAAATACCACAAGTAGGTGGCCTTGTCCCGAGCGACCATCTCTGCATATTGGCGCAAAATCGCGACGCCGTAGGACTCGTAGCCGTGTTCCAATGCAGCGCGTGCCAGTTCCCCTCCAACCAGCGGCATGATGCCGCCGTTGCAATAGGCGCCCTTAACCAGCAGCTCATCGCCAAAGCAACCGTCGGGAAACGGTGGATCAATGGAAAACCATTCGGCAAAGGCGTTGTTTTTTTTCTTACGCGATTGGTATTCACGCAAAATGGAAACAGCCTGTGCATGGTCTGTCACCCCCCGGTTGATGTCCATGGGATTGCTCAGGCTAAGTTGTTCTGCTTCGTCGACGCCGGGAATGGTTACGGGCGTTAGTTTGACAAAGTGGGTGTAAAAGCGGCCGTTCCAGCAGATGCGATTCATTCTTTTTCGCAATTTTTTCGCAAGGTCAAGCCATTCGGCGGCTTTTTTCCGTTTGCCGAAATACGCGTAGAGTTGGGACAGGATCATCATGGCTTCATAATAGCCGCTGTTATCGCCGTGCATGATGCCCCAGAAAGTATTTTCATCTATTTGCATCTGCAGCCACTCGTGCTGGCCGGCTGAATAGGCAAAATCCCAGGTGTCAATAGTATAGGGACGTTTGACCAGTTGATGGCGGCTGTCCCATCGCCAGGGGTGGGTCAAAATATACTGCAACGCCTTTTCCAGAGAGGGCAGGATTTTTTTCACCCATGTATCATCACCTGTGGCCTGCCAAGCGAGGTACGCTGCCTTGACAAAACGGTATTCAACATCGGCTTCAACTGGCACGCGAACGTACTTGGCCCAATTCTCCCGTTCGCTGGGCAGCTTTTCGGGAAAAACGGTGTAATAATCAAAAATGCGGCCGTTTTGCGCCTGCGTTTCAGCAAAATGGTCGATGCAGCTGGTGAGGTCGGTTTCGAAATACTTGGTGCAGCGCATCATGTCGCTGTGGTCCCGTATCCAGATGGAGCGGGCGTCCGGTGAACGGTATCCGCGAATTTTTTTTGCATCCATTACCACATCAAGATAATTATGCTGAAAAAATTCACGAATGGCCGGATAGAGCGAATTCCAGATGGGCTGATCGGTGTGTAAAGAGGTTTGTTCCTTCATTTTCACGCTCCTGTGCTTGGCCCTAAGTTAGCCAATAATCTGTTTCCAGTCAACACAAATCATCCACATTTGTCTTGCTTTATTGCCTTAGGTTGAATAATTTAAGCTCTTGGATAGCTTTTGCAGAAAGGATTGAATACCGAATGGAAATAGAAGAACACGTCCACCAGGATGATCCCAAAGTCGGACCTGTCGATGTCATCACTAATCCGCCGGGCACCGGCTACTTTTTTGTTGGCAACGGACATATCCTGGGGGCTGTGCAGGTATGCGCAACAGACGCTATGACGACCATCGGATTGCTGCTTATGTCCCCGGACCGGTTTGGCCAGAAACGCCAGGCCCTGTCCATGGATCCGCAAAACGGCCTGAGGGCCACGCAGGTAGAGGTGGTCATTGATCCCTACCGTTTCCAGCCGGACCCCAAAAGTGTGGAGAGTCGTTGGGACCGGCTGGATGGTGTGCCCGCTGCGCAAGTCATCTGGAGCTCTTCGACCTTTACCCTTTGTGAACTTTTTTATTGCCCCGACCGTGTTACACCGCGTTTGATTCGCAAACTGCACTTCACCAGCCTCTGCGATGAGGATCAGACTCTCCAGATCGAGACCGGCCTTTTGCAGACCAGCCTTGCGGAAACCGCGCTCCTGCCGGCGCGCCAAACGGTTGATCTCTATCTAGCTTATGACCTGATTCAGGAATTGGAGACCTGGACCGTTCAGCTCACGGTGGTGGAAGCTGCGCCGGTGGACCCGGCGGCGACGGCCTTTTGGGCCTCGCTTACCACCGCTGCCTTTGAATCTGCTCCCCTTGACCATCTAATGCAGACGGCCGGCATCTGCTTGCAAAATGTCATTTCCAGCCAAGGGCTGGTGGATGCAAGCATCTGGCAATATAATCTGGAATGGGTTCGCGATCATTCCATGATGGTTTTAGGCCTGCTCATGTCCGGCAATTACACATTGGCCAGGACTCTTCTGGCCCGTCTGTTGACCGATTTCGTCAGTGAAGACGGCGATACCGTGGATTCCGGTCGCAGACGTTCGCATCAGGACATCGAACTGGATCAAAACGGCGTGCTCCTGATGGTGGTCAGAGCCTATGTGGACTTTACCGGCGACCTGGATCTGGCGCGCGAATTCTGGGATAAAATCGAAAAGACGGCTGACTTTCCTCTGCAGCGGGTATTTCAGCACAAGGAATCCGGACTGCTGCATAACCAGCGTGAATTTTGGGAGCGTCACAAAGCCTTTGGCATCCGCGAGGGCATGGAGTTGACCTATCAGCTTTACGTTGCCATGGGGCTGGCGGACGCCGCCGATCTGGCTCGGCGGCTGGAGAAAAACAAACAGGGCGCCAAGTGGCTGGCCGAGTCCGAACGCATCAAACATTCGATGCTCAACGATGAAAAATACCGGTTGATCGCACACGGTCATCTGATCAAACGCCGCCAGATGAACGGCGAAGTTCAGTCGGAAGTTCAACTCCATCCATCGGTGACTCTGTCGGCCGGAATGCCGCTGGCTGATGCGCCGCCGCATTTTCTCAACCCGGACAGTTCCATCTCTCTGCCGATCGCCTGGGAATTCATCGATCCTAAAGGGGAGCTGGCGCGCAACTCGCTGTTTCAAACAGAGCGGCTGTGGAACCAGCGGTGGTCCATCGGCGGCTATGGCCGTTATCATGTCAGTTCAGAGATCGATTCGCCTGGGCCGTGGCCCTTTGCCAGCCTGTTCATCGCCCGCGCCTATTTCGAACACGGTCAGGATGATAAAGTATGGCGCGTATTGAATTGGCTGAACAGCTTGACCGGCGCGGTTTCAGGCAGCTGGTTTGAGTTCTACGGACCCAGGCCCTGGTGTCCCCCTTGTCCGCAGGTAGGGATCACCCCGTGGACCTGGGCGGAAATTTTGCTGTTTTTTGTTCATCATCTTCTAGGCGTCCGGCCTGAGGAGAACCAGGTACGGCTTCGGCCGCGTTTACTGTCCGATACCGAACGCATGACAGCCGACTTGATGCTGCAGGGGTGCCGGATCCATCTTGTCGTTCAGCGTGCGGCCGCCGATGCACCTCCCTCCTGCCTGGTGGACGGCGAAGCGGTCCCCTATCAGGTGGACCAGGGGGCGACGGTTGCGCTGAATAATTTCAGTTCCCGCACAATAGAAATCCATCAATAGCGAAAAGGAGTGGTCATGAACATTTTGGGCCTGCATATTGCAGATTTCATCATCGTGATCGTCTACATCTTAGCCATGCTCTATCTCGGTATCCGCGCCCAGCGCAAGACCAAAGACACCACTGATTTTTTTATGGCTGGTCGCAGTCTGGGAAAATTTTATCAGTTCTTTTTAAATTTCGGCAATTCCACCCATGCGGATCAAGCGGCCGCGGTGTCCCGTGAAATCTATCGTCAGGGCATCGGCGGCATGTGGATACAATACCTGGTGCTCTTCCTCACCCCTTTCTATTGGTTCACCGCTCTACTGTTCCGCCGTTCACGCGTCATCACTTTAGGCGATTTCTACTCTGAGCGTTATCAGAGCCGCGGACTGGGCGCCGCCTTTGCCGCGTTCACTCTGGTGATGGCGGTCATCGGCGGGGCGGCCGCCTACATGGTTGCCGGCAAGACCATGATGGCACTAACGCCGAAGCCTCCTTCCGCCTATACGGTTCAGGAGAAACAGGCGATTGACAATTTCCATGAATATGTGGATTTGCGGCAAAAGGTGGAAAAGTCGTTGCCTATGTCCGACGCGGAAAAAGCCCGCTATGAAATCCTCAACGACATGAGCAAGCGGGATGAACTCAAATCCATGGTCTCGTACACCGATCCCATCGTCTTTTATTTTATCTTTACCGCGCTGGTCGGGGTATACACGATGCTGGGAGGTTTGATCGCCGCGGCCTTTACCGATGCGGTGCAAGGGGTGCTGATCATCGTCTTTTCGGTCATGCTCATTCCGCTGGGTCTGTCGCGCATCGGTGGATTCGCCGGCCTGCATGCCTCTGTGCCTGATTACATGTTCAACATCTTTGGCTCCGTCAAAGTGGGCGAGTACGCCTGGTACACGATATTTGCCATGGTGCTGGCCAACCTGGTCTCCATTATCGCCTCTGCGCCGCTGCTCGCCACCGCCGGATCGGCCAAGGATGAATGGACCGCCCGGTTCGGCATTCTCAGCGGCATGTTCTTCAAACGCTTTCTCATGCTTTTCTGGGCGCTCACCGGACTGGTGGCCATCGCGCTGTATGCGGGCAAACTTCACGATCCGGATCTGATCTGGGGAGTGATGAGCCGCGACCTGCTGGTTCCCGGCGCGTTGGGCTTGATGCTGGCCGGCATTCTGGCGGCCAACATGTCGTCCCTCAATTCCGGCTCTGTGACCAACTCAGCGCTGTTCATCCGCAATCTCTACGCGCCACTAGTGCCCAACAAGAGTGAAAAACACTATCTTAACATGGGCCGTATCGCCATTCTCATCACGCTGGTGGGCGGCATCTGGGTGGCCACTTTTGTCGGCAACCTGCTGGATCTGTTCAAGTATTTCATCTCTATGCCGGCGATCTTTGGCGCCTCCATCTGGATGGGCTTTCTCTGGCGCCGGGTGACCCGCTGGGCGGTGATCCTCCAGGTCATCATCTGCTCGCTGATCTATGCGGTCATCCCCAATATATTCCAATCTCTCGAGGCAACCAACACCCATCCGAACCTTGTCCGTGAGACCAACGGCAGGTATGTCACCATTGAAACTAAAGCTTTGAAAGAGGATGTCGAGTCGGGCGCGGCAAAAATTGTTGGAGAAAAGATCAACAAACAGCAGTATCTTGAGCCCACCGGCATCTTTTTCGAAAAAGTGGCCCGGCAAAATTCCAAGGATCCCAACTCTGCGCGCATCGGGCTCGGCCGGTTTCATGCCGAGATCTGGGTGCTGAGCTGGTTTGGTCTGGATTTCAGCAACGCCACCAAGGCACAGCTGGTGGCATACCGGTTTCTGTTCGATGCTCTGTTCCCATTTCTGCTGCTGTTCCTGCTCAGCTATATGACCAAGAGGAACGACAAACATGCCTTGGACTATTTCTTCGCCAAGCTGCACACGCCGGTGCAAAAGACGCCCGAACTGGAAGAAAAACTCATTGCCGAGGGGACGCAGCATCCGGAAAAATTTGAAAAGGACAAGATTTGGAAAGGATCCGACTGGGAGATCCTCAAGCCAGGCATGAATGACTTTTGGGGGTTTACCGTCAGCTGTCTTTTCGTGGTTTTGATTCTTTTCCTGTTGTGGCTAATGGTCAACATCAAGTAGAAATAAAAATGCCCTGAGCTTTGCAGAGATAACCTTCAAGCTCAGGGCATGTCCCTTCCGGGCTGTGCGATGACCGCCGGCGGGCCTGTCCGCCTTTGGTGGGCCTGTCCGCCTTCGGCGGATCAGTCCACCGTCATCCGTGCACTCATACAGAGCCCTGGGGGAAATGGGTATAGGCCTGCAGATCGATCTCCAGGCCTTTTTTACTCCAGGGGATACAGCGCTCCGAGGGCAATAGCGCTTTCTCATAGCAGTTTTGCAGAATCCGGCCCAATCCCTGGACCCAGGTCAACCGGCTTCCTTCCTCCCCGCTGACCGTTACCAGCATTTTTGGAAACTCGGC
>CAZKQR010000289.1:0-5796 GCA_964554965.1 uncultured Cytophagia bacterium | reverse complement strand
GCTGAGGAACCGCATAGGTATGCAGATTCCATTGCACCTCGCGTTCTTCTTCCAGCTCGATGCGGTCGTGCACAAGAAACACATCCGCATCCGGACAAAAGATCCGTCGATTGAAGGAGCGAACGCCGAGAAAATCCAGATAAGCCGGCGCCAGCTCCGCTTCCATCAGCAAAGCAGTCTCCTTATCCGAGGTTTGAATCCAGCGGCTGAATCGATCCGCGGGAATGAATTCCGGCGCCCAGGGTAGGCTGTCGCCGATCTGGCCTTGGCCGTCAAAGGTCACTGTGTTGTGCAGCGCCGTATCGCGCCGGTACACCGGACCCGGCCCGCAGGCCAGAAAAAAACGGTTGCGGCAGATTAAAAAAGCGCCGTTGCAGGGATCGCTGTGGCCATAGCCTCCCCATTCTCCGTGCGCATACCGTTCCTGGCCCAGCGGTGGGCCGCTGCGGCAGGTGATCAGAGTCTCATTCCCCTTATTCCGCCTGCGCAGAAAAACCTGGCCGCCATCCTGAAAAAAGACGACGGGGTTTTGCCTTTCAGCCTCTTTCACCTTTGGATCAAAAAACAATAATTCCCAGACCCGCCGGCGTGCGGGTGCATTGCGAAAATCAACGCCGCCGGTCTCTCCATCAGCCAGGCGAAGGGCCAACGCCTGGGCCGCTGCAGAGCCGGTGCGACGGGCGATCAAATAATGGATCCAGGCGTCGCCGGCCACGCGATATTGCGGATCTCCAAACGTGATTCCCAACCGGCCGTCCGGACTGAGGGATGCACAACGAAAATCGGAAGCGTTTTGCCAATAGGGCGTTGTCTGCCAAAAGTCAACCGCACACCCCTGCTTCAGCAACTCCAGATAACGCATCATGAACGTATGTTCATAAATCCACAGGTTGATGCCATGGCCGTAGAAACCGTCCTTCGGCAGCTGCTCCACCACAACCTTGAACGCGCCGGCCAGATAAGCGGCCCACTCTTGGGCGCGGGGATGCTCGTTCCAGAACAGCAGTGAAAAAGCCAACAACCCATGGCTGCAGCCGAGAAAATGGGCCTGACTGTAATCCTCCCGCTCGTAGCCGAGATGAAGCCAAACCTTTTGCGCCAGTTGAAAAAGCTCTTTCTCCACCCGCTCGCGTTCCGCTGCCGGCAGCCAGGGATGGATCCAATCATAGCCGAGGCACAGAGTGAACAGACACTCACCAGCCTGGGTGTCGATCCACATCGGTTCATAGTCATCCGCTGCAGCGAGGCGCAGAAACGCCTCAAAGGCCTCGACCGCTTTGGTGGTGCTTTGCGGATCCGGCTGCATCATCGCGGAAAAAGCGGATAAAATAACCCGGTCCATTTCGTGCAGTGCTTCCGGCTGATCCGGCAGCTTGGACTGTGCCGTGACGGTGAATGCCAAGTGCTCGTTGTTTAATAGCGCTTTTATTTCAGTCCAGATCGCCGCATGGCTGCCCTCTGCGCGGCGCTGAAGATCGGGCAGGTTTGCCGCTGAGAACAGCAAACGCGGGTGAACGGTTGTCAGGTCTGAACGCAGCTTCACCGGCATCGCCGCAGCATGCCGTTTGGCTGAAAGATACAGCGACAGCGAAACAGGGCGCAGCCGCTCGTCCTCCCATTCAAGAGCAAACTCCTCCCCGGGCTGATCGATCTCGATGAGAAAAAATACCCGGCAGCGGCCGGTTGCAAATTCATCCCCCCAAAAATTATAACGTCCGGCATAAACACGCGAGCCGACCTGCATTCTGATGGCAGGCATTTCCGCGATGCCGCGCCATCCTGGCCACGGCCCCACAGATATGCCGGGCGGTTCCGGCGCAAAGGACATATCGCTGAAGCAACGGAGACCGCCTGAAGAGGCAGGGATGTTCGTTGAACGCATATAGCAAAGATGTTTGGCCAAGGGATAGGCGCTGATATCCATCAGCAGGTGACAGCCGTAACGTCCGGGACGCTGATCGGGCAGACGGCCGCACAGGTCCTTGTTGTGGCGGACGAGGCCCGACAGATCGATAAAAACCACCTGCGGATTTGACAAAGGGCTACCGGGCATCGTGTGACCCAGCCGAATAAGCTTGAAGCGATGCTTTAATTCTCTCCCGGAACTCACCTTTTAAATGGAGATTGGACAACGCCTTCTCCATTTCATGTCCAGCGTGTTGATTGATGGCCGGTGCTGCACGGGCCAGCTCCTCCAGCGACATTTGGCCGCTGAAAACCCGATCCATCATGGGCCCGAGCTGTTCGAGAATCGCATTAGAGCTCCAGGAAAAGTAGCGGACAAAGTCGCGACTGTCGCCGCCGTCATAGCGTTCCGACAGACGCCAGACCTGGCCAAAGTGGGTTTCGGCCAGCTTGGGGTGCTGCGCCTCCCAGCCGGAGACCACATCCACGTCCGTGAGAACCGGATTGGGCGTATTGTAAGGCGAGGAGGTGACCAGCCATTTGATCAGCGCCCAGGCTTTTTCCGGATTGCGGCAGGAGCTGCTGATGGACAATCCGCCGGAGGCGGATCTGAAATAGCTTGGTGTCAAAGGCGTCATTCTGGGAAAAGGCGCCACATCCCAATCCACGGTCAAGGAGGTGATGAAATCCAGGTTAGGCACTGCTTCAGCCACCATGGCCACGCGGCCGCTGTTGAGCATCTGAGCGCCCTGCATGCCCTGGGCCTGAGTCAAAGCGAGCTCGGGCATGACCTTGTCCTGATACATCAGATCCAAATAGCTCTGCAGTGCTTGCCGGGACTCGGGCAGCAGTTCAAAGAACAGGGCGTTGGCCGGATAGAAAGCACCGTTCATGGTTTCCAGGGCGGAGACAAAATGCTTGGCAATAAACACGCCGTACTGATCCATCTTGCCGTCCTGATCCGTGTCCTTTGTCAGCGCACGGCTGTACTTCACAAGATCCTGCCAGGTCCAGGCCGAGTCCGGATAAGGGATGTGATGTTTATCGAACAGGGCTTTGTTGTAGTAAATTCCGTAGGTAAAAGTCCAGTCACAGAACTGATACCATCCGCCGTCGATGCTTGTGCCGCGCTCGATGAAAACCGGGCGGATTTCATGGACAAACGGATCCTGAGCAGCGACGGTGCGAAGGTCCAGCAGCCGGCCTTCGGCCGCCAGTTGATCCCGCACCACGGTGTTGGTATAGAAAACGTCGGGCGGCTGTCCGGCCGCCATCATGGCGTACAATTTTTCCTGGCCGGTGAAGGGGATCAGCTTGACGTTGACGTGGTTTTGTTTTTCAAATTCACCCAGTTGGTTGCGCAGGTTCTGCAGCAGCGTCATATTGGCAGGCACATTGAAGGAGAGCACGCCGGATTTCGATTCATCGGATGTTCGGCAGGCGGCGAGCAAAAACAGAAAAGACAGAAACCAAGTCCTGCGGACGGCCACGTTCAGCCTGATCACATTCGCCTCCTGATCATAACCATCTCTTAATAAACTCGACGCCCGATGCAACATTGATCTCATGGCCGCCCACATGACGATCCCACTGGATTTTTTCCTCCATGCCCAGTCTTTGGTAATGAAACTGCGCCTTGCGAAACTCTTGCTCCACCAGCGGCGGCCAAGAGATCGAATCCTGCTCGCCGGTTTGAATGAGCAGTGGATGCGGGCAGATGAGCGAAACCAGGTCGCTGTCGCTGAACCCTGTGAGCAGTGACGGCAAAAAGGCATGCTCCTCTTCAGTAAAAAGAAAACAGGAATAGTGCGGATCTTGCACCACCATCTTGGCCGGCCGATTGTTGAACCAGGCAGAGATGACGCCGGCCTTGCAGCGCGCTTCGAGGGGCAGGGTGTACAAAGCGTAAGCGCCGCCCATACTGTGCCCCCACACGGCGATCCGTTCGGGGTCAACCGGCAGATGGCGCACCGCCTCGTCCAGCAGCGCTCGAATGGCCATAATTTCCAGCCCCCAGACCGAACTGGCCAGCAGCAGGGCCATGCGATGGATGCGGTTACGGCTACTGAAGGTATTCAGCAAAGTGGGCGCCAAAACGGCAAAACCCTGCTCAGATAAACGACGGCCGATACCGTGATAACTGGGAGGAGCGGTATCCGATCGTCCCATGACCATTCCTGCAGATCCGCCGATGCCGTGAAGAAAAAGCACTAGAGGAAAGGGCGGCTGAACGGGCGCAGCGGGCTGTCGAAAGTGCGCCTCGACGATCAAACCAGGACGCATTCGCACTTTAATTTTTTTATCCGGTCCATCTTCTGAAAGGATCTCCATCTCTCCATCAGACCGCCAGGATGAAGGAACAGCCAGCACCTCGCTCCACCGGGTTCGGTTGTCTTGCACCGATGCCAAATAGCCGTCCAGCGAACCATAGGAGCGCTGCCAGTGCATCAGGCTCGTCTGGTTGGCATCCAAGAGGATTTCGCGCAAGGCCGATTCATATCCACGGCCGAGTTCATCTTGATCATTCATGGCAGCTGACGAGACTTTCCACTTGTCGGCTTTGCACAGAGGCCAGGGCGGCGTCGATCATGGCCTGAGATAAAAACCCCTCATACAGAGAACTGTCCGCTGCAGCTTGGCCGCGCAGAAGCTGGATAAAAGCTCTGTTCTCGTTGATAAAACCATCCTCCTCACCCTGCATATATTGGACCTCTCCTTTACCGGCCGGATGAAAGGCCAGACGGGTCAACCGATCGCTGAGCACCACCACCCCTTCGCGGCCGAACAGCTGCACTAAAAATTTTCCCATGCCCGGCGGCTGTCCGCTGTCGCCGACGATCAAGGTTCCGGCGGCCTCGTTGGCAAAACGAAACGTGGCGCTCACATGATCGATCACTCCCGTGGGCTGATGATAATTTTTCCCTACGGCAAAAACCGCCAGCGGTTCAGATCCGGAGAGAAATCGCAACAGGTCGGCGCCGTGAATGCCCTGTGAGATCACATGACCGCCGCCCTTGGCAGGATCATTGGCCCAGAAATCCGGCAGCCAGGGATCATCCATGACCTGCACATGGATCAGATAGGGCTCCGGCACCAGCGAACGCGCGCGATGGACCAGCGAATAGAAACGAAATTTGAATCCCACCATGGCCGGCAGATGCGCCTGTTGAAAGGCGCGAACCACCTCCAGAGTGTCGCTGCTGGAGAGGGTGACCGGCTTTTCCACCAGAACGGGCATGGACGCTTGCGCGGCTGCCAGACAGAGCGGCTGATGGCTGTCGGTCTGAGTGGCGATATAAACCGCATGCACTCGAGGATCGGCGAAAACGTCCTCCACTCTGGTCGTCGGCCGGCCCTCAGGGTAGCGCTCAGCCAGAGATGCCGCCTGAGACAGGGTGGTGTCGCAAAACCAGAGAAGGCGGACGGATTCCATCTGTGATAAGCAGGCGCTGTGCATTCGGCCCATCTCACCGCAGCCGATCATCGCAATGTTTATGGTTGTAGTATCGCTCTTGTTCATGCCGTGAAAGCGAAAAAATTGCCCGTTTCAAGAAACTTACAAAACAGAACTCTTAGAGTAAACAAAAATTTAATCCCCAGCCTGCTTTCCCGGGAAAGCGGTTGCCTTTTCCTCAGAAAATACTATATTTAAACTATAAACCAGTATGGTGGAAATCAAGGTTTAAAATCATAGCAAAATTTTGCCAAAGGGAAAGCGCGCGCGAACGTCCACGCATAGGAGTAAAAACCATGAAAAAGAAAACCGATCTGACCAAGGTCCGCACCGGACGAAGAGCGGATGTGCTGGCCAAGGCCTTTCTCGACAACCTGTACTACGTGCAGGGTTGTTCCCTGGAACACGCCAGCAAAAACGATCTCTACATGGCTCTG
>CAZKQR010000288.1:0-5807 GCA_964554965.1 uncultured Cytophagia bacterium | reverse complement strand
CAGGTAAAGCCCACATACAGAAACGTCGCATCGTAGAGCAACCGCACCTGGGTTTTAAAGCGGCCGGGCTTGCCGTGTATATCGTAGAGTTCCAGCGTGGACGCCTGCTTCCAGATCGGATCGTCCAGGGCGCCGGACAGGATGAACGGCCGGTTGATCCTGTGGCAGCGGCAGGACGGTGTGGGTGCGGTGGATGACGGCATAAAGCGAACCTCCGGAGATTGAAGGTAAATCAGGCTCATAGGATTAAGAGAATGGCCGCCGTTGGGGCAACGGCCCAAGCAATGGGGGCTAATTCACCAGAGTCATTTTTTTTATCTGGACAAAAGCTCCGGCCTGAAGACGATACAGGTACACGCCGGCGGGCCCATGACCGGCGTGCCAGGTCACGCAGTGTTCGCCGGCCGGTTCTACAGCATCCACCAGCACGGCGATCTCTTGGCCGGTCGCAGCAAATATTTTCAGCGAAACCCGACATGGCGCGTCCAGATGATAACGAATGGCCGTGGATGGATTGAACGGATTGGGATGGTTTTGCGCCAAACGAAATCCTGTGGGCGCCTCGTTTACGCCAGCGGCATGAGAAGGGCTTGGTTTTTCAAAGGCGCCCAGATCAGGCGCTGTACCGGAGAAGCCGGAATCGATGATCACGCCGGCGTCGATGAGCTCGCTGCCGGCGGCCAGATGCAGAAACGGCATCTCCGGCAGCCGGCCGTCCTCGCGGCGTGGAGCAGCGGTCCATGCAGGATCGAGGCTGACGAAATCTTCGCCGGTCACCTGAAAGGGCGCCATCCAGCTGTTGCTCTGCTGAACCGCGAACCCGGCCAGGCTGACGCCGCCGTCGTAGGAGAGGCAATTGATCACCCGTAGCGATTGACCGGCGCTTAACGGTTTGCTGATGCGATAATTGTCATTAAGGTTGCGATAACCGGTGCACTGCAACAGGGTCATGGATCCGACATTGTTGTTCTGATCGAATCCCTTGGACTTGTTGTTAAAGGCCAAACAGCGCATAAGGATAAAGTGGTGCATCAATTGATCCCGGTTGCTGTTGTCGCCGCCGCCCATCTTGAAGCCGTTTCCGTTCGCCTTCTCGCCTGGATTCGTGCCGTCGGCCAAGTAACCATTGCCCCAGGTCCAGCACTGTTCCAGCGTGGTCGTTACATCCGTGGCGCCGCGAAGGTAGCCGTCCCAGCCGTCGTCGCAGTTCACCCAGGCGCGGCAGCCGAAGAAATAGTTGCCCGTTCCCACCGTGAGCTTGGGCGCAAAGCCGTCGGCATCGGCGTAATCCGGCGGATCGGCGTTATAGTAGGAATCGCAGTTGATGATTTCATTGTGCGCCGCGCCGTTGCTCAGTTGCAGTCCGGTGTCGCGGTTTTCATAAAAAGCGCATCGCTCGATGCGATTGTAGGATCCCCGGCTGATCTCCATGCCGTTATCCCCCGCGCCCTTGATCTCCAGACCTTGAATCAGCCAATGATCGGCCTTGAGGCTGAAGCCTCTTTGACCGAGGGGTTGGCTGGAAAAATCGAACACCGGCCGCTCCTGCGGAAAAGCCAGCAGATAGTATTTATTTTGAACAGTGCCGTTTTTGCTGATGGAGATGGTGGTGGTTCCTGCATGAATGCCGCCGCGCACCAGAATGGTGTCGCCGGGGCTGGAAAGGCTGACGGCTTTGTTCACTGTCGCGAGGGGCGAATCAAGGGCGCCGGGATTTGTGTCGTTGCCGTTCGTGGCCACGATACGGGTGGCGCTAAAGGCAGTGCTGGCCAGGAGGGGGAGCAGGAAAAGGATTTTTTTCATTCTCGGCTTTCCTATTTCTGAACAGGATGGAGCTTGGTCCATTGAGCGGCCGTCTTCGCAGCCAACCAAGAACGGCTGCGCCGGACCTTGAGGGCGCTGCTTTGCAATCAGGTGCAGGGTGTTTTTATAACTTTTTGTTCAACGGATCAGCAGCATTTTTCGCGACCGGCTGAAGGTTCCGGCCTGCAGACGGAACCAATAGACGCCGGAGGCCATGGCCAGGCCCTGTTGATTCGATCCATCCCAGGTCACTTGGTGCAATCCAACAGCCTCGGCCCGGTCCACCAGAGTCTTGACGTGGCGGCCGAGCAGATCGAAAACCTCCAGGCGCACTGCGGCCGCTCGGGGCAATTGGTAGGTGATTCTAGTGGCGGCATTGAACGGATTGGGATAATTCGCGGATAGTTCCCAATCCGCGGGCAGGGCCGGTTCATCGTTGGTCAGCAGGGTGAGGAGAAAGTGATTGCCTCTGTCCGCCGTGTTTTGCAGATCAGCCAGACTGCTGCCGGCCATAAGGGCGAAATGCAGAGTGATGGAACTCTGCGGCAGCAGGGTGAAGGGGCCGGCACTGATGACATGCGAGATATCCGCCGGACCGGCCTGGCTGAGATCGGTGCCGCCGCTGATGGATTGCCATTTTTCCTCATCGGTAAAGCCATCATACAGGCCCCAGCTGGTGTTTTGCGGATGCTTCTGATCGTTGTAAATCGCGCGACTGGAGACTTTTACGTCATCAAGCACCGCCATGCCGACATAGGTGTCCGGGCCTGCACCGGTGTCATAGGCGTAGCTCAAACGGTGGCTGCTGTCATAGTCCACCATATTAGTGCTGTAATGACCGCCGTCAATGTCCCAGTCGAAGAGAAAGCCGAAATGAAAGGGCGTCAGGGTTTCGTTCCCCTGGTTTTGGATGGTGTAGGAAAAAACGATCAGGTTCTGCAGCTCATCCTCTTGGTCGGCAAAGGTCCTCTGGATGATACGCAGATGCATGGGATGATCGGCCTTGTCGTCGTTAAAGATGCTGATGGACTCCTGGTCTGAATGGCGTCCGGGGGTGAAAAACTGCAGATCGCCGTCTTCGGCGGTGACAAAATCCGCATCATAGATGATGGTCGATTCCCCGGGTGGAATAAAACCGCGCGCCGCATTGGCCAACCGGTCCGGCCCAATGCCGCACATTATAGCGCCCTCGAAAAGCAGGTTGGGGCCTTTTTGGTATTTAAAGCCGATCCCTTCACGGCTGGCATCGGTGTTGCCGAACCCGATGCGGCCGATGTTGGTGACTGAGGTGGCCAGCGCGTTGATCTCGATGTTGCAGAACGTCGGCAGCACGGATAGATTGAAATGATCGCGATCGCTGAAGAGGCCGGATTGCGCCTGCAGGGCAAAGTCGATCGAATGGCCGCGCGGCGCGTCCGGCCGGACGATTATTTCAAACGGTGTGGCCACTTCCTGTTTCTGCAAAGTCTCAAGCGAGGCCAGGGTTGTTCTAGCGGAGCGGATGTCGACAAAAGGACTGTCCGCGGTCAATGTGAGCTCGACGAGATCGGCGCGGGCGAGATAATTGACCACCGTAATATAGATGCGCACCCGTTCACCGGGTTTGATGACTCCATCCTCGTTCTCGTCGACATAGCGCACCTGCTGGATGCGGATGCTGGGAGTGACGGCGGTGAGGGCGGCATAGGCATCGACCTGACCGCGTCCCAGTTTGCCGGCGTAGTTGGGGTTGAAAGCATCGATATTGGCGCAAGTCATGCGCACCTGTTCAGCGGCCTGGAGATTGCTCCAATCGGGATGAATGGACTTGACCAGCGCCACGACGCCCGCCACCAGCGGAGAGGCCATGGAGGTGCCGCTCATCGTTTTGTAGCCGTTCTGGCCGATGGCGCCGTACAGGCTGTTGCCCGGCGCAGCCACGTCCACGGATTTTCCGTAATTGGAATAATAGGTGCGGATCGAAGAGTTGTTCAAAGCGGCCACAGACAAAACCCCGTCGTAGGACGAGGGATAAAAAAAGGAAGAGTCATTGTCATTTCCTGCTGCGGCAACGATGACGCTGCCCAGCTCCAGTGCGTGGTTCACCACATCCTGTTCATACAGCGAGGATCCGCCAGCGCCTCCCCAACTGCAATTGATGATATCCGCACCCGCCTCAGCGGCATAGAGGATGCCGTCGTAACCGGAGATGATCGAGTTGTCGCTATACGGAGATGAACAATTGACAGCCATGAGTTTGGCATTCCAGGAAGAACCGGCCATGCCCAACTGGTTATCCGTGACCGCGCAACAGATGCCGGCGGTGTGGGTGCCGTGCTCTGCGTTGATGGGGGTGCGGGCAAGGCCGCTGGGATCCGGCTGATTGGTCGCAAAGTTCCAGCCGTACAGGTCGTCGATGTAACCGTTGCCGTCGTCGTCCTGCCCGTTGTCAGGGATCTCGCCGGGATTCTGCCAGAGGTTGGCGGCCAGATCTACATGGCGGATATCGGTTCCGCCGTCCACGATGGCGATGACCACCGGGCTGTTCTCCCCCTTGGCGATCTCCCATGCCTGGGTGAGCTGAAGCTGATTGAAATAGGGCAGTTGTGCGTCGATCAAAGAATCGTTGGGTGTGGCGAGCAGGCGATGGATGTATTTAGGCTCAGCGTATTCCACCTGTTCATCGTTCTGCAGCGCAGCCGCCACCTCCTGGGGTGTGCGCGGGCCGCTGAAATGGGCGTAATAAACCCGCTCCAACCCGACGGAACTGGTTTTTTTTTTCAGACGCAGGGTCTGGGGCAGAATGGGCTCCAGCCGGTCTATGCCGGTAAAAGCCGGCCGGCCGGCTGCGCTTTTATACAATCCAAAGCTTTTAAATTTAACCACCACCACCTGATCACTGCAGGGCCGGGACATTCGTTGCGGCGAACCGGGCCGGTCTGCGGCGGACGCGTCGCTGATCCACAGCCGGCCGAACAGGCAAGCGACGGCCAGCGAGTATTTAATTGCACGTTGCACCATAAAGTCTCTGTTTTCAGATTCATGCTTCCCCCCAAAGGCCGGCGCCGGTGGTCGCTGGTTTAAGCGCAGACGCTTGACCATGTATTCGTGCTCTGAGGCCCGGCGCTGCCGCGCAGGAGCGTAGGCCACTGGCTCTGTTTGAACGTTTGGCGGATGAGGAGGTTCCGGTGGAGCCTCTGTTGAACAGGAGGCGAACCGTTAAAGCTTGTCCATCAATCCCCGCCGGCGTGAGCTGGTCAGCAGGTCAGGACGGTAGAGTTTGTTGACGAAAGTGGCGGGTTCGATGAAGAAAAAGGCGTCGGGCGCCAGAACCTTCACTTCCCGGGTGAGCGCATTCAATTCCTTGCGGCGCGTGACGATGTGCACCAGAGTGACCGGGCCGTTCATGCCCTGTCCCGGGAAGGTGGTCACCGCATAGCCCTGGCTGCGCAGCGTGGCTGTCAGCGTTTCCGAGTGTTTGGAGCTGATGATGCGCAGGACGACATGGCCAAAGGCCAGTTTGCGCTCCAGCAGAATGCCGACGACGTTGCCGGTGGAAAATCCGAGCGCATAAAAGATGGCCAGCAACGGACGCTGGCTGATTTCATTCAGCACTTTGGCGACGACGGTGATCCACAGGCTTATCTCAAAAATACCGCAGATGAAGGCCGTTTTGGTGCGGCCCTGGACGATGCTGATGGTGCGGATGGTGCCCAGGGAGACATCAAGCACTCGGGCGCAAAAGATCAGCGCGCCCCACAACAGTGTGGAATCATCAAAAAAATTCATGGTTCTGTTCACCTGTTCGCGTAAAATGCATGAAATAGTTTAGCCAATTTAAATTCACATTGCAAGCAAAAAATCAACGCAGTATATTACTCAAAGCAAGCTCTGGTTGCCAAGATGGGGTACAGTCGTTAAGGGACGGGTTGAAAAAATGGATAAAGGACGGATTGTGGTCCTGGACACGGGCTATGAATACTATGTTCAGGAACAGGCGTTGTTTGAACAGGCCGGTTATCAGT
>CAZKQR010000287.1:0-5847 GCA_964554965.1 uncultured Cytophagia bacterium | reverse complement strand
GCTGCTGAGCATCCAGTCGTGGGACCAGCTCAAGGCGTGGATGAAATATGAAAAATTGATCGCTGATAACGATCGCCGCAATCTGCAGGCGCTGCAAGACCGCGGTCAGGCGTTGCAGCGTGAACAGAGTTTTGTCCGCATCGAGATGCAGGAGAAGGAACGCAGCCTGCAGGAAAAGCGGCGCGAAGAGGAGCGCCTGCAGAGCAGCCTGCAAAAGCGACAGACGTTGTTGACCAATCTGCAGAAGAATAAAAAGCTGGTGCAGTCCCGACTGGCGGAGATCAAGGCGTCGGAAAAAGAGATCGGCAAACTGATCGCGCAGGCGGAGAAAGCGCGCAAAGCGCAGGCGAAGAAAAAGAGCAAGCAGCCGGGGGCCGGGCCGGCGCCGGCGCAGGCGGTTGCCTCCGGTCACCAGTTTTCCGATTTAAAGGGCCGGATGAGTTGGCCCACCACCGGCACCATCGTCAGCCATTTCGGCCGTGAGCGCCACCCGGCGTTGAACACGGTGACGGAAAACCTCGGCATCGAGATCAAGGCGCAGCTGGGCAATCCCGTGATCACTGTGGACGACGGCGTGGTGCAGACCATCACCTGGCAGCGCAGCCGCGGCAATATCATCATCATCAGTCATGACAATGGATTTTATACGGTATATACCCATCTCCAGGACATCCGCGTGGCCGAATCTCAAACCGTGAAGCGCGGCCAGACCATCGGCACCGTGGGCGACACCGGCTCATTGATCGGGCCTGTGCTGCACTTTCAAATCTGGAAAAATACCACCAATCTCAACCCCGAGGAGTGGCTGGGGTGAGCTTTGACCGCGTCATCGGCCAGGAGCGGCCGAAAAGCATTCTGCAGCGTGCCCTGGCAAGCCGCCATCTTCACCACGCCTATTTTTTTACCGGTCCGGACGGCGCAGGCAAAGAGGCGTTGGCCATCGAGTTTGCCAAAGCGCTGTACTGCAGCGGCGAGGGCGTCAAGCCTTGCGATCAGTGCAGCCTCTGCCGTCGCGTCGGCCAGTTCAATCATCCGGATTTCCTTTTTCTCATGCCCATACCCAAGAACGCGGCGGTGGAGGAAGAGCGGGAGATTCTGGACAGCCTGGTGGAGCAGCCCTATTTGAGAAAAAAGCCGTGGCCGAATCCAACCATCAGCATCGAGCGCATCCGTGAACTGCGGCGGATCAGCATGCTCAAACCGTTGGAGCGGTACCGGGTGATCATCATCGCCGAGGCGGACAAGATGACCGATGAGGCGGCCAATTCACTGCTCAAGATCCTGGAAGAGCCGCCGCCGAACATGTATATGATTCTGACCAGCAGCCGACCCTTGACTCTGCCGGCCACCATTTTTTCCCGCTGCCAGGAAATCAGATTCAGTCAGCTCACCGATGACCAGGTTGCGACGGCGCTGGTGCAGACCAAGGGGGTCGAGACCGGCGCCGCCAGGCTCATCGCCCGCATCGTGCAGGGAGATTTCGGCCGGGCTCTGGAGTGGCTGGAAGAGGACCTGGAGGAGCGGCGCGAGAGCGTGGTCGAGCTGTTGCGCGTCTGTCTGCGCGATCCGCTCGCCCAGATCGAGTATGTCGAAGAGCTGCAGTCCCGCTACGACAAACGGCTGCTCAAGGATTTGCTCGGATTGATCCTGATCTGGTTTCGTGATGTTCAGGTGTTGCGCCATGGCCATGCGCACGGCCTGGATGTGCAGGAGGTTCTGGTCAACGCCGATCGGATGGAGACGCTGGAAAAATTCTCCCGCGCGTTCGCAGAGATCGGATTTGACGACATCTTTGCCGAAGTGGAGCGATCCATCGAATGGATCGACCGCAATATACAGATACCCTTAATTTTAATTGTGCTGTTACTCCGCCTGCAAAGTCATCTTGTTCTTAAAGGTTGAATATGTTGATCGAAATTTTATTTAAAGGCGAACGCCGCGACATTTATAAGAATCCGCAGCAGTTCCCGTTCAAGATCGGCGATTATGCCATCGTGGAAGCGGAAAAGGGCGAGGATCTGGGCGTCGTCAATCAATTGGGCTCCATGCTGGAGCGCAAAAAGGTGGAAGGCGAACTGCGCAACATCATTCGCAAACCCACGCTCAAGGATCTGGACTTTTACCGTTCCAACCGCAAACGCGAAAAGGACGCTTACCGGCTTTGCCGGGGTAAAATCGTCGATCATGGTCTGGACATGAAGTTGGTGGACGTCGAGTACCAGTTCGACGGCAACAAGATCACCTTTTATTTTACCGCCGAGAAACGGGTCGATTTCCGCGAATTGGTGAAGGACCTGGCGACCATCTACAAAGTGCGCATCGAACTGCGGCAGATCGGGGTTCGCGATGAGGCCAAACGCATCGGCGGGTACGGCAGCTGCGGCCGCAATCTGTGCTGTTCCACTTTTTTAAAAGAGTTTGAGCCGATTACCACGCAGTGCGCCAAGGAGCAGAACCTGCCGTTGAACCCGCAAAAATTGTCCGGTTTGTGCGGCCGTCTGCTCTGCTGTCTGATGTACGAGCGTGATTTTTACCGGCAGCAGATGGACAAGTTGCCGGCTGTGGGCGCGAGATACAAAACCCCCGCCGGCGTCGGCGTGGTGACCAATGTGGACGTGTTCAGCGAAAAGGTGACGCTCTCGTACACGCCGGAAAAACAGGAATGCCTGCCCTATCAAGAGCTGTCGCACTACGAGCTGCTCTCCGGCCCAGAGTCTGAAAAATAGACGCTGAAGGTTCATATGGAGCCGTTGTCAAAAGACATCATTCAACGCGCTATTCAAGGCGATGAGCGCGCCTGCGCCGAAATTGTGCAGCGCTACCGGCCGCAGATCCTCATTCTGATCCTACGCATGGTGCACGGCCGGGAGGAAGCCGAGGATCTCACCCAGGAGACCTTTATTAAAGCGTTCCATGCCCTGCCCTCCTTTAACGCCGAATACGCCTTTTCCACGTGGCTGTACAAGATCGCGGTTAATAATTGCATCGATTTCTTCCGCAAGAAAAAATTAAAGACCACTTCGATCGACGCTCCACTTGCCGGCGGCGACGGCGACCTGGCGCGGGAATTTCCCGATGAGCAGAGCCAGCGGCCGGATGCCGGGTTGATCGAACAGGAGAACAAAAACTATATTCAGGACGCCATTGACAGCCTGCCGGCCAAATACCGCGAAGCGATCGTGCTCCGACATGTGCAAGACCTGGCCTATGAAGAGATATCGACAAGGCTGAAGGTGCCGATCGGAACCGTCAAGGTGCGGATCTTTCGCGCCCGGGAAATGTTGAAAAAGAAACTGCGGGATCAGCGCCGTTTTTATTAATAACCCCGTCCGGTCACGGACGGATTCTGTCAGCCATCGATAAGGAAAATCCCATGAACGAGGTCTCTTCGTCTTCCGCACGCACCCTGCCGATTCGGGCCCGAGTGCAGCGCTGCATCGATCTGCTGGAGCCCTATCTCACCGACCAGCTGCTGCCTTTTTGGCTGGACCATTCCATTGACCATGAGTATGGGGGATTTCTCAGCTATTTCGACCGGAACGGCAAACCGACGGGCAAAACCAACAAGACGCTGATTTGCCAGTTACGCATGATCTACTCCATGTCCCATGCCCACCGCGCCGGGTTGGGCGGCGGCCGTTGTCTGGCTGCGGCGCAGCAGGGCGTAGAGTTCGCCCGCAAGCACTTTTGGGATCCCGAGTTCGGCGGCTGGTACTGGATCACGGACCGTGAGGGACATGTCGTCCACGACGGCAAGATTATGTACGGGCAGAGCTTCGGCGTGTACGCCCTGGCCGAGTACGGTCTGGCCTCGGGCGACCCGGTGGGGAAAGAGTATGCGGAAAAGTCTTTTGATGCCATTCAACGCAGCAGCGCGGACTGTCATCAGGGCGGCTACTGGGAGATGTTTCACCGGGATTGGTCGTTAAAGCCGGGCGGCGAATTCGGCGGAGACCGCAAAACTCTGGATGTGCACATGCATCTCATGGAAGCGTTCACCACCCTGTATGAACTGACCGGCACTCCGTCGCATCGACGCAAATTGGAGCAGATCATCGCCCTGTTGGTCCAAAAAATGCTCCATCCGCAATTCGGCACCGGCATGGCCCAGTTCGACGGCGCCTTTCAACCGCTGCCGGCTATTCTGTTTCGCGATGTCTGGGGCTCGGACCGTGCGGTGGATGAGCCGGCCCGTCCCATCAACAACACCAACTACGGTCACAACATCGAGTTCTGCTGGCTGCTCAAGCTGGCGCTCGAGGTGCTGCAGAGCGACCTGTCGCCGTATCTGCCGGTCATCCGCAGAATGGTGGACCAGGCCCATACGTACGGCGTAGATTGGCAATACGGCGGTATCTTCGTCGAAGGCCCCAACGACGGACCGGCCACGCAGACGCTGAAAGAGTTCTGGCAGCAGGCCGAAGCGTTGACTGGGTTTCTCGACGCGGTCATTCTTTTCGATGAACAAAAATACTGGGATGCGTTCGAAAAGATCTTTTATTTTGTCTGGGATAAAAACATCAACCATGAGGTGGGGGAGTGGTATGCTCTGCTGGAACGGGACGGCCGCGTCAAATGGGACTATCTCGGCCATGAGTGGAAGATCAGCTATCATACGGTGCGGGCGGTGATCGAGACGCTGAAACGGCTGAAGCTCATCCGGGAACGTACGAGATCCTGATCCCCTTGTTATTCCGCGCCCGCCGGCTCCAACAGCTTGCGGGCGCCTTTTTTTTCATCCTCCGCGCGATCGCGCACCTCTTCGTCCGGCGTCAGCTCGAGCACTCGGCGTGCATGGGCTTGCGCTGCCGGCAGACGGCCCAACGCCTGTTCACACTGGGCCAACTTCCAATGCAGGACAATTTCGTTATAGTGGTTGTTGGGCTCTGCGGCTTCCACCGACGTCAACAGGATTTCATAGACGTCTTTGGCCTCTGCATGGTCCTGACGGCGAAAGAGCGATTCCGCCAGGGGCCAGAGAAAGAAACGGCTGTCCGGAAAATGCATCAATCCCTTGCGGCACAACGCCGCGGCCTCCGTATAATTTTTTTCTTCGATCATCATCCAACAATAGCTGGAGAGCGCGGCCCAGCGCGACAGCTGTGCGCAGGAGCAGGCCTGCCGGACCTGCTGCATGCCTTGTTTGCGTTTGTCCGGCACCAGCGGCAGCCAGGCCACGGCCTTGCTGCGCCAGTAGAGATAATTGCCCACCCCCAGCAGCGGATCGCAAAAACTGCTGTCCTCCTTGAGCAACTGGTTCATAATTTTTACCGAGCGCACCACCTGGGAGATGGCCGGCAGATATTTTTTATCCCTGGCTAACTGATAGCCCTTGTAGGAAAGGGCGGCGCCGAGATAAAAGCGGCACCAGCGGTCGCGGCTGTTTTTCTCAGCCAGATGGATGGCGGAATCGATATGGGAGTAGAATGCCGACGACCAGCGTTTGGATTCCAGATCCAGCATCATGGATTGGTAGACCGTTGCGGTGAAAAACGGCGCCGCCGGATGCTCGGGAAAAGAATCCGCCACGCTGGAGAACAGAGCCAGGGCTTCGGCATAGCGGTGGCGGATGCTCAACTCCAGACCACGTTGCAGGGTTGTGGAATCAGGCTGTGAAAACACCAGGCAGGGGAGAAGAAGCAGGGCCAGAGTGCGCATGCAGAGGATCGTCTTCAGTCCAACAGAAATCCGGCCGGATCGACCGGTTGGCCGTTTTCCAGCACCTCATAGTGCAGATGCGGTCCCACCAGCGGTCCGCCGTCGTCGATGACGCCAAGCACCGTGAACCGCGACACCCTTTGGCCGGGTTTGACTCGGATGTCTTTCAGATGGGCGTTCCGGTTCTGC
>CAZKQR010000286.1:0-5878 GCA_964554965.1 uncultured Cytophagia bacterium | reverse complement strand
GGGGCGTTGATCGGCTACCTGCTGGGCGCTGTGATCGCGGTGATGCGAAATCCTGACGCACGGCTCATCGATAGTGTGAGTATCCCCTACTTTGGCCTTGCTATGATTACGGCCTTGATGCTGTCGCTGATCGCAAGCTGGATTCCGGCTTTTTATGCAGCGCGTCAGGATCCCGCCCTGATTTTGCGGGAGGAGTGACGGTATGCTGCAACTGCAGAAGATCAGCAAGATCTATTGGAAACAGGGACAACGCATTGTCGCCTTGCCGCCCACAAACCTTACCCTTGGGGAGGGGGAGTTTATCGCCATACGGGGGGCGAGTGGAAGCGGAAAAACCACATTGCTGCTCATCGCCGGAGGATTGCTTCATCCGGATTCCGGACGAGTGCTGGTGCAGGGCAAAGACCTGTATCACATGGAGAGCGGCGATCGGGCGCATTGGCGATCGCGGAACATCGGCTTTGTTTTTCAGCAGTATCATCTGTTGCCCTACCTGTCGGTCTTGGACAATGTGCTGGTTCCGCAGCTGGCTGCAGAGGTCGACGGCCTTCAGCAGCGCGCGGTGGATCTGATTCAGCATTTCGGCCTGACGTCGCGACAGTCCCATCTTCCTTCTGAGCTGAGCGCCGGTGAAAAGCAGCGGGTCGCTTTGGCGCGGGCGTTGTTGCTCAAGCCCAGAATCATTCTCGCCGATGAGATCACCGGCAATCTGGATGCGTATAACACCGGAATCGTTTTGCGCTCTTTGCACGAATTTGTCGACCAGGGCGGCTCTGTGGTGCTCGCCACCCACGATGCCGGCGCAGCCGCACAGGCACATCGCCTTCTTTCTCTCTCCATGGAAAACATGATTGGAATAGAATGAAACATCGTTTTCGTTTAAGGCTTTTTTGCCTCAGCCTTGTTGGGTTTTCAACCGTTTTCGCCGCTGATTGGCCCATGTGGCGGTATGACGCCGGCCGCACGGCCTCATCACCAGAGGAACTGGCCGCACGCCTTTATCTGCAATGGACGCGCGCCTATACGCCCAGAGTGCCTGTTTGGGATGATTCCCTTAATCAGGATCTAATGCCGCTGGATCGTGTGTTCGAGCCCATCGTGCTCGGCCAGCGGCTGTATTTCGGTTTCAACGATCAAGATAAAGTGGTGGCTGTGGACCTGAACAACGGCGCTGAACTGTGGTGCTTCTATGCCGACGGTCCCATCCGTCTGCCTCCGGTGGGTTATCAGGGCCGATTGTATTTCACCAGCGATGACGGATATCTCTATTGTCTTTCCGCCGCAACGGGCGAGCTGCTGTGGAAATTCCGCGGCGGACCTTCTGATCGAAAGAATCTCGGCAACCAACGGATGATCTCCAGTTGGCCGGCGCGCGGCGGTCTGGTGATCCACGACGATGTCCTTTACTTCGCCGCAGGCATCTGGCCCTTCATGGGCATTTTTATGTATGCGCTGGAACCGGAGACCGGCAGAGAGATCTGGCGCAACGACGGCAGCGGTGCGCAATATACGATTCAGCCGCATAATTCGCCTGCCTTTGCCGGCGTAGCGCCGCAGGGGAGCATGGCGATCAGCGGCGACCGCCTGTTAGTGCCAAGCGGCCGCTCAGTGCCCGCCTGTTTTGACCGTCACACCGGCGAACTGCTCTATTATCGGTTGGCGAACTATAACAAGACCGGCGGTGCTTTTGTTTGCGCCACGGACCAGCTTTTTTTCAACCATTACCGCGATCGTGGCACCGATCTCTACGAGGTCCATAACGGAGATATGGTGGCGAGGAATCTCGGCGAATATCCGGTGCTGTGCGGCACTGTTTTCTACATGTCCGGCGATTCCATCGTGGTGCGCCATGCTGAAAATCCCAAACAGATCCAACGAACCCTGCACGTGGATGCTTCCGGCGATCTGATTAAATCCGGGTCGCGGCTTTATGCGGGCGGCGCCGGCATAATTACCGCGCTTTCCATCCAACCCGATGGCGGTTTGATGGTAGATTGGGTTGAACGCATAGATGGTACGGTTGGACGTCTGCTCTCCTCGTCCGGCAAGCTGGTGGCTGTAACGCAAGAGGGCAAGCTATTTGTCTTTGGCGATAAACCGCGAAACCCTGTGGTCGTACAGGAAAAGCGTAAAACCTTGACCCTGGGCCGCAAAGCCCTGGAACAGGTATCCGCGATGGTGGGGAGCGGGGAGCACCCGGCTGGGTATGCATTGATCTCCGGCTTGCAGGATAAAGAGCTGGTGGCGGCTCTGGCTCAGGCTACGAATTATACTCTGATCGCCATCGACGCGGATGCCAAGCGCATCTCCTCTCTCCGCACTTTATTCAATCAGTGGGGATATCCCTCCTCTCGGGTCCATTTTCTTCAGGCATCGCCCGCAAGCTTGAAGATGACCCCTTATTTTGCCTCACTGATTGTGGTGAACAACCCGGAGAAATGGCTCGAGGCGCCCGCAGATATGGATAAATTGTTCTCCCTTCTTCGGCCCTACGACGGAAGGCTGTGGATGCCGGTAAAAGGAGATCCTGCGGCTAGACTGCAGCACCAGCTGCAGGCGCGTCAGGACGCTGGACTGACCATACAGGCTATGGACGACGGCCTGCTGGTGGAGCGGAAAGGGCCGTTGCCGGGAACCAGCAACTGGACGCATCAGTACGGCAACATCTCCAACACGGTCAAATCAGACGACGAACAGGTCAAGCTGCCACTGGGTTTGCTCTGGTTCGGTGGCGTCAGTAATTTGGATGTTCTACCGCGTCACGGCCATGGACCGCCGGAACAGATCGTCGATGGCCGGTTGTTTATTCAGGGCATCAATAGTTTGAGCGCGCGCGACGTCTATACCGGCAGATTGCTGTGGAAACGCGACATGGATAGTCTCGGCACGTTGGGTCAGTATTATGATAACTCGTACAAGCTCACTCAACTGGTGGTCAGCACCAATCAAGTTCATATTCCCGGCGCCAATGCGCGTGGTACGAATTTCGTCGCAGCCACCGATTATCTCTATGTCATCCAGGGCGACTCGTGTCATCTTCTGGATGTGCGGGATGGCCGTACGGTTAACTATTTCGCAGTCGCCAAGCCGGAGAGCAGCGGGGCGCGTGAGTGGGGCTTCGTCGGAGTGACCGGCGACAACTTGATCACCGGCCTGGATTTCGTCCCTTTTTCATCAGCCGAGCATTTTCAGCTGACAACGCAGGAAAGGGCCGTGCTGACGGACAAAGAATTCGGCCGGCTGAAAAGCTTTGGGCAATTTGATTACACCGCCAGCCGGACGCTGGCGGTCATGGATCGCCGGACTGGAAGGGTGAAATGGCAGATCGATTCACGTCACGGTTTTATCCATAACGCCATTGTCGCCGGCGGGCGTTATCTCTATTGTCTCGACAAACTGCCGCTGGGTTTGGAAAAGCGATTGCAGCGGCGTGGCGCCGCCATGCCGTCCGACTATCGTCTGTTGTGCCTGGATATTGAAACCGGCGCCATCCTCTGGGAAAAGAACGAGAGCATTTTTGGCAGCTGGTTGAGCTATTCTCAAGAATATGATCTGCTGCTGCAGGCAACCCGTCCTTCCCGCGATATGGTGATCGATGAAAAAGGGGAGCGCATGGCGGTCTATCGTGCCGCCAGCGGCGAGCTCTTATGGGACAAACCGATTTTGTTCAACAATCCCCCCATTCTACATCATGACGAGATCATCACCGATAATGCGGCCTATGGGCTGTTGACAGGAGATCCCATCCAGAGGCTGGATCCGATCACCGAAGAATCCATCCCCTGGTCCTATTCGCGCAATTATGGCTGCAATTACGCCATCGCGTCGGAACATCTGCTTTCCTTTCGCTCCGCGGCCGCCGGTTTCTATGCTCTGGACAACGACGGTGGTACCGGCAATTGGGGGGGCTTCCGCGGCGGATGTACTTCCAACCTCATCGCCGCCAACGGCGTGCTGAACGCACCGGATTACACGCGCACCTGCCAGTGTTCCTATCAAAATCAGACCTCCCTGGCCTTTGTCCATATGCCGGAGCTGGAATATTGGACCTTTAACGATTACATCTGGAACGGTAAACCGGTAAAAAGGGTGGGATTGAATCTAAATGCGCCCGGCGATCGCAAAGCGGACGATGGCACTCTTTGGCTCGACTTTCCCAGCACAGGCGGCAAATCGCCGGACTTGCCGGTTCAATGGGATACCACGGACGTGCGAAGTATCCGCCGTCATGCCCTGGCGATCAAGCCTAATGGGCGGGAATGGGTGGCTGCCTCGGGTTTGGCCGGCACTCTGCGTCTGGCCATCACGCTCGCCGGTGAGCCCATGCCTGCAGCCCGCTACACCATCCGGCTCCATTTTGCCGAGTTGGAACAAATCAATTTCGGTGAGCGCAAGTTCGATGTGTTCCTGCAGCAGCAAAAAGTGCTGCATGATTTTGACGTAATGGCCGCTGCGGGCGGCGTGTACATTCCGCTGATCAAAACCTTCGAGCACATCAGAGTTGATCAGCAGTTGCTCATCGAGTGCCTCCCCAGCGAAAGCGGCACATCACACCCACCGCTGTTGTGCGGCATCGAGATTATTCAGGAGGCTTTATGACGCCGCTGAGACGCTCCTTGCTGGGCGCTGTGTTCAAGATGACGGCCGCTCTTCCATTTTCGCTGCCATCACTCCTTATCGCCAAAACCAACTATGTGGTCTACGTGGGCACGTATACCAAAACCGACAGCAAGGGCATCTATGCCTTTGCCTTCGACTCTGCTAACGGCCGCCTGCAGCCTTCGGGGCTCGCTGGAGAGGCTGTGCATCCGTCCTTTCTAGCTGTGCATCCCAACGGCCGCTATCTCTATGCGGTACAAGAAGCGCCTTCTTCGCAGGACCCGCGGGTTGGCCTGATCTTTGCCTTTTCGATCGATCCGCAAACCCATCAACTCATGCGGCTCGGCGATGTATCCTCAGCCGGCGACGGGCCCTGTTATCTGCATCTGGACCATAGCGGCCGTTTTCTCCTGACCGCCAACTATGGCAGCGGCAGCATCGCCGTGTTTCCAATTCTGGCTGATGGCCGTCTGGGCGAACCCTGCTCGCAGGTGCAACATGAAGGAAGTGGTCCCGATCCGGTCCGGCAAAGAGGACCGCACGCCCATTCGATCCGCTTTTCTCCGGACGAGCGATTTGTCTTCGCTGCTGATTTGGGTTTGGATAAGCTGATGATTTATCATTTTGACCGTGAGACCGGCGCCTTGAGCGCCAACGATCCGCCCTGCCTCCAGACAGCAGCGGGGGCGGGTCCAAGACATTTCGCTTTTTCTCCGGATAGCCGCTTTATCTATTTGATCAATGAAATGAACTCCACTCTCGATGCAGTCAAATGGGATCGCAAAAACGGTATGACAACCGTTGTGCAAACGGTTTCAACCGTGCCCCAGGCCTTTGCCGAAGCCAACAGCACGGCGGAGATACAGGTGCACCCCAACGGGCGTTTTGTCTATGGTTCGAACCGGGGTCATAACAGCATCGTGGTATTTCGTCGCGATCGCCGCAGCGGTGCTTTAACGCTGGTCGAGCATAGGTCGACTCGAGGAAAAACTCCGCGGCACTTTGCCATCGATCCCAGTGGAAAATGGTTGATCGCCGCCAATCAAAATTCAGATTCCATCGTCGTGTTCCGTATTGACCCGAAGAGCGGCCGACTCACAGAGGCGAATCAACCGATGTCCGTCAGTATGCCGGTATGCATCTCCTTTGTGGAAATAAAATGATAGGGAAGACAAGTCGATGACCAGCAGAGAAAGAGTGCAGGCCGTGTTAAATCGCCAACCGGTGGACCGGTTTCCGGTTGATCTTTGGCACACCCCTGAAGTGACGGCCATGTTGA
>CAZKQR010000285.1:0-5891 GCA_964554965.1 uncultured Cytophagia bacterium | reverse complement strand
CGCTTACTAATAATCTCGAAAATTCCCTTGATTTTCAATATAGAGGGATGACAACAGGGAGGGCAAATTCTTCCTTTTTGTCTTTCCCGCACCCCTTAATAACAACACTCCTCATGCCATCGTAAAGGGCGAAGAATCCAGCGACGCAGAGAAGTAAAATTCCGTCATAAAGCTTTTCATACTTTTTTAATCCTTGAAATTATCAAATATAAATGTTAAACTATTGACCCTGCGGACTGGAACACTAACGGAAGGACAGGAAATGAATTTCATTCAACGCAGTTTAACTGTTTTGCTTTGTTCGTTTACGCTTGCTGTAAGCCAAACCACCGAAGTAGAACCCAACAACACTCGTGAATCCGCACAACCCTTTTCCACCCAACTGCCCCAGATCATCTCTGCCTCCTTTGCTTCAGGCCAGGATGCAGATTTCTACTCGCTGGCGCTGGACAAAAATAAAATGTATTACCTCACCAGCATCGAGAGCAGCGACAATGCTTCGCCCAATCTTGAATTGTATTCTGCCTTCTCTGCCGCCAACCTGCTGACCGCCAACGTCGCCGGCCGCAATGGGAATCAAAATTTCAGATTGTCAGGCTTTGTCCCCGCTACCAGCGGAACCCACTATGCAAAAATCGTCAACAGCAACAGCGCCGCCGGAACCTACAAAATCCGCCTGGCCGGAGGACGCACGGTCGCCGAACTGCTCACCCATGAACCGGACAACACCATCGCCAGCGGTCAATGGAAGGCCAAATTGGCCAAGGGCGACACGGTCTACGGCGCCATCTATCCTGACGACGATGTGGACTATTATCGCATCATTGCGGTCAAAAATGAACGCTACACCATCAGCACACTGCCGATCCTGGACTTGCACCCCCGCGATTTAGACAGCTTTCTCACGCTGGCCGATTCCACCGGCCGGGTGATCGCGGAGAACGACGACCAGGGTCCGATCAACACCCCCAGCGGTTCGGTCAACTGCACCTTTTCCAAATTAGCCGGCAGCTTTCCCCACTCCGGGACTTATTATGTGATGGTGCGCAGCTTTTACAACACCTTGTACGGCGAAACCGTTAATGAAAGCAATCCGGGCAAAGGAGAATACGGACTCTGTCTGCAAATCAATGCTCCGCTAGAGTTGCCGGCCGTGGCGCGCTATCCGCACATCGAAATCCCCACCCCCACCTCCGTGCTGGTTCAATGGTGCACCTCGGAACCCCAGAGCACCCATCTCGAGTGGGGTGAAACGCCTGCCTGCACCCAGGTCGTTCAGCAGGAAGGATTGAAAACAAACCACCTGGTCAGCCTCACGGGACTGCAGCCGCAAACGCAGTATTTCTATCGCGTCATCACCGTCGGCGATACCACGGAATGCATCGATTTCCACACCGCTAAACCCACCAGCACCAGCACGGTGGATTTTTTCGTGATCAGCGATTCCAGCCCCTATGCGGGATTCGGCTCATCGCCTGAACAGCTGCAGATCGTCGAACAGATTCAAAAAGTACATTACGACTTTGGACTTCATGCCGGCGACATCAATCAAAACCGCGGGCAGGAATATGAGCTGGTCTATTATCAGCCCTACAAGGACATCCTGAAGCATACGCCCATCTTTACCTGCATTGGCAACCACGACAATTCCATCGATTATGCCCAGACCTATCTGGCCTCCTTTAATCTGCCGTATAACAATCCGGACAGCACCGAGCGCTATTACTCGTTCAACTATGGGCAGGTCCACTGCATCTCTCTGGACACCAATCTGGACTATGCACCCGGCACTCCAATGTACGAATGGCTGGTCCAGGATCTCGGCTCCGCCATGCGCAAGGAAACCCGGTGGACCTTTGTCGTTTTCCATCAACCACCCTGGAGTGAAGGATGGGAAGGCTACCCCGGCGAAATCAAAGCACGGACGCACCTGGTGCCGCTATTCGAAACCTACGGCGTGGATATGGTGTTCAATGGTCACACTCACGACTATGAGCGTGGCTTTCTCAACGGAGTGTACTATATCATCACCGGCGGCGGCGGCGCGCCGCTGGAGAGCGGCGGTCAAGCCTATGACTATCCGCACGTCAGCGTCTACATCAAACAGCATCACTTCACCTACATCCAGACCGACGGCAAGACGCTGACCCTGCGCGCCATCAACAAGGACGGAGAGATCATCGATCTGCACACATTTGATAAAGGCACTGCTTCCGGAATCGGGATGGCCCCCATGCAGGAGACCGTTCCCGAGGCATACGCCCTGCACGCCAATTATCCGAACCCATTCAACGGCGCAACGGTAATCCCCTTCGCTATCCAGAAAGAGGAACCCACCTCTCTGGCCATTTATGATCTGCAGGGTCGACTGGTCAAGCAATTGATTCAGGGAAAGGTGGGGCCCGGCAGCCATACGGTCACCTGGGATGGGGCCGATGCATCGGGCAGGCAGGCAGCCAGCGGCGTCTATCTGATCAGATTGCAGACCCCCGGCTTTCAACAAACCCGTCAGGCGGTGTATCTAAAGTAGCGGCTGGGATTCCATCAGCGCTGATCGACTTTGCCTTTTGAATGGACGAGACGACCTGCAGAACGCATGTTGCTCTCTCCCGTGTTGAACCAAGCATCGCGGTTCATCCTTCATCCCCGACGCACTGGCTGAGCGCTGGTCCAAATGTCAAGATACTTACCACTACGCGGTTCCGAATCCATCGGAATCGCGTAGCCATTTATAGCCGGAATCTCTTTTACTTCAACCTGTTGATTTTGGTCTCTGGCCACTTTGCACCATGCGTTTGAGCAGGTGGTCGAGCATGAGCTGCGGATCAGAGCACCACCCCGTGTGCACCGCCGAGGTCTGAATGATGGTGCTTTTCGGCGCGATCAGCCAGTTGAACCGCTCCCGCTGCGACAGTTTTCCTATCGGCCCGGCAGACTCACCGCCGGCGCAGATCAGCGGATAACTCGCCAGCTGCGCGGCGGAGTCCTCTATATCCAACGACGGATCCAACGCCCGCCAGCGCTCGGCATCGACGACAATGCGTGCATCGAGAAACCGCATTCCCGGACAGGAGAGGATGACCCCCACGTTGAGAAACTCTTCCCGTTCCACGCGCGGGACCAGGCGCAGGATCGCATAATCATACAAGTAAGGACCGCGCACGCATCGCCTCCTCGACAAAACACTGTGATTGGTCCAGCCTGTTGGTTAGATAGGTTTGGTACGCTCTGAGCATCTCATCGGCGCCGGCAAATCTCGCGTCCGGGAGCAGCCATTCGGGCGGAATCTGCGCCACGATGGATTCGATCAGCTCCCGGACGATCACCTCTTTCATTCTTGCATCCGTCTCTTTCAGCCTGCTCGCCCAGGGCAGCAGCACATGATCCCTGATCAAAGGAAACGGATCGGCGCATCGCTCCGAATAATTGCGCCAGGAGTGATGAAAATAAAGCGCCGCACCGTGGTCGATGAGATACAGCGTCTTGTGCCAGAGCAGAAGATTGGTGTTGCGCGCGGTGCGATCGATGTTGGTGGTGTAAGCATCCATCCACACCACCGCAGAGGCGAGACTTTCATCCACGTTTTGCCGCACCGGATTAAACATCACCGAGCCGGGCAGATAGTCGAGCGCCAGGTTTAACCCGGCGCTTGTGGTTATGAGATCGTGGATCTCTGGATCAGGCTCTGTACGCGCCAGCTCCGTGTCCAGCTGAACGAAAACAATCTCCGGCACCGCTAGTCCACAGGAGCGAGCCATTTCGCCGACGACCAGTTCGGCGATCAAAGCCTTGGGGCCCTGGCCGGCGCCGCGGAATTTTAGCACATAAAGGCCGTCATCATCGGCCTCGATGATGGCCGGCAGAGAGCCGCCCTCCTTTAGAGGGGTGACATAGCGGGTCGCTTGAACAGTTCGAATGGGGATTCCCTTTCAGAAAAAAAACATTCTAACTCAAGTATAGCCAATCTGGGCTGAAAATGCAATTCAAAAATCAGCAAGCCGATGCACAAGAGGATTCTTTCTAGGAACGCCCGCTGCCCAGTCATGAGGGACACGGCTTATCCCCAATATTAAATTGACTTTGTTCTTTCACTCTGCTATATTTACTCGACCGGCCCGCTCACATCCACGATCGCCGGTTTAAAAAACCGACGAACCCCGTTACCAACGATCCGTACAACTGGAGCCTCGAGGCATTCAAACAGAGCCGGCAGACCATACATCGACCGGTTTCACCTTAACGTAAACTTGGCATGAAAAAGACCATTTGCTTCCCCCTTAACATCCTTCTATGGCTGTCCGCAGCCTGGATGAACACGACTATGATTTACGCTCAGCCGTCTATCCCTGTTCTAGATCTGCCGGATCAGGAGATCGTGAGTGCTTTTGAAAAGGCAGCCAAGCAGAACGTGCTGGCTGCGGTCAACGACAGCGTTTTCTTTGGCTATTTTTCTGTCTGTGCCGACGGCCAAGGGTTCGGCTATGGCAACACCTATCCCTCTCTGGATGGACATCAGATGAGTGATGCGCTTTTGTGGTTGGGCGAGAGCGCGGTGGTCAAAGCCAATTGGGACTATGTGCTGACCTTTCAAAAGCCGGATGGGAGTCTGCCCCTGGCCATTCTTCCGGCTCAAGCGGGCCGGGCCATCGGTCACCCGGGCGCACAAGCGACGGTGGAGGCCAACGGAGGCCTCTATCACCATTGGGTGCCCGGCGATCCCCTGCGCGCATTGGCCGGCCCCACTCTGATTCAGAACGCAGACGTCATCTATCGCTTCACCCAGGATCGCCAATGGCTGATCAAACAGATGCCGGCGGTAAATCGAAGCGCAGAACACCTGGCCTCACTGACCACCGCACAAGGTGCAGTGGCCGGCGCCGGCTACTATGTCGAACGCCCCTGCCGGCAGGAATACGATGGGGTGGCGCAGTGCCATGCCATCGACGCTTTTCGCCGTCTGGCGCTGCTGAACCATGAAATCGGTGCAGAGGCAACGGCGCAAAGATTTCAAAATCTGGCCGGCCTGATTGAAGGCCATTTCCGCTCCATGTTCTGGCAAAAGGACCATTTTGCTGAATACATCCATCCCCAGCACGGATTGATCGATCGTCATGGTCTGACCGATGTGAACTGGTGCGCACTGGCTTTATCTGCCGCGGACCGTCAGCAAGCAGCGCTTCTCTGGCCGCTGCTGAAAAATGAATACCGGTTTTACTATGGCGCTATGCCCGCGGGCATCGCCACGTTGCCCGATACCTATGAAGCGTGGGAATTCACCTTTCCGGATCAAATGGATCTGGCAGCCATGGGACGCATCTGGTACCTGGAGGCTGGGGCGCGGGCCAACAGGCAGGATGGGCCGGGATTGCTCAACTCGATTCTTGCGGTCTGCCGCGAGGGTGAAAAGAACGGCTATTACTGGCGGGAACGGTATCGTGAACAGGGCGGCTATGGCGCGCAAAAGTACTGTGAATACCCGGCGAACCTCATCCGCATCGTCGAGCGCTTTTTGTTAGGCGTGGAACTGCAGTTGAATGGGTCGCTGTGCCTGGCGCCCACCGTGCCGGAGAGCTATTGGATTCTGGGATTCGGGCAGACGCTCTGTCTGCGGGATTGGCAGTTGCAGTACCGTATGCAACAGGATCAGATCAGCGGCACGTTTTGCGGAGATTCTGATCTGACTTTATGGATTCAGATGCCGGAGAAGGCAGCAGGGAAAAAATGGTTTGCCCGGTTGCAAGGCAAACCGCTTAAACTGAAACACGTGGGGAATGCGATTTGCCTTTCACTGCCCCAATCAGATCATCATCAACCAATTCATTTTGCCATCACCTCGTATCGTTGAGCTCCCATGCCTGGCTCTCTGCCATCGTGAGGCCTTGGATATTACC
>CAZKQR010000284.1:0-5893 GCA_964554965.1 uncultured Cytophagia bacterium | reverse complement strand
TCTGCGCGGTCAGCGCGCCGACGAGGCGCTGGAGAACGTGGAGCGGTTTTTCGACCAGGCGCTGCTGGTCGGATTTCATGAATTGCGCATCATTCACGGCAAGGGCGAGGGCAAACTGCGCAGCGCCATCAAGGAGTATCTGCGTACGCATCCGGCCGTCAAACAGTCACGCCTCGGCAATTGGAACGAAGGCGACTCGGGCGTGACCATCGTCGAGTTGAAATAACGAAATGGAAAAAAATTGAAAACACTGGTCAAAGAAAAAGAGATCGCCGTCAAAGCGGCGCTGGCCGCCGGCGTGTTGCTGCGCCGTCATCTGGGAAAACTGCAAGACAAGGACATCGACACCAAACAACGGTTCGATTATGTCACTGTGGTGGACAAGCAGTCCGAGACGCTCATCGTTGAAACCATCCGCCGCGCGTTTCCCAAACATCATTTTTTCGCTGAAGAGATTCATCGCGACGAGCGCGGCGGCTTTCGCTGGATCATCGATCCGCTGGACGGCACCACCAATTTCATCCATTCCGTGCCCGCGTTCGCCATCTCCATCGGCCTGGAGCTGGATCAGGAGATGGTGCTGGGCGTGATCTATGATCCCATGCGCAAAGAGCTGTTCGTGGCGGAAAAAGGGCATGGCGCCTTTATGAACAATCAGCCGATTCACGTCTCCGCCATCGAGCAGCCGGAACGCGGCCTGTTGGCCACCGGCTTCCCCTTTCGCTCCCATGAACACCTTGAAGAGTATCTGCTCTCCTTTCATAAACTGGTCGCGCAGATGAGCGGCATCCGCCGCGTTGGCGCTGTGGCGCTCGATTTCGCCTGGCTGGCGGCTGGGCGGTATGAGGGCTTTTGGGAGCTGGGGCTGTCGCCCTGGGACGTGGCGGCCGGCGCGGTGATCATTCGCGAGGCCGGCGGCATGATCACCGATTTCGCCGGCGGTCCGGATCCGGTCTGGACCGGCAACGTCGTCGCTTCCAACGGCCGCTTCCATCCTTCGCTGCTGCAGGTCATTCAGGAGGTGTTTGGCAGGACCGTGCCCCGATGAGCCGATTTTTCCGCATAGCCCTTTATTTGACCCTTATGGCCGGATTGATCTGGTACGGAAGCCATTACAATCCCATTCTCACTCTGGCCACGTGTCTGGCAGAACCGGAAAAGTATCATGGCGCGCGCATCGAGGTGGCCAACGAGACCATCGTGCAACAGGTGTTCAGCGACCACTTTACCGTGCGCTATCTGGATAGAACTGTGACCGTGATCGGCGATACGACCGGCGTGCGGCCCAACGAGTTCATCTCCATGATCGCCGTCTTTGACCGGTCCGGTTCTTTGCGGCTTGAAGAAAAACACATCGCTCTGCACCGACGCTGGAAGATCTGGGTCTCTGTGTTGCCGGTGATTTTGTTCCTCGCTCTTTTTCTTCGCCGCTACCGGTTTAACCTATCCACATTGCAGTGGCGGGAGGCGGACCGTGCCTGATCTGATCACCCACAGCGCTTTCGCCTACGCGTTGACCCGCTCGCCGCGATTTGACCGATTCCGCGTGATCTTTTATCTTGGCACTATTCTCCCGGATCTGATCACGCGGCCATTCTACATCATCAACCCGCATCTGTACCCTTACACCGTGGCCGTGCATACGCCGCTTTTCATGATTCTTTTCTGTCTGCTGGCCGCCGAGTTTTTTATCGAGCCGTTGCGCAGACCCGTGCGCCTCTATCTGCTCACCGGAGTTTTCCTCCATTTCTTTCTTGATTTTTTTCAGCGCCATATCGAGACCGGGTATCTGTGGCTGTTTCCTTTTTCCTGGAAGACCTTTGAGATCGGCCTGTTCTGGCCCGAGACGCCGTTGATGCTTACGCCGCTGTGGCTGGCCCTGATCGCTGCGTATGAGGCCATCCGCCTGCTGCGCAAAAAAGCCTGATTCGCCCGCAACTCCCTGCCATAAAATCCTTGATTTTCGTTCGCCGTTTGAGTAGTTTAGCGTGAATGGCGGCGTGACAGGCCGCAAAGAAAGCAAAGGCGCAGTGCATGGATTTCAGTTTTTATACCTCCCATGAGATCATCTTTGGCAGGGGCAAGGTCACCCAATTGCCGGAAATCGTCGGCCGTTTCGGCCGCCGCGTTCTGCTGATCAGCCGCGGCCGGTTTGTGCAGGAATCCGAGTGGATGGAGCGGCTCAAGCAGGCGATGAAAAGCCGGCCGCTGGAGATAATGGATCATGCTCTGCCGGCCGGCGAGCCCACTGTGATCGAGGTGGATGAGGGCGCCAATCTGGCACGCGACTTTAACCCGGATGTGGTGGTCGGTCTCGGCGGTGGCAGCAGCATCGATACAGCCAAGGCGGTGGCCGGCATGGCCGTGCATCCCGGCAGCGTCGCCGATTATCTTGAGGGCGTCGGCTCACGGCGCATCGACAGGCCCGGCATTCCTTTTATCGCCGTACCTACCACGGCCGGCACCGGCGCCGAGGTGACGAAAAACGCCGTGATCTCGGGCGTGGCGGAAAAATACAAGAAAAGCCTGCGCAGCTCTCATCTGGTCAGCCGCCTCGCTCTGCTCGACCCTGAACTCACCTACACCATGCCCGCCTCTTTGACCGCAGAGACCGGCATGGACGCGTTCACCCAGCTGGTCGAATCTTTTATTTCCAACAAAGCGCAGCCCATTCCACAGGCGCTGGCTCTCTATGGCATCAAACTGGTGGACAAATATCTGGCCGCTGCGGTCCGTCACCCCGACGATCCGGAGGCGCGGGAGGCGATGCAGCTGGCCGCGCTGCTCAGCGGCATGGCCCTGGCCAACTCGGGACTGGGCGCTGCCCATGGCATCGCCGCGGCGCTGGGAGCGCTCTGCAACATTCCCCACGGCCGCGCCTGCGCCGTGCTGCTCCCTCATGTGCTCGAGTTCAATCTGCCCTCCTGCATCACCGCCTACAGCCGCCTCTACGGCCAGCTCTCCGACTTTACCGTGGACAGCGAATTGGCGGCCGCCGAAGCGTTTGTCACGCGCGTCGATCGGCTGACGCGCGAGATTAACATCCCCAAATCGTTCGGCGCAGAGGAGGTGCCTGTGGATCGGCTGCCCGAACTGGCGAAGGCCTCTTTCGGCTCCAGCATGAGCGGCAATCCGGTGACCATGAACGATTATGAAGTAGAAAAAATGCTCCGCAAGGTAACCGCAAAATAAGATGCTCCCTGTCGTCGACCTCGCGGGTGAGCTGGTGCGCATCAATTCCGTCTCGCCCAAAGCAAAAACCTCAACGCAAAATTCCGGTGAAATCGCTCTGGCTCATTGGCTGACCGAGTATTTTCAGCAAAATGATTTTATCGTCGATACGCAGCCGGTGGTGGGTCAGCGCGCCAATCTGATCGCACGGCCGCGCAGGTTTCCAGCCGATTGTCCCACCCTGGCGCTGGAAGCGCATATGGACACCGTGGATGTTCAGGGCATGACCGTGTCGCCCTTTGCCGCCGAAATTCGCGATGGGGCGTTGTGGGGACGCGGTAGCTGCGACGTCAAAGGAACCCTGGCAGCCATGATCACCGCTGCATTGCTGTGGCATCACCGGGAACCTGCGCCTCATCTCAACGTGATGGTGCTCGCCGCTATGGGCGAAGAGATGGGCACTCTGGGCAGTCAGGCGCTGGCGAAACAGCAGTGGCCCTTTCGCAGCGTGTTGGTGGGCGAACCCACCAATCTTCAGCCCGTTGTTGCCCACAAGGGGCTGTGGCGTCTGTCTGTGGAAACTTTTGGCAAGGCCTGCCACTCCTCCAGACCGGAGGAGGGCGTCAACGCCATCGAGAGCATGTTCCACCTGCAGGAAAAAATCATCCACACTCTGGCGCCGACGTTCACGGCCAACGGCGAGAACACCCTGAGCATGACCACGCTGCACAGCGGTTCCATGATCAACATCATCCCTGATCACGCCTGTCTGGAGATCGACGCCCGGTTTACCGCCGACACCAAGGTAGAAGCGCACTGGCAGGCCTGGCAATCCAGCCTGGCCGGCGATGCGGCCAGGCTGACGGAATTGGAGCGCAAGCCCGCTTTTTCCAGCCGGCCGGATTCGCCGTTGCTGTCCGCGCTGCACAGCACGGCGGAAAAGCACGGCGCGGTTTTTCAACCGCGCAGCGAACGCTATTATTCGGACGCCGGCCATTTTTCCGCCGCAGGCTATGACGCGATTATCTGGGGCGCCGGCGACATTCGTCAGGCGCACACCGTAGACGAGCATGTTCCCCTGCAACAACTGCACCTCGCGGTGGAGCGGCTGCTGACTCTGTTTGAACAATACGGCCGGCGTTAGATGAAACCGCTCAGCTCTCTGCTCATCAAACCAGCCGGACCGGACTGCAATCTCGCCTGCCGGTATTGCTTTTATTTGAAAAAAGCAGCGCTGTTTCCCGAGCCGCGCCAGCGTATGAGCGAGGCTGTGCTCAAAGAAACCGTGCGCCAGGCTTTGCAGCAAGCGGGCGAACACATCAGTTTCGGCTGGCAGGGCGGCGAGCCCACGCTCATGGGCTATGATTTTTTTCACACCGCCGTGCAGTATCAGTCCCGCTTTGGCCGGCCGGGGCAGAGTGTGGGCAACGGACTGCAGACCAACGGCTGGCTCATCGATCGCTATTGGGCCGAGTTTCTCGCCGACGCCAAATTCCTCGTCGGGCTGTCGCTGGATGGCCCGGAGCACATTCATGACCACTATCGCCGCACTCTGGCGGACCAGGGCACCTGGGACCGTGTGGTGCGCAGCCGCGACCTTTTGTTGCAGACCGGCGTGGAGGTGAACGCGCTCATCGTCGTCAACGATTACTCGGTACAGTTTCCCGGTGAGATCTATCAGTTCCATAAAAAGAACGGCCTCACCTTCATGCAGTTCATTCCGTGCATGGAACCGGATTCAATGGATGGGTCCAGGCCTGCGGCTTATTCAGTGACTGCGGAAAAGTATGGCGCTTTTTTATGCACCCTGCTGGACCTGTGGCTGGCGGATTTCCGCTACGGCAAACCCACGGTCTCCATCCGCTGGTTCGATTCGCTGTTTTACACCTACGTCGGTCTGCCGGCGCCCGAATGCACGCTGCTGCAAGAGTGCGGCGTCTATATGGTGGTGGAACACAACGGCGATGTGTACAGCTGCGATTTTTTTGTCGAACCGCAATGGCGCCTGGGAAACGTGATGCAGGACCGTCTGGTCGATCTGCTGAACTCGCCGCTGCAGGAGCGGTTCGGCCGGCAGAAGAGCGGCCTGGCGGAAAAATGCCGCGCTTGTCCCTGGTTGGCGCACTGCCACGGCGGCTGTCCCAAGGACCGGCGTGTGGGCCATGACGGCGTCGATCCGCTGTGTCCGGCCTATGAGCAGTTTTTCAGCTACGGCCATGATAAACTGATCAAGCTGGCGGAGGTGTGGAAAAGGGAGCAGGCTGTGGAACCGGCGGCGAATGCCGGCCGCGTCGGGACCTCCTGCGGCCGCAATGATCCCTGTCCCTGCGGCAGCGGCATAAAGTACAAGAACTGCTGCATGAATAAACGGTGATCTCGGCTGGGTGGACAATGGGGAAGAGAGGTCCGTTTTCGTGCAATAGGCTTATTTTTCTATTGCGAATAAAATAATTTCTGCCTATATTTTAAGGCTTTACATATTTTGAAGGTGTAGCTCAGCTGGTAGAGCAGCGGACTTTTAATCCGTTGGTCGTGGGTTCGATTCCCGCCACCTTCACGAAAACAGCCCCTAATTCGATTCGAGTTAGGGGCTTTTCTCTATACTATATAGCAGGTTACACGCCTGTCCCTGAAAGCGTCCCTCGCGATCCTCTTTTCCCAGTTTTTCCCATTTTGACTGATTTTCCCAGAATTTTGTCACATCTGCGTCACAGATTTTCAG
>CAZKQR010000283.1:0-5952 GCA_964554965.1 uncultured Cytophagia bacterium | reverse complement strand
GGTATCCGTAGGACCGGTAAAACCGGGGCCGCCGGCAGCCACATAGCCGTCGCTGGCGCCGGAGGTCTCACGGCTGACCCAAAAGGCGTACAGCCGACTCTGACGCAGATAAAAACGAAACTTGACCGTTTGACCCACCAGCGGGGACAGATCAGATGCACCCTTCCAGGTCACCCTCTGCAAGGTTTCGTCCGTTTTCACCGCGACGCAGTTGTGTTTGGTATAAGGACCCAGCACGTGATCGTTGACGTCAAGCACCTCCACCTGCAACCGGCCCTCACGGCTGTCGGAATTAACGAACAGATAGTTGCCGCTGAACCGGACCGGCCGAGTGGTGAGCGTGCATTCTTTTTTTCCTGCATCCATCGATGCGAACCCATCGCGCCGCAGAACGGCCAATCCGGTGGCGCAAGTGCCGGACGCAGGAGACCCCTTGACGCCGCTCCGGCCACTGACATAGAAATAGAGCTCGTCGCCCACAATCAGACAGCCACCGCCGGCTGATTGAACGTTGCCCCAGTTCCAATCCCCGTAGTGTTCCGACACATTCGCAAACGGACGATGGTCCGGCCGATGCCAGTGAAAGCCATCCCGGCTGAAACCGAGGCACACATAGTTGGGTTTGGCACGGTCCGCCGGTTGGCCTGGCCAGATCGAAAACAGTCCCAGCATCAGGCTTTCATAGGCGACGGCATCCAGATTGTAGAGCTCAGGAGCAGCCGGCAGATCCGGCCTTGGCTTGTCATTCCAGTCCGCACCCACCCAGAGGGTCTCCTTGCTCGTATCCACAGCCAGCCCGGCAAAGATATCGTCGTTTTCCCGATAGCGGCGGGAACGTCCCATGCCGGCGTAATCGCAACGGATGCTGTACACCCATTTTTTTCTGAATGGATTGTAGAACATGGTCGTACGATCGCCAAGCCTTTTTGTCTGGGCCGGCTGCTCGGCCCAGTGAATGCCATCGGCGGAGAGGTAAAGCAAGCCGAGATAGCCCTTTTCATCGCGATGGATCATGAACAGTTTGTACCGTTGGGCAGTATCCGCCGCTTGGTGATCGAGCCAAATGGTGGCAGAGTCGCGCGGTTTGTCGAGCACACAGTTGGTGGACGGCTTGACGTCAAGAAACGGTTTCACCCAGTGGATGCCGTCTGTGGATACCGCATAGCAGGTGGATTGAACATAGCCGCCCATATACCACATTTTGAAAAGCCGGTCCTGAGGATCGTACCACACGCCGTCGCTGAATACCATGGCAGTTGGCGCCGGATGGCCTTTGGAAACCGTATTGGTTTCCCATGGGTGATCCGGCCGAAGCACCGGGCTGGCTGAATGGTACCTGGCCTGATGAAAAGTTCGTGACGCCGTGCTCTGTTCAATGAGAAAATCGTCCACAAACAACTGACGGCCGATATCGATGGGCAGGCTCTTCGGCAGCGACCGCATATAAGGCAGGTCCATGGGCTGCCGAGTCAGCGTATCGACCGCCGGCGGCCACTGCGCCGGCAGTTGGATGCCGTTGTAAAGCATCTCCCCCTGAACAGGACCGGTGGGGTCTGATCCGAATGCGGCGCCGGTGAGTACCAGCCGCAGAAACCCCAGACAGAACCGTGTGGATTTCATGCTCGGCCTGATGTGCAAAAGAGCCTCCCTCGGTTTAATCCATCCGCAGCCGATTTGATTCGACCAATTCATCGATCCGGCTCACAACCTGATCTGCAGGGCTGAAATCCATATGCTGGTTATACTCGGTGCGCAACCCCACGCACCAGCAGCCGGCGGCCTTGGCGGAGCGAAGGCCGGCGGCTGAATCCTCCACAGCCAGACTGCGTCCAGGCGCCACGCCCAACAGCCGACACGCGGTGGCGTAGGGTTCTGGATGCGGTTTAGGATGCCGGACCTGGTCGCCGGTCACCATGATCGAAAAATAGTTTTGCAGCGGTTGGGTCAAACCCTGTGAAGAGCCAATGCGCTGCATCAGAATGTCCACCATGCTCGCCTGGCTGGAGGTGCACAAGCCAATCAGCAGGCCGGCCTCGCGAGCCTGGTCCAGCAATCGAGCGATTCCGAACCGCAAGGGAATGAACGCTGTTGCCAACGCCTGCTGATGCGCATCGTGCAGAGCCTGTTCCATGGCGACCGCATCGAACGTCACAGCGTAATCGCGCGAAATATCGACGAGATTCTGCCGGGTTGAATCTCCCACCAGCCTGTGAAGATAGGCATCGGGAAAAGAGATAGCGAACGGTTCAAAGAGCTTGCGAAAAGTGGTAAAGATGATCGGTTCCGTATCCACCACCACTCCGTCCATATCCAGGACCAGCGCATCGTAAAGTCGGGACAAAAGCTATTTCCCTTCTGAATGAAAACCGTTATAGATCTTTTCAGCCAGCGGCAAGGGAATGCCCTTTACCGCTTTCAGTTGCTCCAGGCTTGCCGCCTTGATCTGTTTCAGAGAGCCAAAGTGACGCAGCAGCACATTCCTGCGCGCCGGTCCCAGTCCCTGAATGGTCTGCAATTCCGAATGCAGAGTACGGCGGCGGCGCACGGTGCGATGATAGGTGACGGCGAAACGGTGCGCCTCATCCCGCGCCCGCTGCAGCAGATGCAAGGCGCCGGATCCTTTGGGAAGATTCTGTGCATCTGCAAGACCGGGTTTAAAAACCTCGTCCAGCCGTTTGGCCAGTGCGATCACCGGTTGATCGGTGATGCCGGCCAGCTGCAGGGCTTCCAGAGCGGCGTTGAGCTGCCCCTTTCCGCCGTCGATCAAAATCAACTCCGGCATGGGTTTGTTTTCCGCCCGGAGCCGGCGATAGCGGCGGCCTACGGCTTCCCGCATCATGGCGAAATCATCCGGGGTTGATTTGCTGCGGATGCGAAATCGGCGATATTCAGAACGCTGCGGTTTGCCGTTGACGAAGCAGACCATGGAGGCCACGGGGTCGGTGCCCTGGATATTGGAGATGTCGAAACACTCAATGCGTTTGGGCGGAACGGCCAGGTGCAGATCCTTTTGCAGCGCCTGCACCGAAGCGGCGACAAAATCCGCGGATTTTTCTTTCTGGGTCTTGTACTCCAGCAGAAGCAACCGGGCGTTTCTCTCGCACATTCTGAGCAGCTGGGCCTTTTCACCACGCAGCGGCGCCAAACAAAGGACCGGGCTGCCGCGTTTGTGGCTCAACCACTCTTGCATCGCTTCCATACCCTCTCCCAGAGAGACCGGCAGCATGATCTCAGCGGGAATATCCCCTTCGTTCAGATAGTACTGCTGTAAAAAGGCCGCGCCGATGGCCGGCACCGGTTCGTCTTGCACATGAGTGAGATAGAAATGCTGACGGCCGATTATTTTCCCCTCGCGCACCTTGAACACCACACAGCAGGCGTCATCCGCTTCCGCCGCGAAAGCAATCAGATCACGATCGATCAGAGCGCTGTCCACCACTTTTTGCCGTTGCTGAAAAATTTCCATCGAGTTCAATTGATCGCGGAGCCGTGCCGCCTCTTCAAATTTCAAATCCGCTGCAGCCGCCTGCATGCGGCGCTGCAGCTCCTCGGCCACCCGGCGGCTGCGGCCGGAGATGAACGCCGCCACATCATCGATGGTCTGCTGATACTCCTGCTGGGAGATATGGCTTTCACACGGGCCGGTGCAGCGCTGAATATGATAATCCAGACAGATCTTGTATTTTTTTGCGGCGATCGAGTCCGGCGTCAGCGCCAGAGCACAGGTGCGCACTCGGAACAGGCGATGAACGGTTCGCAGCAATGCACGCATGATCCGCACATCGGTATAGGGACCGAAATAACGCGAGCCGTCACGGATCACCCTGCGGGTGGGGAAAATCCGCGGAAAGGGCTCCTGGGTGATGCGGATATAGGGAAATGATTTATCGTCCTTGAGATTGATATTATAATGGGGACGATATTCGCGGACCAGGTTGGCTTCGAGGATCAGCGCCTCCACCTCGGAATCGGTGAGGATGATCTCCAGATCATCGATGCGGCTGACCAGCCGCCGGGTTTTGACGTCTCGATCCTGAGGATCCTGAAAGTAGGAGCGCACACGGTTACGCAACACCAACGCTTTGCCGATGTAAATGACCTGGCCCTTTTTATCCTTGAACAGATAGACGCCGGGTTTGGTGGGCAGCGCATCCAGTTTTTGTTTGAGGCTCTCCGGCAGAGAGGAAGTCATGGCGCCCGCCTGTCAATAGGTTTGCCAGTGCAGAATCTTATCCACCGCTTTTTTTTCACGCGGGACCGTTGGCGAAGCGGCATAGCCGATGGCCAGCATGGCGACCAACTTGAATCCATCCGGCGCCTGCAGCCAGCGGACAATCTCTTCAGCGTAGGGCTTTTTATCGCCGGCCACCCAGCAGGATCCCAACCCCAATCCGGCGGCGGCCAGTAAAATATTCTCCGCGGCCGCGCAACCATCCTCGAGGTAATATTTGGTGTCTGCGCTGACGACCACGATGCAGACCGGCGCCTGAGCGAGAAACTTGCCGTACTCGGTGATCGACGCCAGGTGGTGTCGCCGGTCCAGGTCGGTGATCACGACAAACTCGATGGGCTGCACATTGCGTCCCGAAGGGGCCCTGCGGCCGGCGTCGATCAGGCGGCGGACGAGCTCCTTATCCACCGGTTTATCGGCAAAACTGCGTACGCTGGTTCGGCGATTGATGGCTTCAAAAACCTCCATGGGACACTCTCCTGATTGAACATGCGGCCTACGGCTCAGAACCGGACTGAACGCAGGAAATATATCAAAAAAGCCGCCTTAAATCAAGCGGCTTTTAACGATGCGGTCCGCGCTCACTCTCTTGGCCCGGAAACCAAACAGAGAGGATGCGCCCTATCCCGATCAGCTCTTTATCTATTTCTTCTCATAGGCTTTCTTGATCAGCTGCTCAAGACGGGTTTTGGGATTGTTGACGATCTCCTCATCAATGGTGAAATGATCACAGCCCAACAGGCGAAGACCGTATTCATAATCATGCAGCAGGTCGCTGCACACCTGCTCCAGGGCTTGCCCTTTCTCTACGCTCAGCTGTTTCAAAAGCTCCAGAGCGCCGCTGGTAAAAGAGATCACGATGCCATTGGTGGCCAGAAACCTTTTCTGAAAACTTTTAACCGAATGGCTCGTGAGCAGTTGATCGAGCTCCTCCTGCGGATTTCGCACGGTCCGGTCGGTGACATGAAATTCGGCGATCTGCGTGTCGGGCAATCTTTTTTCGTATTTCAGCAACAGACGATCGCTGACAGCGACCAGACCGCGGGCACCGGTATGTTCTTTGAACGCTTCTTCCGCCAGCCACTGCAGGGCTTCCGGCTCGAAATGAATATCGATGCCGTAGGCTTTAAAGTCCCTCTTTTTGCCCTGAATGACCGTGCTGTTCGGATTCTGCAGGATGCGCAACAGACCCTGCACATCCAGATCGTTGAGCGTAACCACGACCGGCAGGCGGCCGACAAACTCGGATTCGAAACCGTATTTGATCAGATCTTCGGAGCGAACCTTTTTAAGCAGGTCCAGTTCCTCTGTTCTATCCTGCTGGTCATCCACAGGGCGGAATCCGATGGGCTGTTGATTCAGGCGGCGCAAAACGATGTCCGATAAACCCGAAAACGCACCGCTCATGACAAAAAGAATGTTCTTGGTGTTGACCTTTTTCCGCGACACTTTGCCGGTGCGCTGCGCTTCCATGGCCGCTTCCATCTGTGCGGCCAGGTCGTGCGGCGTTTTCAGATCCACCTCGGACTCTTCCATCAGCTTGAGCAGGTTACGCTGAACGCCGGTGCGCGATACATCGGGCCCGACCAAGTTGCCGGAGGAGGCGATTTTATCGATCTCATCCAGATAGATGATGCCGTACTCGGCCAGCTTGATGGAGCCGTTAGCCTCGCGCACCAGATCGCGCACCAGGTCTTCGACATCGCCGCCCACATAGCCGG
>CAZKQR010000282.1:0-5954 GCA_964554965.1 uncultured Cytophagia bacterium | reverse complement strand
TGACTATTGCAACGGCATGATCACCAATTGGGGCGCTCATCTGGTGGATATCGCCTTGTGGGGAATGAAGCGGGAGTATGAACTGCCTGTGAGAGTGAAGGGTTCAGGCCGCTTTAGCAAAGGATTGTGGAATACCATCGAGGTGTTTGAAATCGAATACACTTATCAGGATGGTTTTGTGATGCATTATAAAATCGATGAGCCCTATGTGCTGTTTGAAGGATTAGCCGGCTGGGTCAAGGTCACTTATCCCGACAAACTGCAGGCGAGCGATCAAAAGATTCTGGATTATCAACCCGCAGCGGGAGACCAGAACTATGCCGGCACGTTGACCGACAAAGCCGATTTCTTGAGAGCGGTTAAAGCCGGCGGCAAATCATTTGAACCGTTGGAGGTGGGACACACTGTCTATTTCACCACGCTGATGGGGTTGATCTCGGTGAAACTGGGGTGTGAACTGACCTGGGATAAAACTGCTGGCAAGTTTGTTAATGATGCAGCGGCCAATGCTATGTTGACGCGGCCGTTTCGTGAAAAATGGCTTGACCGCAACGTCGTGGAATGGATGAATAAATTCCAGGAGGTGAAGCTTGGCTAGCAAGTGGATGAGGTTATACGGCAGTGTCCTGTGCGCGTTTTTATTTTCCTGCAGTCAGGAGAAAAAACTGGATAATGTGTTTTATTGCTTCAACAACGGGGTGCAGACGATGCTCAACGCACCGCAGGGACATGACGCTAAAGCCGCGCTGGTAAAACGGCTGGGTTATGACGGCCTGGCCGGCCATGGGGAGGAGACCTATTACACCTGGCGGGCTGCTATGGACAAGGTCGGCCTGGAAATGCCGGAAATATACATTGCCATGAACATCAAAGACGGCCGAATCAGCCAACATGCCGACTTGGGCACTGTCCTGCGCCATTCACGGAATCGCAATCTTCTCGTAACTCTGCACCTCCATGCCGACAGCAGCGTGACGGATAAAGCGTTGGGGGATTCGCTTTTTGTCCAGGGCCTTCGTGATCTGGCCGATTTTGCGGCTCCTTTAAACATCCAGATCGCGGTATATCCCCATGCTGATTTATATTGTGAAACCCTGCACCACGCGGTCGATCTGGCAAAAAAAACCGGCCGTCGCAATGTCGGCGCAACGCTCAATCTATGCCACCTGCTCAAGGTGGAAGGGGAGCAGGGATGGGAGCAAAAGACGATCGATGCCTTGCCGTGGCTGTTCATGGTGTCTGTCAACGGCGCGGACAGCGGCGATACCCGCACCATGGGTTGGGATCGTCTGATCCGGCCTCTCGGCGAAGGCAGCTTTGATGTCTATAAACTGGTCAAGCTGTTAAAGGACAACGGCTACCAAGGTAAATTCGGCCTGCAGTGCTATAAAATTCAACAGGACTGCGAAACCGCGCTGACGAAATCGATAACGACGTGGCGCGAGTATCAGCAGAGGTATGCCAGAGAAGAGTGAGCGCTCGTTGCCACGCTTTTCTTGTTCCCACGCTGCGGAGAAGGTGTGAAAACCGTCTGATTCCTGATTGGTGTTGTAGTTTTCTTGACAATTCCGGGTGTATTCACTCGCCCCTTCCGGTCATTGCGAACGGAGCAGAGGTACCTGCGAATCGGTACGTTTTCAGCTTGGCAATACCAATAATCGCGGAGCTGGAGCTCCGCGCTCCCATTCTCTTCTTGCTAAGCTCTGAGACAGAGTGAGAACCCTTTGACTCCTGAAAATTGCTGTGGTTTTCTCGGCAATTCCGGGTGCATTCACTCGCCCCTTCCTGTCATTGCGAACGGAGCAGATGCCGCTGTGACTCGGTGTATTCTCAAATGGAGTGAAGACAGCGATCTCCAGCAACGGGGAGCAGCATGGCGACCAACTGTCGAATCAATTTTTTTCTCGCAACCCATCGCCCCGCCACATCTATTGCGGACAAGTGTAGTGATTTACTTCGCGCACGATTTTCCTTACCCAGGCTGTCGAGCTTGGGAACGAGAAAAAAAACGCGAACACTTGCTGTCGAGAAAAATCAGTCAGGCAGAGAAACTATTTGTCCGGTTTCACGTAAACCGGGTGTACAAACCCAATGGCCTGAATTTTACAGGAGAGTGATGCCATGTCCGTTTTCGCACCGTTCAAGCGTCCTGGCCGCGTCTGGGCCTTAGCCGTCAGTGTGTTCATCCTGCCTTTAACGGGCAGCGCGCAGAGTCTTGACATCCCCAGTTCCGGTTCCGGCATCAGTTTCGGCAATTCCACGGCTTTTACCGGACTGCGATTCAACTATCGCGATCGCGATGTGGATTATGTCAACGGCATCAATGTCACCCTGTGGAAGCCCTATGAGTCCAGTCGATTGTCGCGGATCAAGGGGCTTTCCATCGGCACGCTGCCCGGCGGCGGATCGCTGAGCGGCCTGCAGTTGGGTGCACTCGGTATTGCCGCAGAGACCAATGTAAAGGGCATCTCGTTCGCATTGCTGGGCATTGGCGGCGGCGCTGAGGTGAAAGGCGTCTCCATCGCCGGACTCGGATTGGGCGCGGGCGGCATCATGACCGGGGTGAACATCGGCGGGTTGGGCGTGGGCGCCGGCGGCACGCTCAGCGGCATCACGTTAGCCGGGCTGGGCGCCGGCTCGGGCGGCAATGTGACTGGCCTGAATGCAGCCGGACTTGGCATTGGCGCCGGCGGCGACCTGAGCGGCATTACTGTGGCGGGATTGGGTGTTGGGGCGGCAGAAAATGCCACCGGCTTTCAATGTGCGAGTTTTGGCGTGGGTGCGGGTGGAACGTTGACCGGGATCTCGATTGCCGGATTCGGCGTGGGTGCGGGTGGCGACATCAACGGAATTTCATTGGCCGGCTTTGGCGTGGGCGCAGGGAACAGGATCAGAGGCATCACCATCGGCGGCCTCGGCGTGGGCGCCGGAAGTGAACTCTGCGGCATCACGTTAGCCGGGCTGGGCGCCGGCGGCAGGAGCGTGAAAGGGCTCACCATGGCCGGAATTACCGTGGCCGGCAAGGAGTTAAAAGGGGTGCAGCTCGCTCTGGCCACGGTTCGTGTGGTTGATGACGGCCGCATGAGCCTGTTCAGCGCCAGCGCTTTTAACCATATTCAGGGCACGCAAAGTGGACTGTCCATCGGGTTGGTCAATTACGCCCGGCGCCTCAAGGGCTTGCAGCTAGGTGTGATCAACATCGTCCGGGATAATCGCAAATCCCTGCGCGTGCTGCCGTTGTTCAATGCTGATTTTCGCTGCAAAACGTGAGGAGCCCGGCTGTATTAATCACTATAGTTCAAACAAAAGGGATCTCTGTTTATAACGCAGTGAAAACGACATCTAGTCTCGCCGTAAAAACCGCGGCAACCTTCAGGGGTCAACCGGCATAGGTTCTATTTTTATTTCATTAAAATGGCCTTGCGAATCTCTCTATATCCGGCTGCTTCCAGAATATATAGATAAACGCCATTCGGCAAATTTTCAGCGTTCCAGCCTACCCGGTGTGCGCCTGCTGCCAGTTTTTTGTCGACAAGCTCAACGACCTCGCTCCCCATCAACGTATAGATTTTAAGTGAAACCTGTGCAGGTTCTGATAAGGAAAATTCGATGGTCGTGGTGGGATTAAAAGGATTGGGATAGTTCGGATACAGCGCCATTCGATCCGGAACAGCACTCCGGCGTTCGGTCTCTACTTTTGTCGTTAGAGCGGAAGATAGATCAAACGAGGCGATTTGATTATTGGTGCACAGAACGATGACCGCATTTCGTTTTGAATCATAAGCGATATCCCCCAGGCCCATCTCATTGGTGTTCGAACCCATGGGAGGCGTTTCGGCGATCACCTTTGCCGATTGCGGGCCATCGGTGACATCCAGCAGGTACCCTTTTTGCGGCAGTATCTCGCCATTGAACACCATGATATATTCTCGGTTTTCATAAGAAAGATAGGTGATCCCGGAGGAATGATCATCCGCGACTTCATAGGGAATGCTGCCGATAACACTGCCATCGGGCGCCAGCAGAGTGACGGGCGTATAGAAGGTGATATAGCCATTGTTGACCCAGATAGCGCCGCCGGGAGCGGTCGAGGCCATTCCCAACGAGGCATAAGCCGGCGGAATCTCCAGCATATCCGTCCATTCGAAATCGATCCCGTTGCTGGTTGTCAGAATTTGGATATATTTCTGATCCACACTCCCGCTCACATAGACCATGGTCTGAGCTCCTTCACCGATAACAGCGAGCGCATCGCCATAGCGATCCGTCCACTGGATGCTTTCGAAGGCCAGGGTGGGAGCGGCGGTCTCATTTTCCCATCGGTAGAGTTTGAACGGAAAAGTCACCGCCGATTGAACCAGATTGCCCGCATAGATGACGCCGTCATCGGCGCATTTGATATTCAGCAGAACAAAGGGATCCTGTCCTTTGATGATCGCCGGATCAAAAGGCAGTTTGCCGATTTTGGCGCCGGTTGCGGCATCGAGGATCATGATATCTACATTAGGACCGGTCAAGCCTCCGGTCACGTTGGTCCGGCTGATAACCAGGACGTGATCCGTCTTGGGATTATAGGTACAATATCTTACCCCATTATCAGCCGGCGAAAACCAGGGGATATTGGTGAAAGAGACCTTCTCCGCATCGATCTTCCAATTCGTTTTTAAAACAACCGGTTGTGCGTTGAGGGACGAAAGCGGCAATGCAACCGCGATGACAAACATAGCTATGCGTCGTAGCATTTTTCGTGGCTCCAGATAGACAACGTTCCCTGCTCCAGACCATTAGGTTGAAAGAAAAATGGATAGATCTTGTGGTTAATTAAAAAGTGTGATCATCCTGCCGGAGAACTCTAGCAGTCAACAGGCAGTTGTTTTGGGGGCTGTGGCGCCGCGGTCCGGCGATCACCTCGTCCTCAGCAGTTGGCCAATTTAACGAATCACCGTTCAGGAATCAAGGAGAATAAAAAAATAATGGAACTATCGTGTTAGGATAGCAACTGATAGCGTGGCCAGTGAGAGCACAGGCTGATGCACCGCCATTGAATCTGTCTACGCAAGCTTTAGTCCTCGCTACCAAGCCCTGCTTCGCGCTTTGATCTGCAAAGCAGAGCTACGCCTCCAGGGGCGTTCCCAAGCACCGAGCCTGGGTGATGAGTGAGCGAATCCCGTGCTATAACAAGGGTATTGATTTGATTTGTGCATGATTTTCTTCACCCAGGCTCTCGAGCTTGAGAACGAAAAACAACAGTGCGGACGGGTATTTTACACGATGGAATACATAATGCGAGTATGGTTCCCCCTCTTGAGAGGGGGACAGGGGGTGTGTCATTTTTCTTTTGCGACGATCGACAATATTCTCAAGAATTACGGATTCGTTATTTTAAGCGCATCCGCGACCCGAGTTAATCGAGAGCGTGCTTCATCGGCCACTTGTTTCAAGGCAGGCGTGGGAATTACGCTCATCATCATCAGGGGATCGACCAGGGCGATTTCGATTTTTCCGTTTTCCAATTGACGAACGGTCACATTGCAGGGCAGCAATAACCCGACTTCAGGAGCCGCTGTCAGGGCGCGATGGGCCAGAGGTGGATTACATGTTCCTAATATTGTATAAGGCGGCATATCCACGTCCAATTTCTTTTTCAGCGTATCTTTCATATCAATTTCACAGAGCACGCCAAATCCCTCAACCTTTAACGCGTTGATGGTGCTGCGCAACGCAGCCTCGAAGTCGGTGTTTAAAAGAACATAGATCCCCAGGTCTCTTCCACTCATCTTTCTATCTCCTTGCTTGAAATTGTTTGATGATTGCCCGCCTCAGGTCTTCTGTGCTTGCCATGGGCGTCCATGTCACTTTATCCCTAAAATAGTGCCGCGGGTGCGATATTGCAATAGTCAGTTTTGAAACAAGCCAGGGGTTCGCGCCGTAGGCGCGTCCTGTCAATAGCCCAT
>CAZKQR010000281.1:0-5978 GCA_964554965.1 uncultured Cytophagia bacterium | reverse complement strand
TGGTTTCAAAGAATGCCGCTTTCCTGACGGCCTTCGATTGAGACAGTGCTATTCAAGCTCCTTGCAAAGCTGGTTTCGAGCCGATGACGGCGAGCTGATCAGGTGGTTTTGCGCTTTTCCTGCTTGGCGTAAAAACAACCTTCTGCGGATTCGAGAACAAGTCATTTGTAAACGCACCGGCGATTTTCTCCTTTGGCGCGTTTGCTGCTTTTTGTAGCATACGCTAAACCCATCATTCGACAGTTTATCAACAATCAAGGTATGTCGCGTTTAGGCTCCTCGGTGAAAATACCTCGGCCTTGGCATCCCGAGGCTTCGCCCTTTTTCAGACTGGCGCGTGACCATTTTTACGTTGTGTTTTTTCTCCTGGCTGCACTGCACCAAGAAATGGTCCTGCGCCTGATCCTCCACCTCCCGTACACCTGCCATGGATAAGCAGATTCTCGACCAATTGTTTCCCTCACTTTTGACGGTCCATGTGCAGTTTGAACAATTAAACCAAGCGGCTAAACTGTGTGTGTGTCGCAATTTTCGGGTATAGACCAATTCGGCTGTTGGTTTGGTTAACCGCTCGCTCTAGTTCTTGCTCCAGATAACGGGTCACGCTACTACCTTACAATAGTCTTCTTCGATATCCAGCTTACTAAAGCGGCAATCGAAACCGGTGTGCATGTCTTGCGGAAACCTATCAGCATGCCCAAAAAATAGTTGACTATTTCATTCCCAGCAGGTATATTTACACATAATATGTGTAAATTGGAGATCGTATGCCTAATATTACATTATCAATGGAAGAAGAGCTGATCAAAGCGGGGAGGTCCTATGCTGCTCAACATCAAATCTCATTAAACGAACTAGTTCGGGAATTGTTAAAAAAAACCGTTCAGAATCACGGCACAAAATGGTTGGATGAATGCTTCGCTTTGATGGATGAACTGAAAATCGATTCAAGAGGCAAAACATGGCGACGTGAGGACTTGTATCGTGGCTAAATGCTTTCTCGATACCAACTTGTTTGTGTATAGCATGGATACCGCCAATCCGGACAAACTGAAAAAAAGCAGGGAAATATTGACGGCTACTCTGGCGGAAAAAAATGCCGTCATTTCCACCCAAGTCTTGCAAGAGTTCTATGTGGCGGCAACGAAAAAATTGGGGGCCGATCCTTTCAAAGTAAAAAATATCATAAAAAGTCTTGCCCCACTGGAAGTCATAGCAGTGGATCGAAATTTAATTTTTGAAGCCATCGATATTCAGATTTTCTACCAGCTCTCCTTTTGGGATGCCCTCATTATCGGCGCCGCGGCGCAAGCGAAATGCGATTGTATCTTGACTGAGGATTTAAACAGCGGCCAAATAATTCGAGGCATGGAAATTATCAATCCGTACCACGTTGGTTGAGCAAAAAGCTCGCCTCGACCTCATGTAGCCGGATTCCACTTCTCGAACGCCACAAGTCCGGCGCAATGAATCTCTGATCGTTTCATGCGCCAGTCTACATAGTTTCTCCAGCAAACGGTGGTCGTAACGAAAGAAAATGCGCAGCCGCTTCGGCATGGTCAAGACCCATTGCCGGTGGCTAACCGGCGCAAAGGCCTCCTCCGCCACCCGAATCCCCAGCAACAGTGCCCGCTTCTGATCGCAGGACGGGCAACAGTAACGCTGCCCGCTACGAAAACGCTACGAAAAACTCTTTACCGCAATCCTTCGGCAAGCTCAGGGCAAGCTTGTCCGGTATTTGCTGCGTTACCTCCGCCGATAATTGTGTCCCGGCGCCGGCTATCCTGATAGCGTCAGTTTTTCCACCTCATGAAGGTTGACTCTTTTTTGAGCCTGCCAGAGATCATAGTTATTCTGCATAATCAACCAACTTTCCGGTGATCTTCCCAAAGTTTTCGATAAGCGTAAAGCCATCTCCGAGGTGACGCTGCTTTGTCCATTCACCAGGCGGCTAAGAGTTGAAGTAGACACCTTTAGCTTTACAGCCACCGTTCTCAGGCTCAGATTATAGGATTCAAGAAATATTTTTTGAATAAATTCTCCGGGATGAGGGGGATTGTGCATTTTCGATTTTGAATAAAATTACATAATGCGCAACACGCAACATAAATTTCAGCCTATTAACTTGAACGGGTGACAACGACCAGGTCGATCTCTTCACACGGATCGGTTAGCAGGCTGTACCACTGGATCTTGTTCTCCAGATTGGTGATCGCATCGGTGAGGAACCGGTCCGAGAGCACGTCGCAGGATCCGCAGCTGCCGCGCGTTTCGGCCCGAACGCCTGTCACACTGCTAGGGCTTTTGCCCAGCCCATTGGAACTGAGCGGCGTCGTAGCCTTTTTCAGCTAAAATTTTCAAGACGGTCTCTTTTTCAGCGCCGGTCAATTGCGGATTTCGGCTGAGAATCCATCCATATTTGCGCTCCGGGTGGCCGACGACCACCCACTGATACTCGGAATCCAGACCGATGATCCAGTAATCCCCCCAGAACAGGCGCATGCCCAGCAGGCTGACAAAACTGACCTGCAACTTGGCGTTGGTTGTTTTGTCCACCACTCTGGCGACCGCCTCGGCGCGGTTCATGGAACCATCCTTCTTCCGGCATTGATTCAACACCGCGATCCTGCCGTCATCGCGCAACGTGTAGGTAGCCGTGATGTCACTTACACATTTGCGCTGAAAACTGGTGGGAATTCGGGCCACTTCATGCCACACGCCGAGATAGCGCTGCAGATCCACTTTTTTCACAGTCGTCAGCGGCTGCGTTTCAGACATAGCGGCGGTCAAACCGACGGATAAACCCATCACCGCCATCATTTTGATTGGAAGCATATCATCTCCTCTTTAGTTGGAACCGAATCCGTATTCCAATAGGATACGAAATCCGGTTTGTTTGAGCGGATATCCGGGCGGCGCATCGCTGCGGCCGGCAGGACGGCAAGCCCGGGCGGACGAAGCCCAGGATCCGCCACGCATCACCCGATAGGCGCCCTGCTCCGGGCCCTGCGGATCGATGAGCGGCCCTTGCGGATAATCGGCCTGGTAATAATCACGGCACCACTCTGCCACATTGCCGAGCATGTCATAAAGGCCCAGACGGTTGGGCCTTAGGCCGGCCACGCGATGCGTGGTCTCCCCGCTGTTGCGGTTGTACCAGGCGCATTCATCCAGAGGATCTTCGGCCGCCGAATCACCGGCGGCGCGGCAGGCGTATTCCCATTCAGCCTCTGTCGGCAGGCGATAGCGCTTTCCCTCTTTTTGCGACAAGGCGTCACAGAACGCAACCGCTTCATTCCAAGTCACCCGCTCCACAGGCAGAGAATCACCTTGGAAAAAACTTTTATTCACGCCCAGCAAAGCGGTATACTGTTGCTGAGTGATCTCGGTCTCACCGAGATAAAACGGTTTGCTGATGGTTACAGCATGAGGCCGTTCATCCTCCTGGCGGAGCATTTGCTCATAAGGGCTGCCCATGATAAACGAACCAGCCGGAATGAAGAGCAAGCGCATGCCCAGACTGTTTTCAATACATGCGACTGGCGGCTGCTGCGCGTAAACAGCAACAGCCAACAGCAGACCCGTCAACGTACAGCAGGCCACGCGGATGATCCTCCTGTCTTTCATATCGTTTTATGGATTCAATCCGGACAGATCCGGTTCGAATTTTTCCTGGGCGCTGAGCATCTCCTCCCAGGTCACCTTGGCCTGACGGTAGGCCGCCATGCGGCCGAGAATGGTAGTCAGATTGCTGACCACGCTGGGCGCTACCGTGGTGTTGCCGCTGCGGCCATCCATCACGGCTTGATGAAAATCAGCGATATTGGTGACAGCGCCGCGCCGGTATAAATTGACCAGTTCGCCGCCTTTGTAGGGTAGATTGCCGCGGATGCTCACGCTGCCGAAATAATCGGTGTCCAGAGTGCCCTCGCTGCCGTAGATGCGACAGAGGATATCGTCCTGGCCCAGGCCCAGCTGTTTGGAATGAAAGGTGAGCTCCACCTCTTGAGGAAATTGATAGAGGACGGAGAAATGATCCCAGCAGGTTCCGTATTTGCGATATCGGCCGCCGCTGCCGACCGCGTGTTCCGGATGCGCCTCCAAAGCCCAGGTGGCGACGTCGATGGCATGAATGTTCTGCTCAGTGATGACATCGCCGGACAGCATGCGATCAAGCCCCCAGGCGCGCAGCCGATCCTCTGCGCTCACCGGCTGCTTTTTCAGATATTCGCTCTGCTTGTCCCAGGTTGGGCCGGCATGATAGGTGGCCTCAGCGCAGACCACTCGGCCGATCTCCCCATAATGAACCCGTTTGACCGCTTCGCGATAAAAAGGATCCGTACGCGTTTGGAAATCCACCAGAAAGACCAGGTTGCGCTGAGCGGCTTTTTTCGCTGATTCGGCCACGGTATCGCATCCCGCCACATCGACGGCGATGGGCTTGGCGAGAAACACATGCACACCGGCCTCCACTGCAGCCTGGGCATGAATGGGGTGAAAATAGGGCGGCGTCTCGATGGCCACCGCGTCGACGGTCCGGCTGTCCAGCAATTTCTGAAAAGCGGATAATCCGCTAAACTGCTGTTTTGCGGGTATGGAAAATTTTTCTCCCGCAGCCAGACTCTTTTCCGGAAAATAGTCCGCCAGTGCGGTGATCTCATAGCCGCCGTGCTCCTTAAAGAGATCCGCGATCCACACGCCCCGTCCACCGCAACCGATGAGTCCCAGGCGGATTCGAGTGTTGGCCTGACTGGACCAGACAGAGCCCGGCTTGACAATGGCCAGTGAAACGGCTGAGCCGCCGGCGTTTCTGAGAAACTGACGACGATTGAGAGAATGAGGAGTGCGCATTCTGACCTCCAGGTTCCAGACTTTAGTTCGCGGGCGATGCCCAGGATGGCGCCTTCGCGGATACAGACCGTTAATCAGGCCTACCCGGCCGCCTGACAGGCCAGGCGTTGCCCTTGGTGCGGGGATTTGGAAAGATGGAAGGTTGGTTCACAAGGTCCCCGCTCTTCGCCGTGGTCCTTTTATGAAAGACCGGGCGCCTCAGGCCGGCGGCAGGTTCCTGCCGCGGAGGATTTTATCCCAACAAAAAATTACAGCCGCCAAGGGCTGCGCATCGGTCTCTCAGTGGCCATTCGATTCGCCCGTTCGCTGTTGGTCACTCGCTCTGCAACCGGATCCCAATCGAGTTTTTCACCCGTCAGCATGGCGACGTTGAGCAGATGGCAGATGGAAGCGGTGCGATGGCCGATCTCGGCGTGGGCCATGGGCAGGGTGCGCTTTTTGGCACAGTCGATGAAATCCCGGTGATGACCCGGACTGCGGCCGACATGGATTTCATCCAGACCGATTTTTTCCCGCAACAACGAACGCGGTTCCGCATCCAGGCGACCGCCGTGAATATGAATAAAAATCCATCCGTCTTCGCCCACCAATTGCAGGCCGCGCTCTCCGCGGCTGTCGCCGGTCATCACCACGCCGTTGGCATAGGTGCAGCGAAAATCATAATCGATAAAGCAGTCATACACGCCGTTTTGAATCTGCCGGCCTTTCGCGTCGAAGGCGATCGGCCCTGTGTCGTCGCTGTGATTGATCAATTGCGCCAGATCGATGATGTGCGCGCCCCGGTCGGTCATTTCACCGCCGCCGTATTCGAGAATAAAACGCCACCAAAAATGGGTCCGGTATTCGGCATATGGGGTTGCCACCGCCGGGCCGAGCCAAAAGTCATAATCCAATCCGGCCGGCACGGGCAACAGGCGCGCCGGCCCTTTTTGCCGCTGCAGCCGCAGATGCTGACTCTCGTTGTTGGGCATATGGATCTTGATTTCTTTCAGTCGGCCGATGCGGCCGTTGCACACCAGCTCACAGGCGAAACGAACGCGGTCGTTGGAACGTTCATGGCTGCCGGTCTGCAGAATGCGGCCGGTTCGTTCGACCGCCCGGCACAGAGCGCGGCCTTCCGGAATAGA
>CAZKQR010000280.1:0-5981 GCA_964554965.1 uncultured Cytophagia bacterium | reverse complement strand
CCGAGTACCAGGTGTTTTCCATCATCAGAATCCGGTCGCCGACGCCGATGCCGAGCGCTCCGCCGCTGGCCCCTTCGCCGATCACCGCCACGATGATCGGTGTGGGCAGATGCGACATTTCAAAGAGGTTGCGCGCAATGGCCTCGGCCTGGCCGCGCTCCTCAGCGCCGATGCCCGGATACGCGCCCGGCGTGTCGATCAGACAGATCACCGGCCGTTTAAACCGGGCGGCCAGCTTCATCAACCGCAGCGCTTTGCGATAGCCCTCCGGATGCGGCATGCCAAAGTTGCGGCGAAGCTTTTCCTTGGTCTCGCGCGCTTTTTGATGGCCGATCACCACCACAGGCTGTTGCTCCAAACGGCCGATGCCGGCGATGATGGCCGGGTCATCGCCGAAGAAACGATCGCCATGAAGTTCGATGAAATCGGTGATCATAGCCTCGATGTAATCCAGAGTGTACGGCCGGTTGGGGTGACGGGCCAACTGCACCCGCTGCCAGCGCGTCAATTTCGCATAGATCTGGGCGCGCAAGCGCACGACCTGCGCTTCGAGTTTTTTAATCTCTTTTGCGGCAATGGCGTCCTCCGGCTTGCTCTGGTCGCGCAGTTCGGCGATCCGGGTTTCAAGCTCGCGGATGGGCTTTTCAAAGTCCAACACATACTGGTTCATATCACCTCTTCAGAGTGTGCAGCACGGTTTGAAAAATAATCTCCAGGTCCAGCCACACTGAATAATTTTTCATATAGTACACCTGCAGCCGTTCACGATCGCTGCCGTCCAAGCCGTTGTCCTGCTGCAGCCGTTCCAGGCCGGTCCATCCGGGCTTGAGCAACGGCGGCGGCGTGGAGGACGTCGGCGCCGCCGGCAAAGCACAACCCACCATGCTCATGTCTCCTTTGAACACAGACCACCACAGCAGGGAAGGAGCCGGCCGGCGGTGATCCGGTGAATCAGCAAAACGCCAAAGCGTGAAAGGACGGCCCTGAACGCCGGCATAGACGTCCGCTACGAGCCGCCGCTTCTCCACCAGCCGGTTCCACACATACCGCGGGCTTGAATACAGCAACAGCAGGAAGGACAGCACGATGTCCAGGCTGCGTTTCAGCCAGCGGTTGCCCGCTCCATGAAGCCGGTACTCGATGTCGAGAAACGGCAGATCGTCCACATAATCCACGGACGCCTTGCCGATGATCACGTCCAGGGCCGGCGGACTCCATTTAAACGTCACCGGCCGGCCGTGGTCCGCCGAGATGATGGAGAGGATGCGAAAGTTGGCGATCCGTTCGGTGGCAAAGATCACCTGTTGAATCTTTTTCTGCCGAATCACCTCCGCGATCTGGTCGATGGCGCCCAGCACCGGCACGCCGCTGATCTGCCGGGGTTGCTCCGTTTCGCCGGCCAGAATGAGGCCTGTCACCCTATAGCGGTTTTCCAGGCGCAGCCGCAGCCGGCGCAATAGTTCCTCGGCGCCGTCCGCATCCATCACCAGCAAGGTTTGCGGATGAAGAAAACGGCTGCCCCACACTCCCTGGAGATAATGGACGTTGATATGGGCCGTGACTTTGAACAGCAGCCGCCAGCCCGGCAGGGCGACCAGATTCAGCAATCCGGCATAGAGGACCACCAGCCGGGAAAATCCGATGTCTTTGAAAAAAAAGGTCAAGGCGCTGTTGACGATCCAGCCGAGGACCACGGCGGAGCCGGCTTTCACGTAGCTGAAGGGATGCCGCTGATAGACCTCATGCCGGGCCAGCAGCAGCAGCCAGATCAGGCTGTACAGCACATGGACGATGATAAAGCTCTTCCACGGGAACAGCGGTTGAAAACGGCCATAGATGGCCAGAGCCAGGTTCACCGTCATGAAAGCCAGATCCACGGCGGGGAACGCGATCATGCGCGCCAGCGCAGAGAGATGAGCGAGCAGGGAGCGCACGCGAATGGCCACCAGTAGAATCCACATGGGGATCAGGGCGCGGCCTTTATCCAGATGTTTGTGAACAAAAAGCCGCATGGCCTGATAAAAAAGGCTGCGCTGTTCGAACGGGCTCTTTTTCGAGCTCTCCCCTTTGAAATGGATGATCCGCGTGTCCGGGACATAAAAGATACTCCATCCCTTTTCGCGGATGCGAAAACAATAGTCGAGATCCTCGCCGTACATGAAAAAGGATTCATCGAGAAATCCGACCTGCTCTAACACCGCGCGCCGGAACATCATAAAAGAGCCGGAAATGGCCTCCACCTCGGCCGCCAGATCCGGATCGAGATAGGTCAGGTTGTAGCGTCCAAAGCACCGGCTTTTGGGAAAAAGCGCAGCCAGGCCGGAGATCTTGCCGAACGCAATCCACGGGGTGGGGAAACTGCGGCGGCAGGCCAGCTGCAGAGAGCCGTCGGGATTGAGGACCTTGCAGCCCGCGGCGCCGGCCTCCGGTTGGCGGTCAAAAAACTCCACCATGGTTGAAAACGTCTTTTCTTCAACAATGGTATCCGGATTGAGCAGACAGATGAAATCGCCGCGGCACTGTGCCAGCGCCTGGTTGTTGGCTTTGGCGAATCCGACGTTGGAACGATTGACCAGCAGATGGACCTGGGGAAACAGACTGCGGATCAAGTCCGCGCTGCCGTCGGTCGAAGCGTTATCTACGACCCAGATCTCATGCCGTAAACCGGACAGAGCGCTGAGGGCTGATTTGATCGCCTGCTCAAGAAACTCACGAACATTGTAGTTGACGATGACGACGCTGAGGGTAATCGACTGGCTCATTCCATTACAATTTTTTTAGACCGTCGTTTCAACAGACCGCGCATCCGCCGGTGGAACGCTCACGCGAAAAGCCCGACGACAAGTCCGTCGTGCACGTCTTTGAGTCGGCCGGCCTTTGGGTCCGCAGCGAATAGACGCCGTATCAACGCAACCACTGATCCAGGTTCTGTTCGATAAAATCGTCGTCGTTCAGATCCGGATACAGCCGGTACACCCGTTCGATCTCTTTGCGCTGACCCTCATCCAGGGTGAGCGCTTTGTGCAGCGTCCAGATGGCATCCAGCAGTCCCTGGCGCTTGAGCACATAGTGCAGGCCGATGATACAGCCGCGAAAATCGTTGAGCACATCAAAAAAAGCGCCGTTGCAGTCCGTCACCCGCGGCGCCAAAGTGAGCAGCTCCTGAGTCAGCCGGGTCTCGCCGCTGCGCCATTTTTTGATTTTATCCAGCAGGCGCACCGCCTGCCGGGTCCAGACCGCCCAGTGACCGAGCAGTCCGCCGGCCATCTGCAGCGTCACCACGCCGGAGGCGGTCGGAATTTTAAACGGGGTCATCAGATCCTGCACGATATGGTCGTCGTTGCCGGTGTACAGCGCGATCTCTTTCGCCCGGCCGGATTGAGCGACGCCATGGAGCACATCCAGGGTGCGATACTGATTGAACGGCGCGATCTTAATGGCGACCACATTCTCGATCTCGGCAAAACCGCGCCAGAAATCCCGATCCAGCACGCGTCCACCGACCGAAGGTTGCAGGTAAAACCCCATCAGGGGAATGATCTTGGCAATCTGTTGACAATGGCTCAGCAGACTCTTGTTGTCCACATATTGAAACGCCGACAGGCTCAACAGCGCCGCGTGGTATCCCAGGCCCACCGCCCATTCCGCCTCACGGACCGCATGATTGGTCAGACCGATGACGCCGGCGATTTTTATGATCGGTTTTCTTTTCGCCTTGGCATAGGCATCCACCTCTTCAGCCGCCAACTCGAGGACCGGCCGGTACAAACCGATTTGGCGTTTGCGGATCTCGAACTGGGTGGTGTGCACGCCGACGGCGATGCCGCCGGCGCCGGCATTGAGATAGTACCGGGTCAGAGCACGCTGACGGCGCTCATCAAACTGTCGCGCAGCATTCAAAGCCAACGGATGGGCAGGAATGACCTGTCCTTCCTGCAGGGCTTTGTGCACTGCGCTTGGAACTTGTGGCAGTTGTGCCATAGGAGTACCTCACCTTTGCTTGTCCTGGAATAGAGTGTACATACAAACGCGCTCGTACGGGACCGGCCCGCCGCAGGGACGCCGCCAGAAGGAGGATGCTCACGCCGCACCCCCAGGGCGATCGGTCAGTACTTGCCCCCCCGTTCTTCAAAGTGGGTCGGCTTGTTCAACAGGGTTCCCCCCTGCTTCAGCCAGTCAGCAACCCAGGGAATCATCTGCTTCACACTGACTTCGGGTTCACCGAAATGCGCCATCGCGGCCGCGGGATTGCTCAGCAGGGCCGTTTGCGACTCGCTGCCGGTAAAGACCGGTTGAACGCCGAACTGGGCGGCGAACTGCTCCGCCAGCCAACGGATGGAGACGATCTCCGGACCGGTCACATTCAGCAGGCGCGCAGGCGTTTCTGCTAATAAAAGAGAACGCAGCGCCATGTTGTTGGCATCGCCCTGCCAGATGACGTTGAAATGACCCATGGTGAGGTCGATCGCCTCCCGGTTGAACACGCGGGTGGCCACGTCCACGATGACGCCGTAGCGAAGTTCTGAAGCATAATTCAGACGGAACAGCGTCATCGCTGTGCGGTTCTTTAAACTGTAATACTGGAACATGCGTTCACGTCCGAGACACGACTGAGCGTATTCGCCCACCGGTTCCGGAGCATCGCTTTCCACGCACCCGCCGGAGGCGATAGGGACAAAGGGATAGATGTTGCCGGTGGAGAAAGCGACGATGCGGCTGTTGGCAAAACGCTGGGCCACCTTGGCCGGCAGCAGCACGTTCATCGCCCAGGTCTCGGAGGGATTTTCCGTTGAGCCGAATTTGAGCCCGGCCATATAGACGATATTGGCGCTGTCCGGCAGCTGTTTGAGAAAGGCCTCATCGAGCAGATCGCCGCTGATGGTCTCAACGCCCTGCGCTTCGAGATCGCGCTGCACCTGATCAGCGCCGAACAGGGAAACCGCGAACACCCGTTGAGCGGCCGGCAGAGCCCGGCGCGCCATGATCGACAACGTCGGTCCCATTTTTCCTCCGGCACCCAACACCAAGAGATCGCCACGAAGGGATTGAAAATCTTTTAACAAACCTGCAGAGGGCCGGGAAAGCCTCTCATCCAATTCTGCAACTGTTTTCATAGTCTAATCCAGAAATCGTAGAGTGATGATTTTTTTCGCCGGCACCGGAAAGGAGATCTTGCCGTCCGACAGGGGTTGTGGTTGCGTCTGAGGGGCACTTTCGAGATCGACGAATTGAAACCGCGAAGGCGCCGGCCACGCAGCCGGCCGATCCGTGCTCAGCACCGAGGCCATGATCGTATGCTCCTCAGGATTGAACAGGCGCATTTCGATATAGGCGCCGACGCGGCGCAGGCTGGTTAGCACCGCCTGGCCTTCCAGCTGAAAAGCGCCGGCTTGATCCGGCAACGGCCGGTCGGTTCGCCAACGCAGCCGGTCTTCCTCGGACAGCTGCACGCAAGCGATGCCGGCGGCCAGCTGCTGGCCCAGCTCGAAACAGGCGCGCCGATCCGGAGCGCCGGACAACGGTTGAATCCAATAGTTGAAACAAAGCCGCTGATGGAGTTGCCCGAGCGGCTCCCCGTCGGTGAACACCGTCCGGCGGGTGGCGCGGAACAACGTCAGCGCGATGGGCCGCTGCGGCGAATCTTGCACCGCGGATTCAAGCAAACCGCTGCTGATCACCGCCAGCCCGCTGTTGCCATCATGCACCGCGGTCCAGGTTTGCTGGGATCGAGTCTCGACCTCCATCTCGCGGTACTCGTGCCGGTCCGGCTGCAAAGCGATGGCGCGTTGGACCACATCAAAGGGCGAATCGCATAGATAGGTGTTCGCCGCACAGCCGCTGGGAAAAAGCACGCGCAAACGGTGGTCGTCCACCCGATTGTCCACGACGGTTCGAACTTGAACCACATCGCTGTCCTGGTGCATAGTCACCAGCGAATCGATAGGCATCTCCACCCACCGGTCGCTTCGCACCATGCGATC
>CAZKQR010000279.1:0-6002 GCA_964554965.1 uncultured Cytophagia bacterium | reverse complement strand
GCGCCACGCGATACCCCTGCATGGTTTTCAAACGGCAGACGGCGTCCTTGACGGTGCGCGAAATAACATGGTGAATGCCCGGACGACCGTTGGCGGTCGGCGGACCTTCATAAAACACGAACGGTTTTTGCGGATCGCGCTCCTGCACGCTGCGCTGAAAGATTTGCTCCTGTTCCCAAAAGTGCAGCACTTTTTTTTCAATTTCAGGAAAATTCAGTTTTTCCGGCAGTTCTTTAAACATACACTCCGTCTGATCCTTGTTGATCGGGTTTGGAATTCTGTTCACAAAAGGTTTCAGATATATTTCTGCAGCAACGGCAGAAGACGATTAACGGTGTCTCTGGGCCAGATGGATTTCTCCGTCATAATGGCGCCGGCCAGGGCCTGGCCGCAGGCGCAGGTGCGGTCTGTGGGCAGCGCCGCCACCGTGCGGCGAATGATCTCCTGCGCCGTAGCGATATTTTTATTCATCGTCTGCACCACCACGTCGATGGACACGGTCTGGCCGGTCTCTTCCTCATACCAGCAATCGTAATCCGTCACCAGGGCCAGGGTGGCGTAGCAGATCTCAGCCTCGCGGGCCAAGCGCGCTTCGTTCATCTGCGTCATGCCCACCACGTCCATGCCCCACGCCTGATAAACGCGGGATTCGGCCAGGGTCGAAAAAGCAGGACCTTCCATGTTCACATAGGTCCCGCCCCACTTGACCGCAGCGCCGCAGCTCTGGCCGCTGTTTAAGAGCGCCCGGCGCAGGTCCGCGCACAGTGGATGGGCGAATGGAATATGCGCCACAATGCCGTTGCCGAAAAACGTGTTCGGCCGCGCCTGATTGGTGCGGTCGAAAAATTGATCGATGATCACCAGATCGCCCGGATGCAGATCGCGTTTCAAAGATCCCACGGTGGACACCGAGATGATCCGCTCGACCTCCAGCACTTTCATCCCATAGATATTGGCGCGGCTGTTCACCTCTGTGGGCGACAGACGATGGCCTTTGCCGTGACGGGGTAGAAACACCACCTCGTGCCCTTCCAACCGTCCGGTGAGGTATTCATCCGAAGGATCCCCGAACGGCGTATCGATGTGGACCGCCTGCGCCTGAGATAATCCCGCCATTTGATACAATCCGGAACCGCCGATGATACCAATACGCGCCATCTCTGATCCTTCGTTACAGGGTGCGGATGATTTCCCGCACCAACTTGACAAATCGCGGCCCCACTTCATTGGCCACCTGATTCACCTGCTCATGACTCACCGAGATCACTTGATCCGGCATGGCCTGGTCGGTCACCACCGACAAGCCCAGAACTTTCATATCCAGCTGCCGGGCGACCAGCACTTCCGGAACCACGGACATTCCGACCGTATCCGCGCCGCAGGTCACCAGCATGCGCAGTTCCGCCCGCGTTTCAAAGCTGGGGCCGCTGACCGCGGCATAGACGGTGGGCGTCAGGGTTAGACCGAGTTTGAAGGCCGCCCGCTCCGCCAGAGCCTGCAGCCGCAGGCAGTAGGGTTCGCTCATATCGATAAAGCGTTCACCGAGAAATTCATCAAAAGGGCCGATGAGCGGATTGTCGCCCATCAGGTTGATATGGTCTGTGATCCGGGCGATCGTACCCGGCGGCACGGTGGAGCGCATGCCGCCCACCGCATTGGTGACGATCAGGCTGCGAACGCCCAGCGCGTGCATCACCCGCACCGGCAGGGTGAGCTGCCGCATGCTGTGGCCTTCATAATAATGAAACCGGCCCTGCATGGCAAAAACCGTTTTTCCTGCCAGCTCGCCGCTGACCAGCCGGCCGGCGTGAAATTTCACCGTGGAAGCCGGAAAGCCGGGGATCTCGGAGTAGTTCATCACCACCGGCTGCTGGATCTCTTCGGCCAGAGAACCCAGCCCGGTGCCCAGGATCAGTCCGATCGAGCTCTCGCGGGGATCACGACGGCGGATGAACTCTGCGGCATCCGCTATGGCCTGCCGATAGGCAAGGAGCGTCGCATCCATCACTTTTTCTTTTTGTCCTGGATCTTTTGCTGCAGCCGTTGAATCTCGGCATCTTGATCCGCCCGTTCCTGGCGCAGTTTTTCCAATTCGGTTTGAACGTGCTCCCGTTTTTTCACCTCGCCGTTCAAATCGTGCTGGCCCTGCGTTACCGCTCGTTCCCGGCGGATTTGCTGGACGGCCTGCTGCCGGTCCTTCTTTGCACCGACGCGTGAAAACAGCAACACCCCGGCGGCCGTGCCGGTCGCTGTGCCGCCGTAGAGGACGGCATCGCGATCGTCATCTCCGAGCGCGCGCGAGGCCATGCTGCTGAGAAAAAAGCTGGTCCCCAGGGACAGAATACCGCCGCTGACGCTGAACAAAAGAGCATTTTTGCCGTTTTTATGCGCCTGAATTTCTCTTTCCGGGATGACCGCGCCGGCAGCATCCAACACCGGCAGCCGCCCATTGATCTCTTGAATGGCGTTCGTTTGCGCTTTCCAGGACTGGCCGTCGTGATCCTTGATCACCAACGCCCCCGCTTCCTTGGCTACGATCTCACCCGTTACATTCTGCCCGGAGGTCAGCCGGACCGTTACCGTCTGGTCGATCAAAACCTCGTTCGCACGAAAGGCCAACGGCCGGCTGCAGCCGGCGGTCAGACACAGGGCCGCCACGAACAGAGACACATGCTTCATCCACCACTCCCGCGTTTAAATAATTAATTGATCGGAAAGGCGATTGTCGGATGGCGGGCGGTTCTCCTCGTTGCGCGGTTCATCCGGCGCCGCAGGATTGTCGCCCGATCGTTTCAGCAAAAACGGCTCATCAAACTTTTTATCCCCACGGATGATGCGGGGCTCTGAAACAGCCGATGCGGTCGCCGGTTTTTCAGCAGGCGGCGGTTCAGCGATCACCGGCCGCGGCAACCGGCCGCGCGGAATGAAACGGGCGCTCGCCTCTTCCTCCATTTCCGAGAGGCCGATGTCGTCCATGCCGAGCACATCGATCAATTCAATCTGGGATTCCAGCAGATGGCGCAACCGCCGGGTGAAGGATTCCTTTTGGGTCTTTATCAGGCTTATCTCGTGACGCAGCTCCTGCAGCTCACTGCGCGCGCTCTCGGTGATCTTTTCCGCCTGCAGTTCGGCTTCACTGATGCGCAGCGTCGCTTCACGCAGTGAATTCATGCGCGTCTCTTCCACCGTATCGGTCGCTTTCGCCAAGGTGGTGTGCAGGGTCTGCTTCACCTCCTGGAAATCGCGCAGTTGCGTGCGCAATTTGATGAGCTCTTCATCAGCCCGGTTGCGCTCATGGATCAGGGATTCGAGTTCATCGGCAACCATACTCAAGAAGGCTTCGACCTCCTCAGGATCGAATCCTCGCATCACCTTCTTGAAAACCTGTCTGCGCACATCTAGTGGTGTGAGTTTCACGGCAGCCCTCCCGTTTAGGTTCGCTCCCCAAACAGCGCTCGACCCAGTCGAACCAGCGTCGCGCCCTCTTCAATGGCCTGCTCAAAATCGTTGGACATCCCCATCGACAGGTGCCTAAGCGGCACTCCCTGGTGCTGCAACTCATTCCGCAGAGTACGCAGCAGGTGAAAACAGGGCCGCACCTCTTGCGGATCAGGTAAAAAAGCCGCCACCGTCATCAAACCGGTAAGCCGAATATGTCTGCATAACGCAATTTCTTTGGCAAGAAGGATTGCCTTCTCCGGCGCCACGCCATACTTGCCGGGTTCGCCGGAGGTGTTCACCTCCAACAGCACTTCGATGGTCCGGCCCAGCCGGCCGGCGCAGGCATCGATCTCTTTGGCCAATCGCAGCGAGTCCACCGATTCGATCACGGAGAAAATCTCGCACGCGCGTTTGACTTTGTTGCTCTGCAGGTGACCCACCAGATGCCAGACGACCTCGCGATCCAGTTCGTCCGCTTTGTCCGCCGCTTCCTGCACCCGGTTTTCCCCGATCACGCGAACGCCTGCATCGATGGCCTCGCGGATGCGCGACACGGGCACCGTCTTGGTAACCGCAACCAGTTCCACTTCCTGCAACGAGCGTCCACTGCGCAAACACGCAGCGGCCATTTGCTGGTGAATGTGGATCAAATTATCGTGTACGATAGCCATGTCCCTGTTATTTTAGGACATGAAATTTAGCCTTAATATTGATAAAATGCAATCAAAATGTTCCATCCTGCCGCCCCGCCGCGCTCGAATCCGCTCCCGCTTTTTCATGCCCATGTCCCGAGCGCCGAGTTTATCCTTGTTTTGCAGATTTTATTTTTTTACTTTTCATCCGGAGAATACAACGCCTCGGAGGCGGACTGGTCTGTGGTGGCCGCGGAGGAATAGATCACCTGCCCAGAACCCTTTGAGTTGACCCTGCCTGCACAAACGAAAAATAGTTGGTCCGTGTGTCACGGACGCCCGTGCTCAGTCAATGGAACGCTATGGAAATACGACTGCTTAGGAACAGAATCCAGCTTTCGAACAGACAACGCCGCCCCGCAGCCGCCGCACCCATCCTTCTGGCACTCGCCCTGCTGCTGTTCCTCGCCGAACAGGGCGCGCCGCAATCCAGACCATTCTATGCCGACCCGAAAAACCGCCTGCAGAATCTTTTCAGCCAATTCGCCGCCTACGGCCAAATCTGGGAGAGCCATCGCGAACCAGTGACCCCGCTTTTTCATCACGACGACGATGTCCTGGTCGTGCGCTCCGGCGACTATCAACCGTCCCATTTCACCATCGTCCCTTCTCCGGCCAACACCCTTCAGCTCGTGTCCGAGTTTATGCAGGGCCCCGGAGGATCGCTGCCTCTGCGCACTCGCATCACCTATGAGCTGAAGCGAAACCGGTTGCGCATCCTTTACCGTTTCGAAGCCACGGCCACTGTTGAAATGAGAGATGGCCTGGACATCCGCATCATGTCCGCCAAGTGGAAGCGCATTCAGAGCCGCAACCACTATAGCAACCTCGAGCCCATTCAGTGCGACGACCGAGAACAGGACCATCACCACGCTCTGCAGCAGGTGTATGAATTCAGTGATGAACGCAGACGGCTGGTGTTGCTGTTTCCCAACCCCTACCACAGCCTGGTCAGCATCTCGGAACGGGCGCCCTTGCTGCTGTTTCACTGGCATCTTCTGCCTGCCTCCTCGTTGATTAAAGCACAGCCTCCCAAAGGACCTGGTTTTGCCTCAGTGCTGGAGAAAGGATTTGTCCTGGAAAGAGAAGTGCAGCTGTTCGTCCTCAACCAAGTGGATCAGCCGCTTCCTTTTCCCCTCGCCTACCTGTCGCCGTATCCGAATGGTTTCGATCAACTCATCACCATCGGACTGGACGACATCCCCTTTTATCGCTGGACCATACCCGGAGACGATAACGATACGCCGGTACAGCGGCAGCTCATCGCCCTTTTGCAGGACCATCCGCTTATGAAGATGAGCTGGTTGATGGTGCCCGACGCCATCATCGAAGCACCGGAACTGGCCAATCCCGATTATCCGTCCGCCAAATGGTGGCAGGCTCACAGTGTCCATCGCATTCTCACCGCTGCGCCTGAGCCCTACAAACAGTGGCTGCGCAACATCGACCGCCATCACCGAGTGCTGGGCTATGAGGACCGGGTTGCTTTGGGGAATCACGGTCTTCACCACACGCCGGAACGTGAGTATGGTCATAACTGGGAATTTCAGTACAACGATCCGGTCTTTTGCGACAGCACAATCAGCGCCATCGTGCGCGAATATGATCAGCTCGGTCTTTCCAGCGCGAGCCGGCAATGGATCCGCTTTCCGGGATTCATGTTCAGCCGCAGCGCCATCGATGCGCTGATTAAAAACCGCTTTGTGCTGTTCGATTACGATAAAGGCGCCATCGGCGCACCATGGATTTTTTTTCTGGCGCCACAGGGCCGGATCTGGGGCCTGCAGGTGCAATGGGAAGGGGACACGCCGCAGCCCTATTCGGTCATGGACCAGGCGCTGAGCCGCGGCATGGTCTGCCATTGCGCCG
>CAZKQR010000278.1:0-6022 GCA_964554965.1 uncultured Cytophagia bacterium | reverse complement strand
CAAGTTATCCGTTCTCAATAGGCCGTTTTTTGCCTACAACTGTCGAACTCGGGTTAAGCCGGATTAAGCGATGTCGACGGTGTTCGCCAACAGCCAAGGGCTATTGTGCGAGCGGCTGCGTTCGTTAAGATTCGATGGCCTGCGCCTATGCGATGTGCTGGTGAGTTTAGACTCGTCGGCACACGCATGACGCGAGACCTCGTGGTGAGGGAAAGTTGACAATCGAGAGTTTTTTAATCAGGGTGTTGACTCATAACGGTGAACGGTTCTCACTTAAAGCATTCACGCACACAGAATGCAAATGATACAGCCTGCCTCGTGGCATACCCTGATGATGGAAGACTGGGTTGCCTTAGGTTTGAGAAGGTTTTCGGTGAGCGAGCTTACCAGCTGTTGGTCGTCCTCAGGCCAAACCACGAGTGATCATTGTCGTTCTTGACCGTTTGTATGTCATCCGTATGGTCAGGGCTAATTCAGGCGTTGGATATCTTTTTTAAATTTTTGAACTAAGCGTTGAGCCTCTTCGCGACTTTTCGCTTCCGCAATAATGCGAATGATCGGTTCGGTGTTTGAGGCTCTCACATGCACCCAGGATTTATCATAATGATATTTAAGTCCGTCTAATTTATCCACAGATCCGGCAGGCTCCAGGGTTAATAGAGTTTGTACCAAAGCCTGTGCATTCACACTAAAGGGGAGGGAGATTTTTTCCTTGACCATTTCATATTGGGGCAATGACGCACGCAACGCGGAAAGCGTTCCGCCAGATTCTGCGAGCAGCTGCAGAACCAGGGCAATACCCACCATCGCATCTCGCCCAAGGTGGAGTGGCGGATACATAACGCCGCCATTGCCTTCGCCAGCCAGAACTGCTTTAATTTCGGCAGCTTTCATGGCTACATGAATTTCCCCCACCGGCGTCCTCTGAACAGAGCTGTCAAATTGCGCAGCGACGTCATCTAGCGCCTGTGTTGTCGAAGCATTGGTAACGACCTCGCCGGGCTCGCGAGAGAGCACAAATCTGGCGGCCAAGACAAGCGTGGATTCTTCCCCAAGGGGTTGACCTTCCTCGGAAACAAAAGCCAGCCGGTCCACATCTGGATCTACGGCAATCCCCAAATCTGCTTGATGTGTTTTCACCTTTGCGCAGAGTTCACCGAGGTTTTCTGGCACCGGTTCAGGATTTCGTGTGAATAGCCCTGTAGGTTCGAAATCATGAAAGATCACCGAGCAGCCCAGCCAATCAAACAATTGGGACAAGATCGCTCCACCTGCACCGTGGCAGCAATCCACGACAATTTTAAATTTTCTTTGGCGTATGGCATTAACGTTTAGCACGGATAGATTTTTTATCGCTGCTATATGCTCTTCAAGCGCTGTGGGATGCGCAATAACTTTTCCTATCCGATTCCAGGGAGCGAATCTAAACTCTTCTTTTTCTACCCGCGCCATTATTTTAGAGCCTGTTTCAGGATCTAGAAACAATCCCTGCGGCGAAAGAAGTTTTAATGCATTCCATTCACGTGGATTATGGCTAGCGGTGATGATGATGCCACCCTTCGCTTTTTGTTTTTCTGTTGCCATCTGTGTAGTGGGGGTCGAAGCGACGTCGATGTCTACGACATCACATCCGACCGACAGGAGGCCGGCCCAGACGGCATGTTTGATCATGTCCCCGCTAGTACGAGAATCGCGGCCCACAACGATGGGTCCGGGACCGAATTCACTACCATAGGCTTCAGCAATTTTTAACGCTGCTTCAGGCGTCATCCCAGCGCCCACGATACCGCGAACACCGGAAACAGAAATCATCAGATCATTTAATGATGCCATATAAACTCCCAAGCAAGGGAAATCGGTTTGGTGTTGTTATTATGCCAGCAATGAAAATGGAACGGCTTCGGGCGGTTGAAGATATACTGTCTCAGTTTAATAAATTATGTGGTTTAATTCAATTACTTTTTCACACGCCCTCAAATAATGAGTAAGAATAAATCCCCCATTGGAGAGAATTTATCAAGTCGTTTCTGCTGAAACCTTGATGCATGTCAGCAAAAAGATACAAATTTTTACTAATATGTATTGCATAGTACCTAAAAATATATTATATTATGCTATAGAAATATAGTAGGCAATAAAAGGTATCAAGAAAAACAACTATGCAAATAACCATCCACAGCAGCCTTGGGGGCTGCGCCTTTCACCTGGAGGAAGAGGTCTATTCCCTCCTTCATCAGTACCTGGCGCGGCTGGAAAAGGAGTTCGCGGAAGAGACCGGCGCAGCGGAGATCATCAACGACATCGAAAGCAGGATGGCCGACCTGTTCACCATGCGGCTCGGCCCCTACAAGCAGGTGATCACCGTGCAAGACTTGAAACAGGTGATCGCCATCCTGGGTTCGCCGGAAGTGATCAACGGCGGCGCGGCCGTCAACCGCGCCGTCGGCAATACCGTCTGTTTTTCATCATCGCGCCGGTTTTACCGCGATTATGACCATCGGTTGCTCGGCGGGGTCTGTTCCGGCATCGCGGCCTATTTTTCCTGGCCCCCGCTGGTATTCAGAATCCTTTTCGCCGCACTGTTCTTTGCCGGAGGGTTCGGATTGGCGCTGTATCTTGTGTTGTGGATCGTTCTGCCTGAGGCCAAGACCTCGGCGCAAAAGCTGGAGATGAGGGGCGAACCAGTGACCATCGCCAACATCAAAGAGATCGTCAAGAACGAGTATCAGACGGTCAAGCAGCGGATGAAGCTCTAATCTCATTCCTATCATTTCAATAGGCGGGTGAAAACACTATCATGAACACCGACAATACAAAAGCACAGATGCGCAAGGGCATTCTGGAGTACTGCATCCTGGCCATCCTTTCAAGAAGCTCCTCCTACGCCGTAGACATCATCAACGAGCTCCGCAAGGCTGAGCTGATCGTTGTGGAAGGAACGCTTTATCCTTTGCTCACCCGGCAGAAAAACGCCGGGTTGCTCAGCTACCGTTGGGAAGAGTCGCCCCAAGGCCCTCCGCGCAAATACTATGAGCTCACCGAGCTGGGTAAAAGCTATCTCGCAGACCTTGATAGAGCCTGGGCGGAGCTCGTCGATTCAGTCGATCAGATACGCGGAAAAAAATAGGCGGGCGTCATGAAAAAAAACATCAACATCAACATCGCCGGGCAGCTGTTTCGCATCGACGAGGATGCTTTCACGATCCTTTCGCGCTATTTGGAGCATGTCTCCGCCCGGGTGAAAGCGGAGCAGGGTGGTGAGGAAACCATCGCCGACATCGAGACCCGTATTGCCGAGATTTTTGGCGGCGGCGAGGATCCTCCTCGTCTGGTCAGCCGAGAGATGGTAGACCATATGATCGATATCATGGGGGCGCCGGAAGAGTTTAATGCCGAAAGCGCAACAGAACAGGGCGAAGCGGCCGTAGCGCGCAGGCCGTTGTATGATCCCGAGAGCCTTTCCGCGCGTGCCGGCAAAACACTGTCGCTCTGCGGCCGAGCATTCCGCAGGTTCATGGTGAGCTTGTTCAGAATCGCATCGGTCTGTCTGGGCGCCCTGTTCACTGTTTTCGGTTTCATTCTGCTGTTTCTGTCTGCGGCTGTGCTTCTTTTCCACGACACTCCCATCGTGCGGTCACTCATCGAACCGGATGTGCAGAACATCCCGATGTTGCTGTCCATTGTCTTCGGCGGCGATATGGCTCAGAGTGTTCTGATGCTCGCCGCGATCGTGGTCCTCATCCCATTGGCCGCGCTCACCTATCTCGGCGTCAAACTGATCTTCCGCATCGGGGCGTGTTCCAAGCTCTTCAAAGTGATCGTGTTCCTCATCTGGGTCGCCGCCCTGTGCGCCCTGGGCGTGTTGCTTGCTCTGCGGCTTTCCCTGTATGCCAATCATGATCATACGGAAGAGAAAGTCAAGCTGGACACGGTTCCCCGGACACTGTGGATTGCTCCATTAAAGAAAGCATCAGAGACGGGATACGATGACAAGGCGGCGGTGGGTTCTTTTACCTTTTTGTTCAAGTCTTCCACCAAACAGCTGTTCTGTACACCCGAGCTGAGCATTCACGGAAGCGATACACCCTCCGGCTGGATATCGGTGGAAAAGACCGCTCACAGCAAATCTCTTGCACAGGCTTTGAAAAACGCGCGATGGATCGACTTTGGCTGGAAGGTCTCGCGTGACACGCTCTATCTGGATGAATATTTCAGGCTGCCCGAGGGCAGTCCATGGAATGGTTCGACGCTCGATATCGATCTTAGTCTTCCCGAAGGCACGCTGATCAGGCCGGCGTCCGGCGCTGATTGGACCACCTGGTGCTTCCATGTCTATGATCCTGCTGTGACGCGGTTCCGTATCAAAGCGGGAGAGTTGGAGGAGATCACAGAGTAACGCACATGCCACGTGCCGATGGAGGGCTGTTTCAAACAGCCCTTTTATCGTTTTTCCTCCACTCTCTACGCCCGTGATGCAAGAATTCACAGTGGTCTGTTTTAAGCTTTGTGTCCTTGGTAAACTATGTGGTTGATAAATTCCATTACATTGCAGAGAAATCAATGCCGGGTATGTTTGATCACCAGGCAAAACGAATGAGCTTGTAACACCGGGATAAAAGAGGCCTTAATTTTGTATCGCCTGATGAAGGGGCTCCATCCAGCGCCAGGTGTCTTCAAGAACGGTCACGGTGGTGATCGTTGGGTTGCCGACCTCCAGGCAGCGGGCGGATCGCCAGAAGAGGATCGCCGGCCGCGGATTTTGCAAAGCCTGCCAGGGTATGAGTAAAGGGGGATAATGATAGACGCTGTGAAAAACCAGAAAAAATCCCTTGTCGGTGGGACAGAAGCGCGCTCCGTAGCGGAAATAGACGGCGCCGACTTTGACCGGACCGCTGCGCGTCCCGGCCGGCGTCTCTGCAGGCCCGGGGAACGCCTGGGCAAGATTGTCCCACCCGCTCATGGCGCGAAATTTTTTCCCCATCAAACGGACCACCCACAGAGTCAAGGCTGCGAGCAGCAGCAGAGCGGCGAGCACCAGCGCCAGGATCGGGCCGGCCAGAGATAAAAAATCCATACAGTCCTCCCCGTGTGTGCAGAAAATTATTCAATCACCGGGAGAAATGCAAGCATCATTTTACCGCGGCATGGGTTGCACAAAGCAGAACGGCTGTGGTGGTAAAATCTTTTGTTTTTTAAAACGGAATGAACGGTCCGCAAGGCCGTGCGCGGTTCTCATTCCACCGCTTGGGCTGCTCCGAAAAAACGCGAAACCCGGTCCGATTGCCTTGCGTAGGAGATATAAAAAGGAGAGACGAGTGGCTGTTCTGATTGAAGCGATCAACCTTTGCAAACAGTATCGCAAGGGCGAGACAGCGGTGGCAGCCCTGGCCGGCGTATCGTTTGCCGTCGAGGCCGGAGAGTTTATCTCCCTGGTGGGCCGCTCCGGTTCGGGAAAATCAACGCTGCTCAATATCATCGGCGGACTGGACAACGCCACCACGGGACAGGTCAAAGTGCGGGGCCGAGACCTGACCATCATGGACCGGGAATCCCTGGCTCAGCACCGGAGGAATACGGTGGGGATGATCTTTCAGTCCTTTAATCTGATTCCCTCGCGCACCGCTGTGGAAAACGTAGAGCTGCCGATGGTGTTTGCCGGTGAGAGCAGGGCCCAACGGAGACGGCGGGCTGAGGAGCTGCTGGACCTGATGGGACTGGCGCTGCGCCAACACCACCGGCCGGCCGAGCTCTCGGGCGGCGAAGCCCAGCGAGTTGCCATCGCCCGCGCTTTGGCCAACCGGCCGGATATCCTATTAGCGGATGAACCCACCGGCAATCTCGACAGCCGGACCGCGGTGGAGATCCTGGATCTGTTGTTTCAGCTCAATCAGCAGCGCAGCCTAACCATACTGATGGTCACCCATGACGAACCCGCTGCTGCACGGCTTTCGCACCGCATGCTGCACATGCTGGACGGCGAGATCGTGCAGGAGCAAGAATTACGGCGGATGGCATGAACCTG
>CAZKQR010000277.1:0-6067 GCA_964554965.1 uncultured Cytophagia bacterium | reverse complement strand
CTTTTCGGTCTCTGTCTGCACGGCGGCGATCTGCAGGGAGGGGCGCATGGCATTCTGGTGGACAAACCGGATTACGGCACCCAGGAGGATACGCCGAGGATCGACGGGTGTCGGGTGGAGCATTTCACCGGCGACGGCATCCGCCTGGAACGCATCTGGTGCTTTTGCGTGCGTCACAGTCACGCGTTCCTCAACAGAGGGTGCGGCCTGCGCATCCGCGGCTGGGATGGCTTTATTCTCGACAACTGGTTTTCGGGTAATGGCAAGGCGGGCTTTGCCGCCTATGACGAAAATGCTTCCAACACCCTTACCGGAAACCGCATCGAATGGAACCGTGAAGGCGGAATCGTCATTCACGGAGGAAACCACTACAATATTACCGGCAATTACATCGATCGTTCTGGCCGAGTGGGCCTCGCTGTGCTGCCGCGCGACGGCGACAAAGGCAGCCACACTCTGGCTGTCACCGGCAACGTGATCTATCGCAGCGGCAAACCGGACTGGGGACGGGACGATGCGTTTGACAGCGCCCATGTCCGCTTCGATTCGGTGAAAGGCCTGGCCTTTACCGGCAATGCCATGAATTCAGGCAGAGATGACGGCGGCAAGGGCGAGTATTCCCCCGAGTACGGTATGGTGGTTAAAAATCTAGCGCACTCGGTCATCAAGGACAATGTGCTGTTCAACGGCGCCCTCAAGCAGCTGGTTTTAGATCAGGGCGGCCATGGACCGGAGGTGATCATAAAGGATAATGTAGGTTCATTGAGAACCGGGCTCTGACATGACTTGGATTAAACACAACGCTTTAGTGCTGAGGGGGATCCTCGTTGTATGGCTCGGTTTCTCGGCCTGCGGGCAAGGGGCCGCATCGGTCAAAGTGACGGCGCTGTTATGCGATCACATGACGGATCCCATCGCCATCGATCATCGCACCCCCAGTCTGCGCTGGAGAATCACCGGCGATCAGCGCGGTGCGCGGCAGAGTGCCTATCATATTCTGGTCAGCAAAACTCCGGCGGCGCTGAAAAGGAACATCGGCGATCTTTGGGACAGCGGCAAAGTGCCGGCTGACTCGCTGACCGGCATCCGCTATCAGGGGTTGCCGCTCAAATCAGGGGATGTCTGCTGGTGGAAGGTGCGGATCTGGGATGAACAGGACAAAACCGCCGGCTGGAGCCAACCCGCCACCTGGGAGGTGGGGCTGCTGGATTCTTGCGACTGGCAGGCGCGCTGGATCAGCCAAAGGCCGGCTGACGAATCAGCGGGGCCGCTCTTTCGCCGCACGTTCACGATCGCCAAGCCGGTCGCACGCGCCAGACTGCGCATATACGGACTGGGGTGGTATGAGCTCTATATCAACGGCGCCAGAGTGGGCGACCAGGTTCTGGCGCCGCCGAACAGCCGCTATGATCGCGTTCTGCTGTACGACACCTTTGATGTGACCGGCCGGCTTCAGCGCGGTGAAAATGCCCTGGGCGTCATGCTCGGCGGCGGCTATGATTCCACCTATTCCCAATGGGGGTGGAAATGGGAAAAGTCCAAACGCTTTCTATTGCAGATGCAGATCGAATTCAGCGATGGTTCATCGCAACAGGTGTGTTCCGATGAGGCGTGGAAGACCACGGACGGGCCGATCCGCTCCTGCGGCATCTATGCCGGCGAAACCTACGACGCCCGGCTGGAAAAACCCGGCTGGTGCACCGCCGAGTACACAGACGATGACTGGCTGCCGGTGATGGTGACTACAGGTGCTGCCGGCCGTTTGCGTGCGAACACCATGCCGCCCATTCGCGTGATGGAGACGCTCGAACCGACCGCCATCGAGGAACCCGTCGCAGGCGTTCAGGTTGTTGACATGGGACAGAATTTTGCCGGCTGGGCCCGGATTGTGCTGCGGGGAAGCCGGGGCGACAGCGTGACGCTGCGCTACAGCGAGCTGGTGGACTCGACCGGTTTGATCGATCCGTGGACCAACCGGTTGGCGGCCGCAACCGATATCTATGTGTTCAAAGGCGATGGGGAGGAGGTCTATGAACCGCGTTTCACTTACCACGGATTTCGCTACATCCAGGTGACCGGGGTGCGCACGCCCTTGACCGCGAAGACCATTCAGGGCCGAGTGGTGCACGCTGATCTCGGCGAGATGGGAGGCTTTAGCAGTTCCGACGCACTGCTCAATCGAGTGTATGAGAATTTTCGCTGGAGTCTGCGCAGCAATTTCATGAGTATTCCCACGGATTGTCCGGCGCGGGACGAACGTACGCCGTGCGCCATGGATTCCCGGGTCGTGGAGGAGGGCGCGCTTTATCTGTTCTCTCTGAACCGTTATTATCTCAAGTGGCTGCGGGATATCGCCGGCGGCAGCGGCCAGCCGGATTGGGACGGCGATCAAGTGCTGCTGGCCTGGCGGTTGTATCACTGGTACGGCGATAACGACATTCTAGAAGAACAGTGGCCGAACATGCGACGATATGTCGACAGTGTCAGAGCCCGAACCCCGGATCTGATCTGCCGCAAGGGCTTTGGCGACTGGTGCGCTCCCAACAACGCCACATGGGAATCGTATTTCAGCAACGTAGCGCCGGTGAACACCGCGTTGTTCCAGCACTGCAGCCGTGTGGTGGCCGACGCGGCCGGAATTTTGGGCGACGAAGCTGCCGCGCAGCGTTATGGGGCGCTGGCCGACTCTATCCGCAACGCCTATAACGCCGCTTTTTTCCACCCTGATAAAAACTATTACGGCGACGGCACGCAGACCGAGGACATTCTTCCGCTCGCCTTTGGCCTGGTCCCAGCGCAGCGCGAGCGCAAGGTGGCGGACCATCTGGCGGCGACCATCCGCGAAGAAAACGGCGGCCATCTCGATACCGGCATCACCGGAACGCGCTATATCGGCGATGTGCTGTGCGATTATGGCCATGCGGATCTCGCCTTGGCCGTGCTGACGCAACGGTCGTATCCCGGCTTTGGCCATCAGATCAGCCTCGGCGCGACGACCACGTGGGAGCAATGGTACGCGAAAGGGGGTATGAACTCGCACAATCACGCCATGTTCAGCGGCCCGTTGGCCACCCTGTTCTCCAGGTTCGGCGGCATTCAGGCGCTGGCGCCCGGCTTTCGCCGGTTCGCGGTCAACCCATCGATCTGCGATTCTCTCTCCTGGGTCAAGGTCAGCGTGGAAACGGTGCTGGGCCGCGCTGCCTGCAGTTGGAGGAAAACGGATGAAGGGTTGATCCTCGAGGTCACGGTTCCGCCGGGATCAGAGGCGGAGGTGGCGGTGCCCGTCTCTTCCGCTGAAAGGATCTTTGAAGGCGGCGTGCCGGCGTCCCGGGCTAAGGGCGTTCGCCCTATCGGCCGCAGGCAAGAGCGGGAGCTCTTTATCGTCGCCAGCGGCCGTTATGTATTCCGCGCCGCCTATGAGTAAGCCGCGTCGTCCCTGACCGGCGAGGAACAGGCCGGCTATTAAATGATCTTGTCTTGAACGTTTATATCCTGTTTTCTATTGATTCTTAATGAAAAAACAGGTAATTTATATTTTTAAATCGTAACTCGACGACAGGTGAATCATGTTGTATCGATTGGTGGCGTTAAGTATGTGGGGGGGGATTGTCGCATTAGATACGACAGCGGTGTTGCAGGTGTTGATCTCCCATCCGCTGGTCTCCTGTTCGGTGGTGGGTTTATTACTGGGAAATTTCAAGATCGCTTTTATGATCGGTGTGGTGCTTGAACTCATCTGGTTGAATGAATTGCCGGTGGGGGCAGCGCCATTTTCCGAAGGAAATATCGGCGCTACGGTGGCGGCGGCGACGGCGATTCTCGTTTTCGATCAAACGCAACGCTTGCACCTGGCTGTGCCGCTGGCCTGTTTGCTGGGCGTGGCGGTCAGTGCCGTCGGCGGTCACATGGTGATCTGGGCGCGGCATCTCAATAGTCATCTGTATACGCAGCTGTTGGGGAACGCCGATGTCACCCCGGCTCGCGTCACCGCCACCCACGGGTTGAGCATTGTGCTGATGTTTCTCGCCGGCGCAGTGGTCACGGCCGTATCAACGGCGCTGTCCTATTATTTGATCATGGCGCTAGCGCCCTACATCCCGCTGAGCTGGGACGCTTATCTTTGGCCGGTCATGGGCGCGTTTCTCGGCGTCGGCTGTGCGGTGTTGCTCTATTTATTCGTATCGCGCAAAAACTGGTGGCTGTTGCTGATGGGCGTGGCACTGGGCGCGCTTTTTTTGATTGTCTGAGGAGATCGCACGCATGCGTCGTGTTTCCCTGTTCAATCATTATTGGCGTTGTTTTTTCATCCAGGGGTCATGGAGCTATAAATCCATGATCGGCCTTGGCTTCTGTTTCTGCATGCTGCCGGTGCTCAAACGGATGTACGCTGAGCCGGAGGAGCGCAAGGCTTTTCTGCAGCGCCACCTCGAGTTTTTCAACAGCCATCCGTTCTTTGTGAGCTGGTGCCTTGGCGCTGTGATCAAGCTGGAAGAAGAGTCCGTGCGTAAGGGCTGGGACAATTATAATCCGATCTCTATCTTTAAGCAGCGGCTGATGGGGCCCCTGGGCGCCATCGGGGATCAGTTGTTCTGGAACGGATTAAAGCCCGCAGCGGCGGCGTTGGCGGTGTGGCTGGCGTTGAGCAACGGATGGATAGCCATACCGGTTTTTCTCATCGTCTACAATGTGCCGGTCTTTTATTTTCGCGCCCTGGGATTGCAGCGGGGCTATCAAAAGGGATTTGACATTGTCACCGATTTATCCCTCAGGCGGTTTCAGCCCTGGTACGATGTCTGCGTCGGTCTGGGCGTGATTTTTACCGGCATGTGTCTGATGGCGGCGGTGGACTGGAACCTGACGCAAGGGGTGCGGTTTTTAATCGCCTTCATTCTGGCTTTGCCGGTGGCGCTGGTGTTGTTGTATCTGAAACGTTCCATCAATTTAATCCTGGTGCTCACCGCCCTGGTGGCGGTGCTGTTCGGCCTGTTTATCTGACGATCCGGGGAATTTGGATTTTCCGCATGATTAATCGAACTGTAACCATTCGCAATCAACTGGGCATTCACGCGCGTCCGGCCGGTCAATTTGTCCGCATTGCTTCGCAGTACAAATCGTTCGTGTACATCGGCAAAAACGGCAAAGAGGTCAACGGCAAAAGCATCATGGGCGTGCTGATGCTGGCCGCCGGGTACGGCACAGAGTTGAATCTTCGCGTCGAGGGAGATGACGAAGAGGCTGCCATGGCGGCTCTGGTGGACCTGGTCGAGAACAAAAAATTTGACGAGGAGTAGTCCCTTCGGGACAGCGGGTATGGTACCCCTACGCAGCGAACATCAGGAAGTCCGTTTCCACGGGATCGGTGTTTCCTCCGGCATCGTGATCGGCCGAGCGTTCGTCCTCTACGGAGACCTCATCAAAGTAGAGCGGCGCACGCTCCGCAAAGATCAGGTGGAAGCGGAGGTGGAAAAGCTGGTCCGCGCCATCGAGCGCACCCGGCAGGAGCTGCAGGTCTTTCGCACTGAGACCGCCCAGCGGTTGGGTGAGAAGGATGCGCAGATTTTCGACGTGCATCAGATGCTGTTGCAGGATGAGATGGTGCTGAATGAGATCATCCATCGCATCCGCAGCGAGAAAGTCAATGCTGATCACGTGGTGAGCGAGATCCTGTCGAAATACGAGTCCTCCTTCGACGGCGCCGAGGATGAATACTTTCGCGCCCGGGCGGCCGATCTGCGCGACATCAAACAGCGGGTGATTCGGCACATTCAGGGCAAGGAGGAGACCGGGCTGGCGCAGATCAGCGAACCGGTGGTCCTGATCGCCCGGGATTTGTCGCCCTCGGACACCATCAGTATGGACCGCAGCAAGGTTCTGGGTTTTGTCACCGAACTGGGCAGCCGCACTTCCCATGCGGCGATCCTCGCCCGTTCTCTCAAGGTGCCCTCCATCGTCGGTCTGGTGGACGTTTGCCATCAGGTTTTCAGCACCGATCCCGTCATTCTTGACGGCCGCAGCGGTGTGCTCATCGTCAACCCGAGCAGCGAGACCCTGACCCGCTTCAAACGGA
>CAZKQR010000276.1:0-6085 GCA_964554965.1 uncultured Cytophagia bacterium | reverse complement strand
TGTTCTCGCGAAACGAGTCGCCCATGCCGCCGTGATGGCCGGCGATGCCGACGCCCCCGGCAACCGCGGCCAGCAATCCCTTCTCCTGCTCTTTGCTGATCTTGCCCATGGTCCAGATCGGCACAATGACCGATAAAGAGGCCATGAACTCTGGGTCGGTGTAGGAATCCAACGTCTCGGAAACCGTGACTTGAAATCCCTGCTCTTTCAACCATGGGGCAAAGATCGCTGCGCATTTATCCGGCTCATGACCCATCCAGCCACCCCAGACCACCAGTGCGGATTTCGTTTTTTCCGCGCGGGTTTTGCTGAAAAGCGGGGTCGCCGCCAAACCGACCGCCAGGCCGGCGGTCAACGCTTCGCCGAGGAATTCTCTTCGATTTATCTTTCCGATTGACATGTGCATTCTCTCCTGAGTGGTGTCATTAACTCTTTTTTTTTACATACGCCTGCTGCTTGGGAAATATTTGTTGTCTTCCCGTCCGCTATTTTAGCAAAAAACTGGTATATTAGCAAGTGGAAATCATCAGAGGATGTTTTCTGCGTGAACATCATAAAGCCCGCAATGTGCCAAACACTTTGTATGAGAAAAGTGCTATCGTCCCTTTTCGCCTTCGGCCTTTTGCTGGGTTCGCTATGGGCCGGCGCCGGACGCACTTTGCAGCTGCAAGCGCTGCAACCGCTGTCGCTGCAACCGGCAGAGCCTTTGGTTCTGGCTTGGCCGGCCACACCACTCCATGAATCGGTCCATGTCTATTTTTCCTCTGATCAGGGACGATCCTGGTGGATGATGGCCCGCGAACTGCGCAATACCGGTTCGTTTTCCACCTTTGTGCCGGCAAGCCCTGGCCCGGCGATCTTTAAGGTCGTTGATAGCAAGAACGGCGAACTGGTCATGTCCAGTCAGGCGGCGCTGACCATCCAAGCGCCGGTGACCGCCGCCATCCAGCTTGTCACCATTGAGGCGGAATCCGGCACGCTGAGCGGTCCGATGAAAATCGTTATGGGCGGCTCATTCTCTCCAACACGTGAAATGGATTTCATACAATATGACCAACAAGGTGCACCTGGATCTCAGCCTCGACAACGGCAATACCTGGCAGCGCGTTCTCAGCGATCAACCGGCCAACGGTTACATCAATTGGACCGTGCCCAACACGCCGGCGCAAAAATGCAGAATGCGCGTACTGGATGCGCTGGACGGTTCGCCCCTGTCCCCCAGTGCGAATCCTTTCAGCATTGTGGCTGCCGGAACGCCTGAGGAAAATCCGACGCCGGTTCCAGCCGGAAACTATGCTTTGTCGTTCGATGGTTTGAACGACCTGCTGCAGATCGCCAATCACCCCTCGTTGAATATCAGCAATGCGTTCACCATCGAGTTCTGGTTGAAAACCGACAAACCCGCGCAGAACTGGTCTCGTATCCTGGATGAAGTGCGGCTGTGGAACAACGCCCGTACCAATCAAGAGATCGTCGCGACCATGAATAAAACGATGGTCGGGGATGAACCCGGCTTGGCGGCCTGCTACTCCTTTGATGAAGGGTCCGGCCAGTATGCCGGAGATCGAACGGCCAATGCCAATCACGGCTGGTTGGGTGGTTCGAATTTAATCGAACAGGGCGATCCGACCTGGGTTGTCAGCGATCGACCGGTCATCGTACCCTCTCTTCAGCCGACCGCTCCGCCGGCCCAAGAGCCGGAGAACGCGAGTTTGCAGCCGGAAATTTTTACCCTCCATGCCAATTATCCTAATCCGTTTAACAGCCAGACTACCATCCGATTTGTTCTCCCGGAAAGCCGTACGGTTCGTCTGGCTATCTATGATGTCTCAGGAAGGTTGGTTAAAACGCTGGCCGAAGGATCGTGCAATGCCGGAGAGCACAGCGTGGTTTGGGATGGATTGAATGAGATGGGGGAGGCCACTTCCAGCGGCGTTTATTTCTATCGTATCACCGCCGGCGACTGGAGCGCAACCAGACGTCTGGTGATGGTCAAATAGGATCAAAGGACTAGCGGAGATTTCGTTTCTCATCCCCTCTGCCTGGGGTGATAGGCATTAAACAGTAACCAAGGTTTTATAGCAGGTTGGCGTCAGGATGGCCTTCTATATCGACCATCCTGACGCATTTTTTTTTCAGCAGCACCTCAACCGACGGCCGGGCGTCGAGGGCAGGGAAAGCCGGCTGGATTCACTGGCTCAATCGGTGCAGATGCTCCAGCAGCTCTTTTGCTTCCGTAGAGTCCAATTTCTCATCGCGCAGGGCGTTTTTAAACTCCAGTGCAATTTTTTTAACCTCCGCAGAGTCGATTTGACCGGCTTGGAATTTGGCGACCAGTTTGGTGAAATCTTCATGCACCTGTTCCTTGGACACCGAAGCCGGCAGCTCTTTGAGGATCAGGCTTTCCACCTGCGGCAGGCTTTTTTCGATCATCAGATTGGCCAATTTGGCCCGGTTTACGTACAGGTAGGCGGCCGCCACCACGATCAGGATCAGCACCGTCAAACCCAGAAACTTGAAGGCTTTTTTCATGGTTCTCCTCCCGATTGCTCGAACCTGAGGCGCTAAAAGCCCCGGTCAGAAGGATTTTAAGGCCTAATTTGTTCAAATACAATAAAAAAATTAGCCGGCGGAGCAGAGAATTTATTTGCATGTGTGCTTTATTTTTAGTAGATTAAAAAGCTTAGTTTATCCTTTTATCAGAATAGGAGAGGAGGTCGAATCTTTCATGCCGGGCGTTCGGGTACGTGACAACGAAACGTTTGAAAAAGCACTGCGTCGTTTTACCAAAGCTTGCGAAAAAGCGGGTTTGATGTCGGATATTAAAAAGCATCAGCATTTTGAAAAACCCAGCGAGCGTAAAAAACGCAAAATCAATCAGGCTCGCCGTAAAATGCGCAAGCTGCAGATGATGGAAAGATAATCTCATTTTTTCGCGACCATCCGTGCGGAGGATTTGATGAGCATTCTGGAACGACTGACTGAAGATATGAAACAGGCGATGAAAAGCGGGGATAAAGAACGTTTATCCACCATTCGTCTGCTTCGCGGTCAGATCAAGGATGCCGAAATCAATAAACGAGCCGCCCTGTCCGAAGAGGAAGAATTAGCGGTGCTGACCAACGCCGCTAAAAGACGGAAAGAATCCATCGAGGCCTTTACCAGCGCCCAGCGTGACGATCTGGCGGCGAAGGAAAAGGTCGAGCTGGAGGTGATTCAAGCCTATCTGCCTTCGCCCCTGAGCCACGCGGAGATCGAAGCCATCGTGCAACAGGCGCTCGCTGAAAGCGGCGCCCAGACGATCAAAGATCTCGGCAAGGTGATGCAACTGGTGGTGCCTAAAACCAAGGGGAGAGCCGACGGAAAGATGGTGACGGATCTGGTACGGAACAAGTTGAGTCTTTAGGACGAGTTGGTTGAAACCGATAAAAGTGAATAAGGCCTGCGCCCTATTCACTTTTTTCATTTAATTTACCGGCCGGGTGTTCCGGCCACTTGTGATGGCCTTATGAATGCCTTGGATGTTCTCATCTTTATCGCGCTGGTCTTTTTCGTCTACAAAGGGGCGCAGAACGGACTCTACGGCGAACTGCTCGGCATGACCGGCTGGCTGGTCGCTGCGATCCTTTCCCTGCGCTACGGCGCCTGGGCCTCCCGCAGACTGGAAAATTACCTGCAACTGCCGGAGATGGCCTACACGGTGTTAGGCTATGCCGCGGTGCTTCTGGCGGTCCGCCTGCTGCTGCAGATTCTGCTGGCCGGCCTGAGAAAAGGCATGGATCCCAAAACCCATGACTCGCTCAACAAACTGCTGGGCGCGATCATCGGTTTTGCCAAAGGCGCTTTTCTGGTGAGCATCTTTGTTCTGGCGCTTTCCATCATGCCGCTGGGCGAACAGGTGAAGAACTACGAGTACCGTTCGAATCTGTTTCCGCACATGAAAAAATTCGCCCAGGTGATTTTGCGCAACGTCGTTTATTTTGTTCCCCAAACCAAACCCACTGCACCGGCTCCATCGAAAGCGCCCACTGCAGCCAAACCTGCCTAGTTCGGATTTTTATCGTGCAAACCGTTTTAGAAGTACTTGAATACGATCGCGTTCTGGAAAAGCTGGCAGGCCATGCCAACTCGGTTCTCGGAGCCGAACTCTGTCTGGCCGTCCGGCCCATGGACGAGGTACAAGCGTTGCGCACCAGCCTGGCACAGACCACAGAGCTGCGCGCGATCCTGGATTTTGATCAAGCCGTGCCCTTCTCCTCGTTTCCGGATCTGCGGCCGGTGTTGAAAAAGCTGGCGGTCATCGGCAGCTCGTTGTCCGCAGAATCGCTGGTGGCCGTGGGCCAGACCTGCCAACTGGGCCGCCGTCTGTCCCGCTACTTTGCCGGCCGCGAGGAAAAGATCCCTCATCTGAAGGCTCTTACCTCAGAGTTGTTGCCGCTGGAAAAATTGGAAAAAGAGATCAGCCGCTGCATCGACGAAGACTCCTTTGACATCCGCGATGAGGCCAGTGAAGCGCTCGCATCCATCCGCCGGCAGATCATTCGCGCGCAGGCCAACACCCGCCGAAAAATGGAAGGCATGGTCAAGTCCTTCAGCAGCCAGGGCGTGCTGCAGGAGAATCTGATCACCATGCGCAACGGCCGCATGGTGCTGGTCATCAAGGACGAGTACAAGCGCAAGGTGCAGGGCCTGGTCCACGACCGCTCCGCTTCGGGCCTGAGTTATTTTATCGAACCGTTCGAGACCGTGGAGGACAACAACCGCGTCCGTGAGCTTTTGGGCCAGGAGGCGGAGGAGATCGAACGCATTTTAGCCCGCCTTTCGGATCTGGCGCGCTCGCATCGGGAGGTGCTGCAGAGCAATTTTTATCTGCTCGGCCGGCTGGACCTGGTCTATGCCAAGGCGGCCTTTTCCCGCGCGCTGCAGGCGCTGGAGCCGGAGATCGTGGAGCCTACTTTTATCTATCTCGCCCAGGCCCGGCATCCGCTGCTGCTGTTGCGCATGGGCACGGCGGCGGTCACGCCCATGCAGATCGAACTGGGCCGCGAGAACAACACCGTGATCATCAGCGGCCCCAACGCCGGCGGCAAGACCGTGGCGCTCAAGACCGTGGGCCTGCTGGTGCTGATGGCGCGCAGCGGTTTGCACATTCCCGCATCGCCGCTGTCCCAGATCGGTTCCATCGATCATGTGTTTGCCGTGATCGGCGATCAGCAATCCATCGAAGCGGATCTGTCCACCTTTTCCTCCCATCTTTTGTCCCTGAAAGAGATCGATGAACAGGCCGGCCGGCAAAGCCTGGTGCTGGTGGATGAAATCGGCGCCGGCACCGATCCGGAGGAGGGCATGGCGCTGGCCACCGCTCTGCTGAAAAAATTGACCGCCATCGGCGCCCTGTCCATGGTCACGACTCATCACAGCGTGCTTAAAACCTTTGCCTATCAAAACGAAAAGACCGCCAACGCCTCCATGGAGTTCGATCTGACCACGCTCAAACCCACCTACCGTTTTCGTATCGGCATTCCGGGGTCCAGCTATGCCTTTGAGATCGCCCGGCGCATCGGCGTTTCCGAGCAGCTGATCGCCGAATCGCGCAGCCTGGTGGGCGAGCAGAAAGACCGGCTGGAGGGGTTGATCCTGGAGCTGGAAGCCAAGATTCAGCGGCATCAGAAACTGGCGGAAGCGGCTGATCTCAAGGAGGCCGAGTACCGCGGACTGGCCAAGCTCTATCACGAGCGCACCGAGACGCTGCGCAAAGAGGAGAAACAGCTCAAACGCAAGGCGGCTGAGGAGGCGCAGGAGATACTGGCCTCTGCCAACAGCACGGTTGAACAGATCATCCGCGAGATTAAAAGCAGCCAGGCGGAGACCGCGGCGATCCGCGCCGGCAAACAGGCGCTGGCGGAACGGCGGACTCAGGTGGAAAAAATCGTCGAACAGACCCGCGAAGCGCCGGCGGCAGCCAGCGGTGAAATTAAACTGGGCGATCGGGTGTTGTGGAAAGGGATCGCCAGCCCGGCGGTCCTGATCTCAGAGCCGGATAAACAGGGAAGGGTGCTGCTCCAGGCCGATGGCTTGAAGCTGA
>CAZKQR010000275.1:0-6096 GCA_964554965.1 uncultured Cytophagia bacterium | reverse complement strand
GGCAAAGACGTCTATGTGGAAAAGCCGGTTTCCCACACGGTGTGGGAGGGCCGCAAGCTGGTGGAAGCGGCGCGCAAGTATAACCGCATCGTTCAGGCCGGCACGCAAAACCGTTCGGACACCGGCTTTCGCGAAGCGATCGAGTTCATCCGGCAGGGCGCTATCGGCAAGGTCCTTTATGCGCACGGCGTCTGGTACAAGGAACGCAACCCCATCGGCCGGGTGACTCAACCACAGCCCATCCCTTCATCGGTGGACTATAATCTGTGGACCGGCCCGGCCAAGATGCAGCCCTTGATGCGCAAGCGTCTGCATTATGATTGGCACTGGTTTTGGGAGTACGGCGACGGTGAGATGGCCAACATCGGCGTTCATCAGATTGACGACTGCCGTTTTGCTCTGAATCTCAATCACTATCCCAAGCGGGTGTGGAGTCTCGGCGGCCGTTTTGTCTTTGACGATGACGGCGAAACCCCCAACACCCACCTGACGGTGCTGGATTACGGCGACGTCCCGGTGATCGTTCAGGTGCGCAACCTCTATCGCGCAAAAGGAGAACGCGCGATGGATCACCTGCGCGGCACCCGTGACGGCAACGTGTTACAGTGCGAGGGCGGTTATTTTGTCGGCGGACGCGGCGGTGGTTCGGTCTATGACAACGATAAAAAACGGATCAAGCAGTTCCCCGGCGACGGCGGCGGTCAGCATCAAGCCAATTTCATCGATGCGGTGCGCAGCCGCAGAGTGCAAGACCTGCACGGAGAGATCGAGCAGGGACATATCACCTCAGCCCTGTGCCACCTGGCCAACATCGCTCATCGCATAGGCCGGAATGCGGATGTGGACGAGATCAAAGCCGCGGTCAAGGACTCGGGGAGTGAAGCGCAGGCAGCGGTGGAGAGCGTCATGGAACATCTGCTGCGCAACGAAGTGGATCTAAAAAAACAGCCGTTGACTCTCGGGCCCTGGCTTACCTGGGATGCGGAAAAAGAAAGGTGCGTCGGTCCTTTTGCCGGCAAAGCCAACAAATATCTGACGCGGAAAAAGTACCGTAAACCTTTTGTCATTCCCAAAAACGTTTAAAGGCTTCACAGGATGTCAACGCAGGGCAGGGGCACGGTTCTTCGTGCCCTTGTGCGTTTTGGGACGCCGCATGGGGTCTCCCTACCATGACGGATGCACGGCAGAAATAACCTTATGAAATGGAAGGCTGGAAGAATGAAAAGAATTCAAGTAGGCAGTGCCATGATGGTCGTGTTGCTGCTTGTGTTTGCGGTCACTGCTCGACCGGCTGACGTCAATCAACTGACCGATGAGGAGAAACAGCAGGGCTGGAGGCTCCTGTTCAACGGCGTGGATTTTACCGGCTGGATGACGTTGGCAGGGGACAGTCTGAGCGAAGGCATGTGGCAGGCGCAGGACGGCGCTTTGACCGTTCTCGGCGGCCACGAGGAGGGGTGCGACATCATCACCAGCGATACGTTCATCAATTTTGAACTGACCCTGGAGGTGAAGTTGACCCGCGGCGCCAACAGCGGCATCAAGTATTTTATTCAGCCGGCATGCAGCGTCGGATTCGAATATCAGGTTCTGGACGACGAGGTGAATCCGGACGCCAAACAGGGCCGGAACGGCAACCGTCGATTTGCCTCGCTGTACGACCTGCTGCCTGCCAAAAATACCAAGCCGAAACCCATCGGAGAGTGGAATCAGGTCCGTCTGGTTGTCCAAGGCAACCATATCGAACACTGGCTCAACGGCGAAAAAGTATTGGCATTCGACCGCGACGGAAAAAAGTTCCGCCAGGCTTTTAAAAAGAGCAAGTTCAGAGCGGTGAAGGATTTCAGCAGCCGTCAGCAAGGTCACATCTTTTTACAGGATCACGGCCGTCAGGTCAGTTACCGGAACATCAAGCTGCGCGCTCTTTAATCCCGGTTGCCTCGATTCTCCTGAAAGATCGGGCGACAGCCGCTGTCCACCCCGGCTGGGGAAAGGTTGACCGCCGCTGCAACGGTTGTTGGTTCGGGTTTATTTTTTTGCTCAAGGACTTGCCGACATGCACGTACACGCCGTGCTCATTCCCCTGCTTCTTCTCGGCTCGCGAGTAGCCGCTGTAGAACGGATCGATCGCCGGGCTTTGGTCAGCCGTCATAATCCGGTCAATGAGTCCATGGATCTCTGGTCGCCCCTGACCGTGGGCAACGGCGAGTTCGCTTTTACCGCGGATGCCACCGGACTGCAGACCTTTCCAGAGCTGTATGAGGACACTATCCCGCTGGCGACTTGCGCGCAGTGGGGCTGGCACACCACGCCGGATACCATCGTTCATCGCCTCGACGCGGCGTATCAGACGATGGACACTTACGGCCGCGAGGTCCAATACGCCGCCAGGGTGAACAACCCGGCCGCTCAATGGCTGCGCGCCAATCCCCATCGTCTGCATCTGGGCCGCATCGGTTTTGATCTGCGCCATCGAGACGGCAGCGCAGCGGTGGTGAAAGATCTGGAAGCGATTCGCCAGTCGCTGGATCTATGGTCCGGCACGCTGACCAGCGAATTTCAATTTGACGGGGAAACCGTGCGAGTGACCGTGGCCTGCGATCCGGAGCAGGACCGAATCGCCGTGCAGGTGCATTCGCGACTGTTGGCCGACCGGCGGCTGCGCATCCTTCTGCACTTTCCCTATGCGGCTGCAACGTTCGGTCCGGAGTGCGCCGATTATCAGCAGCCTGACCGCCATGAGACGCGGGTTCTGGAGCAGACCTATCAGCGCCTGCGTCTGCAGCGCCGGCTCGACACCACCTGGTATTATGTCGGAGTCGATTGCGATGCACCGGCGCAGTTCATCTCCACGGAAAAGCACAGGCTGTATATTCAGGCCGCGGGCCGCCATAGCCTGGGATTTGTCTGCGCGTTCTCAGCGGATCCCATCTCCGGCGCAAAAGAATCCGCCGTGGTTTTTCGCCGGTCGCAGAAAAAGTGGAACGCTTTCTGGTCTCACGGCGGCGCGGTTGATTTTTCCGCTTGCCGGGATTCTTTAGCCTTTGAGCTGGAACGGCGGGTGGTGCTGTCGCAATACTTGACCCGCATTCAGTGCGCCGGATCACAGCCGCCGGCTGAGACCGGATTGACCTGCAATTCGTGGTATGGAAAATTTCATCTCGAGATGCATTGGTGGCATGTGGTACACTTTGCCCTGTGGGGCAGGCCGGAGCTGTTGGAAAAAAGCATGGCCTGGTATCAGTCGCTGCTGCCGGCCGCGCGCGCCGAAGCGGAGCGGCAAGGCTACCGCGGCGCCCGATGGCCCAAAATGGTCGGACCGAACGGCCGGGAAAGCCCATCGACCGTGGGCGTGTTTCTGATCTGGCAGCAGCCCCATCCCATCTATTACGCGGAACTGCTCTACCGGCTGCACCCCAAAAAGGAGCTGCTGAAAAAATATCAGGACCTGGTTTTTGCCACAGCGGATTTTTTGGCGTCTTTTGCCGTTCAGGATAGCTCCAATGGACGCTATGTTCTCGGTCCGCCCATGATACCGGCACAGGAAAAGCACAGACCTGAATCGACGCGCAATCCGCCGTTCGAACTGAGCTACTGGCGCTTTGCTCTGCAGACCGCGCTGCACTGGCGCCAGAGATTGAACCTCGCTGCAGAACCGGGCTGGGAAAAAGTTTTGGCCGGATTGGCCGATCTGCCGGTGAAGGACGGGCTTTATCTGAACGCCGAAGGGGATGACGATACCTTTGCCAATCCATCGAGGCGGCGCGATCATCCCACGCTGTTGGCCGGATTGGGCATGCTGCCGGGACCGGGAGTAGATTCGGAGACCATGCGGCGCACGCTGTATGCGGTGATGCGTGACTGGGACTGGCAGTCTACCTGGGGTTGGGATTTTCCCCTGGTGGCCATGACCGCTGCCCGGTTGGGCGAGCCGGAGCTGGCGATTCAAGCGCTCATGATGCCTGCGGAGAAAAACCGCTATTTAAAAAACGGCCATAATTACCAGCGCGCCAACCTGCCGGTCTATCTGCCGGGCAACGGCGGACTGCTGGCTGCCGTCGCTATGATGGCTGCCGGCTGGGAGGGCGGTCCCAAGGATCACGCTCCCGGTTTTCCTAAAAACGGCCAATGGAACGTTCGCTGGGAAGGGTTGGACCGACTGCCCTGAAGGCTTTGCCGCGTTCAATCTTTTACTACGGCATTATCCGGAGATGTGATGAAGAAATGGATCATGATCATTTTGACTATCGGGTTAGCGGCCCTCGTCTCAGCGTCTGGCCGGCAGCCTGAGGTCATCGATGACTATGACGTGGTGATCTACGGCGCCACCTCTGCCGGGGTGACGGCGGCCATTCAGGTTCAAGCGATGGGCCGGACCGCGGTGATTCTTGACCCCGGCCAGCATGTCGGCGGGCTGACCAGCGGCGGCTTGGGCTCTACGGATACGGGCAACAAGGAGGTGGTCGGCGGACTCGGCCGCGAGTTTTATCGGCGGATCAAAAAATATTATGACGACCCGAAGGTCTGGCGCTTTGAGAGCCGGTCTGACTATGCCCGTTATCGTCCGCAGGACGATGCCATGTGGACCTTTGAGCCGCACGTGGCCGAGAGTATTCTGCAGCAAATGTTGGAGGAGAGCGGCGCCCGCGTTTTTTTTGGCGAACGGTTACAGCGGAAAAACGGCGTCAACATGAAGAAAGGCCGCATCCGCTCGATCCGGATGGAGTCCGGCAAGCGCTTTGCAGCGGCCATGTTTATCGATGCCGGCTATGAAGGCGATCTGATGGCCGCCGCCGGTGTGAGCTATACGGTGGGACGTGAGGCCAACGCACAATACGGGGAGACTTTGAACGGCGTGCAAACCGCTCAAGACAAGTATCATCAATTCATCTTTCCGGTGGATCCCTATGTGAGGCCGGGGGATGCGAGCAGCGGATTGTTGCACGGCGTCGATGATTCCGGGCCGGGTCCGGAGGGCAGTGCCGACCGGCGCGTGCAGGCGTACAACTATCGTCTGTGCGTCACCGATGTGGTGGAGAATCAAATCCCTTTTGCCAAGCCCGAGGGCTATGATGAGTCCTGCTATGAATTGCTGCTGCGCAACCATGAGGCGGGCGATACGCGTGTCCCTTTGAGCATCATCATGATGCCCAACCGCAAAACCGACATCAATAACAATTTTGCGGTGAGCACCGACTATATCGGGCAGAACTATGATTATCCGGACGGTGATTATGCCGTGCGGGAAAAGATACGCCAGGCTCACGTCTCCTATATCCAGGGACTTTTATGGACGTTGGCGAATCACCCGCGCATGCCGCAGGCGATCCGCGACCAGGTGAAAAAATGGGGATGGGCCAAGGACGAATTCCTTGACACCAGCCACTTTCCAAACCAGATGTACGTGCGCGAAGCCCGCCGCATGGTCGGTGAATTTGTGACCACTGAACTCACCTGCCGCCGTCTGCAGCCCACGCCGGAACCGGTTGGCATGGGATCTTATAACATGGATTCCCACCATGTTCAGCGTTACATCACCGCCGAAGGGTTTGTCCGCAACGAGGGCGATGTAGAAGTTCATCCCGGCGGCCCTTACCCCATTTCCTATCGTTCTCTGGTGCCGAAAAAAGGGCAATGTAAAAACCTGCTGGTGCCGGTATGCCTGTCGGCCTCTCATATTGCTTATGGGACCGTGCGCATGGAGCCGGTGTTCATGATCCTCGGCCAATCGGCGGCCACCGCCGCTGTTCGGGCGCTGGAGCAGAAACAGGCGGTGCAGGAAGTGTCCTACGATTGGCTGCGCCGGCGGCTGTTGCAGGATGGCCAGATATTGGAATACTCTCCACCATGATGATGATGGCAAACTATTTTTGTTTTTAGCGCCTGATAACAGAGCTGCAATGAGGCTTAAAAGTAAATATATGCTACATTTGCCATTTTGTCGTCCTGAGGCGCAAGCCAATGCGTTGCAGTTTTTGGGCGCTCATGAATCCAGCGACGAATCAAACCTGGGAAAGGGATAAGAGCTGTTCAGCGATAGATTCCTCGCCCTGCGCGACGGCCTTTCGCTTTTCAGGATACGGGGTTGCGGGCTCG
>CAZKQR010000274.1:0-6152 GCA_964554965.1 uncultured Cytophagia bacterium | reverse complement strand
TTGTTTTTGAATAATTGACGGTTATGATTTCAGATTATCTTGGACAGCAATGACTTGCCGCATTAATAAAAACCATTCCATTTGTTAAAAGTAAAACAAATATTTCAACTTGATCACATTGACCCGGTCGATCATGTGCATTCGCCGGGGCAGCAACCGTCCGGAGGCATTGAACTCGTCGCTGCGGTCCTGCCGTTCATTGAGGGCGAAATAGAACCAGCTTTTAGAGCGCAAGTTGTACGAGAGAAGAAACCCGCCGATCAGCCGTTCAATCCGGCCGGTGGAACGCAGCAGGAGATGGTCGACATAAACCCTGGCGTTCAGTCCATTCATCGGCGTCCAGGAGAAATAGGGTCGAGCATTAAAGGTGATCTCCTCCACCCGGCCTTTAGGATTGCCTTCGACCAGGACCGTGGCAGAGGCGCCGAGGTTCAGCACCCGGCTTGCCTGCCATTCCACTTCTGCGCCCCAGTAGCCGTAATTCGCCAGATAGGAGCGCGAAAAATTATAGGCATGCGAATAGCCGGCGTACCACTCACCGTTCCATGTTGGCGAAACTTGGTACCAGGAAGCGATATTCACCTCTTTTGAATGATAGGCGATCCCCATATCCTTGGTATTGCCGCCGTTCCATTCGATTTCAAGTCCCCATCCGCTGCGAAACTGCATGTTGTATCCGAGTACAGCCAGGTGATCGGTATAGTCGTCTATTTTTTCATAGTTGAGCATGACCCCGCCATATAGCGAGGTCTCGCTCACAGCGCCGTTCTGAAAAAACCAACGCGGTCCGCTCAAGGTGGCCAGGCTCCAGGTGCCCTGCCAGGGGACGTAGCCCACCTCCTGAATGTCAAACTGATCGCCGATATAGCGGGAGCGCAACCCGATAAGAAATTTCTCCTTGGGCATCCACAGCCCCAAGGAGCCGGCATAGCCGCCCTGGTCGTTCTTATACGAGCGAGCGATCTGATAGGCTACCTGATAGTCGGAAGAACGGAAAGCGCCGTCAAGGTCGATGACGCCGTTGCGGTCTTGGGCGTCGTTCTTGCCGACATAGAGCAGGCCGATGGAGGAGTTGCCGAGAATCTGTCTTTTCAACCGCACGGAGCTGAAGAGTGCGGCCGGTTCGGTGGCGGCGCTGCCGTGCTGCTCATAACGTTTTTCGCCGCTCGCAGCAAAAAAGCCGCCATATTCCCACTGGTTATAACGGCCAAAGGCTTTGCTGCCCACTTGCAGCGGCACCTCATGGCCGTCAGAAAGCTTACGGCCGATACGGCGAGAGTAAAAGAGCTCCAGGGGGTGATAAAAACCGGTATCCTGCTGGCGGCCCGAGGGCATAAAGACCTCATTGCCCTCGGTGAAAAAGGGACGTTTTTCCTCATAATAGGTCTCATAACGGGAGATGTTGAACTCGTAGGGATCGGCCTCGATCTGGGCGAAATCGGGATTGGCGGTCAGCTGAAAGGTGAGCCGCTGCGAGGGATTGTAAAAGATATCTATGCCGGCGGTGGGATGCGATCGCCATTTCCCCCCGGGTTCCAGTTCCGCTTTGTTCAGCGCCACCGGATACAGCTCCAGGTTGATGCCCTTGACCGAGGGATGGTAATCCGTAAACACCATGCGGCCGAATTTGGAAATACGCTGACCTTCGTTTTGTTCGTAGAGGTTCCAGTAGATGTCCTCACGATCTTTGGAGGTCCAACGGTCAAAATCAAGGCCCCAGGCGTTCAGGGTTTCATCGTACTGGATGGAACGATAGGGAATCTCCATCTCCGCTGCCCAGCCCCAGTCATACACCCGGCTGGCGGAAAACCAAACTCCGTCCCAACTGAAATCCCGGTCGCGTCCGTCATCCAGCAGGCGGCAGTCGCCGCGGTTGCCGCCGGCATAGACGGCGAACTTGTACGCGCTGCGGCGATCGCCAAAGGTGTCGAGCATCAGCGAGACCATATCGCCGCTGAATTCGTCCTGTTTACCGGTGTTGTGTTGAATGTGCTCGCGTTCATCCCGGCACACAATGAGGCAGTACAGGCTGTTGCGGTCGGTGAGCAACTTGGCTACGGTGTAATGCAGCGGAGGCCGGCCGTAGTAGGGCTCCAGTTGAAAGAACGTGTGGGTAGAGTCTGCAGTGCTCCAGACCGGATCGATCGCCCCGTCGACGACGACAGGCGAGTGCGTTGTTTTCAGATGCAGCGTTTTCTCTTCTGCACCAGCGTCAGCAATGATCCACAAGGTCAACAGCATGGTCAGGATTTTCCTGCAGGCTCCGAAGGCCATTGCATTCTCCTAAATCCGGTGATAAAACAGTGCAAGCTTCTGTGTACAACCAGAGTCTGTTCGAGTGCAGGCAGAAACAGAAAGCGCAGAACGATGAAGGGGAGGGCCGCCCCTGCGTCTAGTCGCAGACCTTGCACCCTTTGTCGAAGATGATGCGCCATGTGTCGGCTGCTTCGAGCCGCCAGATGGAGGTAAAGGTGCCGGTAAGCTTGCCGCCGGGATCGAAAACCGGGCCGGTGCTCAAGGCCAGCGTTCCGGAATCGAGAACTTCCACGGTCTCCGGCTGCCAGGAAAAAGGCGCCGTCGGACCGTTGTAATAGCGTTTCCAGGCCGCCGCCACCTGTTTGGCTCCATGCAGGGCTCGCTCTCCGGAGATAAAAATCGCTTCGTTTGAAAGAAAAGAGGTGAAAGCGGAAAAATCCCGCGCGCTCATGGTGGCGGCAAAGGCCCGTTCGCTATCGATCACCTGTTGCCGCAACGTTTCCACAGATGCACGCCGTGAATTCGGCGCGCAGGCCAGACCTGTCAGCAGGCCGATCATAGCCAGCCGTCCTGTTTTGTGCATGGTCAATCTCTCCCAGTAGGGAATGATGAAACATCACGGTTGTGGACATCGCCCTGAGGGGTGCCGAGGTGTTGGCGATAGAGTTCGGCATCCCCTTTTTCGTAACAGCAAAAGATCACCGTGCTGGGCAGTCGATGATCAGTCAACCACTCGGATACACTGGCGATCGCGATCCGGCAGGCTTTTTCCTTTGGATAACCATAGATGCCTGTGGAGATGCAGGGAAAGGCGATGGAATGCACTCCAGAAAGAGAGGCCAGCTTGAGTGATTCCCGGTAGCACGAGGCCAGCTGCTCCGCCTCACCGTGATGACCGCCCCGGTAAACCGGGCCGACGGTATGAATGACCTGGCGCGCCGGCAGACGATAACCGGCGGTGCTGCGCGCCTCGCCGGTCGGGCACCCGCCCAGACCGCGGCATTCCTGCAGCAGACCAGGCCCGGCGGCGCGATGGATGGCGCCGTCAACGCCGCCGCCGCCGAGCAGGGAGGTGTTGGCGGCGTTCACAATAGCGTCCACCTGGAGTTGGGTGATATCGCCCTCCATCACCCTGATGCGAGCGCGAACCTCTTTAGACAACGTCATAGAGCCTGCCTGAAAAGTTCGAACAACGACAACCGGTCCTCTCTGATGAGCAGCACGGATCTGCCGTGCTTGAGCCGCCGAGGCCGAATCATTGAGCGAGCAGCGCAGACGCCGATAAAGGGGACGGGAGTGTCAGCGGCTCTTGGGCCGTTTGCGGCGTTATGAGAACAGCACCTCGATGTCGTGGCGCGTCAGCGATTTAAAAAATCCGCTGTCCACGCCGATGAGGTTGGCCACCAGGCTGCGTTTGCGCTCCTGCAGCTCCAGCATTTTTTCTTCCACCGTGTCCTTGGTGATCATGCGATAGACGAACACTTTTTTATCCTGCCCGATGCGGTGCGCCCGGTCGGTGGCCTGCAGCTCCACCGCGGGATTCCACCAGGGATCATACAGGACCACATAATCCGCAGCGGTCAGATTCAGCCCGGTGCCTCCGGCCTTTAAGCTGATGAGAAAAATGCGCACCGACGGGTCCGACTGAAAGTGCTGCACGCAGGTTTTACGGTCGATGGTGTGGCCGTCCAGATACTCGTAGGCGATGGACTGTTCATCCAGGTATTTGCGCACGACCGAGAGCATTTTAACGAACTGAGAAAAGATCAGCACCTTGTGGCCTTCGGCCAGAATGTCTTCGAGCATCTCCTTCAGCGCTTCGAATTTGCTCGACTCGGCCGCAGACTCGCGGTCGATCAGTTGCGGATGGCAGGAGATCTGCCGCAGTTTGACCAATCCTTCGAGAATGTTCATTCGCGCTCGATCCAGGCCGACCTGGTCGATCTTGCGCAGAATGACGGAGCGGTAGAAATCGCGCCAGTGGCGGTAAAGCCGGGCCTGCTCCGGGTTCATGTTGCAATAATAGATCTGTTCGCTTTTCTCCGGCAGTTCCTTTTCCACCAGCTCTTTGCTGCGGCGGAGCACGAAGGGAAAGATCATGCGCTTGAGCATCGTCACCGCCTCCTCGTCGTTTCTTTTTTCAATGGGCAGGGCAAAGAAAGAGCGGAAAGAGGGCAACGAGCCCAGCAGACCGGGATTGAGGAAGGAGAACTGCGACCACAGCTCCGAGGTGTTGTTCTCCACCGGCGTGCCGGTGAGCACCAGACGGTGTTCCGCCTTGAGCAGGTGCACCGCTTTGGCGGTCTGCGAAAGCGGATTTTTGATTTTCTGCGACTCATCGAGGATCACATAATGAAACCGGTGTTCTTTGAGAAACGGAAGGTCGCGCAGCACCAGACCATAGCTGGTCAGGATCACGTCATAACCGGTGAACCGGTCCAGGTTGCGGCGGCGCTGCATGCCCGTATGCACAAGCACCTCGAGATTGGGGGCGAATTTCTGCACCTCTTTTTCCCAGTTGAACACCACCGATGTGGGGCAGACGATCAGACTGGGGGTGGTGCAGCCGCTCTCTTTTTCTTTCAGCAACAGGGCCAGCGCTTGCACGGTTTTGCCCAGTCCCATATCGTCGGCCAGGCAGCCGCCAAAGCCGTACTCTTTGAGAAAGAGCAGCCAGTCATAGCCCGATTTTTGATAGGTCCGGAGCACGCCTTTGAATGTTTTCGGCAGGCTTTGCTCCCTGAGGCCGGTAAAGTCTTTGAGCCGTGCCAGCTTTTGCCGATACCCCTGATCGCCGGATTGGAGCATCTGTTCCTCGAACAGCAGGTCGATGAGCGTGACCTGCAGCGCGGGCAGCCGCAGCGAACGTTCTTCCACCGTGGCAAAATGAAAGAGGAACTGGAATTTTTTGATCAACTCTTCCGGCAGCATGGCCACGCTGTGGTCCGCCAGCTTGACGTATTTCTCGTCGCGGCTCAGGGCCCGTTTCAGTTCTTTGAGCGGCAACGGCACGCCGTCAAACTCGACCTCCAGGTTGAGGTCGAACCAATCGATCTCGGTGGCGACGCCGAGGCGCACCGTGGGCGAAGAGGTGCGGATTCTATATCTTTTGAGCTTTTCCTGTCCATAGACCTCAAAGCCATCGGCGGTGAGAGCGGGCAGAGAGTGAAACAGCCAGGGGACGACTTTTTTTTCATCCAGCAGCAGGCCGTTGTGCGGCCGATGTTTCAGCCCGGTGTCCATCAGGGTCTGCCAGGCCGCCTGTTCCTGCCGCCGATCCCGGGTGATCTTGAGCACCAGCGCGCCGTCATCAGCGACCCGGTAGATCTGATCCGCTTCCTCGGAGAAGAGAACTTCCCGATCCTGATACAAAAACGACAGCACCAGTTCGAGCTGGTCGGCTTTTTCCTTCAGGGTGATTCGTCTTTTGTTAAAGTGCGTCACCGGCTGGACCGTATAGGGCTCGGGCAATTGCAGCGCGTCGCCCGCGCAGTTCTGCTTAAAGAGGCCGTCGATGAAAAGGGGCAGCTCTTTTTGCGGCACCACCAGTTCGCGCAGGCCGCGGCTGAAGGGCAGGAGCAGGTCCGCCTGGTTCAAGTTGTCGATGCGCATCAACAGAGTGTCTTGCAGAATCCAGATCGGATTTTCCGACAGAATATAAAAGGGCGACGTCAACGCCAGCTCGGAAGTATCGGAAATCAGGTACGGCAAAAAGTGGCAGGATCGCCCCCGTTGTTCAAAACGGAATTCAATCCGCCGGGGGTATTCGGCAAAGCGGACCGGTTCACCCAGATCTCCGTCGGCGCTGAGGAACAGCGGGCTCTGCTGCAGCAATTCGAACAAGCGGCCGCTGGAACCGGCAAAGGAACACGAGTCCCATTGAATGCGGCTGTAGC
>CAZKQR010000273.1:0-6196 GCA_964554965.1 uncultured Cytophagia bacterium | reverse complement strand
CGCACTCGTTTTAATGAACTCCCTGCGCGAAACCTCTTTTTGATCTTGTTTCATCAACACCTCAAACGTGTAGCCTATGTACCACCCCGTGAATAAACCGCGACAGGTTATTATACAAAAAAGTTTTGACAAATCAAGCAAAAAAATTAAAAAATTCCGGCCTGCGATGAAACATGATTCAGCATGCCCTGGTCGCATCAGCCGGCGCCGGGATTCGGAGAACGCGCCGCCGGCCCAACAGCGCCTGGCCGTGCACAAAAGGGTCACGTCCGCCTGAACGTCAAGCCCGTCTTCTGGGTTTAAGAGCATGATCAGCGGTCATGGATTTCGAGCAAAGGCAGGGAAAAACTCGGGGATTCGATGGCCCTGAGCGCCCCTTTTCGCAATCCGGCGCCTTGGCCGGGGCCGCTCGCATCAGGGCTGAGGCTTTTGCACCACCACATATTCCGGTGCAAACGCGGCCACGTTCTTTTTGGCAAAATCAGCGGCCTTGTCTTTGCCGTCGAATGGGCCGATCCACACGGCGAAAAGCACCGCGCCGGCGCCTTTCTTCTCCACCACCTCCGCATCAAAGCCGGCAGCCTGAAGTTTCTTGACATACTGTTTGGCATTGGCGATCACACGATAGGCGCCGACTTGGATGTAAAAAGCCGCAGAAGACGCCGGGCTGCCGACTTTGCCAACCGGTTTCGGCGCATCGAGCTCCACGGCCGCGGCCTCCAGGTCCTGGACCGCCCAATCCACATAAGAGGATTTCCGATTCTCCTGAATGAAGGCAATCAGACAGCTTTTCGCCGAATCGGTTTTGCCCTCTGCCAACAGGCACTGACATCTCTGGTAGCGCGCGTCATCGGCCAGCGGGCCGGAGGGAAAACGCTGCGCCAGGGTCTGGTAGGTCTGACGGGCGCGGTCGAATTCGCCCCGGGCCTGCTGATACTGCGCCAACCTCAACAGGGCGTCGTCCATCAGTTCCGCTGACAGACCCTTCCATCCTGCCTTGTACTTTTGGTAGGCCGCATCGCCATCGCGCTCGAAAAGCGCGGAGAAAAAGAGCGTATTGGGATGATCCGGGTACTTGGCAACCGCGGCAGGCAACGATGTCTGCAGTTTATCCCATTGCTCATTTTGCCACAGGGTCATCAACTGCTGAACCTCCGGCTGAGCGGCCGCCCGACCGGCCCACAACAAAAAGAGCCCGCAAAAAACCAGCCCTGTTCTCCGTGCCATCCTTTTTTCCTCATTTGACCGATCATTCTGTCGTTGGAAATGTAAAAAAAACTAATAAAAAATGCCAATCATTTTCCCGCAACCGGCAGAGTTTTTGACGCCGATGAAAAAATAAATAGGAAATTTCAATAACCTTGAGTATATTAAAGGCGAAAATCAAACACGATGTCATTTCATAAACGACCGCAATTCACTTTTGTTTTTGAAATCGGCAGATGTAGATCGATTTGTTGTTCGGATATCTGTTAGACGCGATCCTCCTGATCCTTTCTTTCACCGCTCACACTCCTCTATCCTTACATCTCGGACATCCTGTTCATCTTTTATCAAAGGATTGATCATGAATTTCAACCAATTCAATTTGGATTCCCGTATTATGTCGGGAATCTCCCAGGCCGGGTATGCCACGCCGACGCCGGTACAAACCGCCGCCATTCCGGTCATACTCTCCGGCCGCGATCTGATCGGCACCGCCCAAACCGGCACCGGCAAGACCGCGGCGTTCGTGCTGCCGATCATGCAGCAAATGTTGACCGCCGGTCGCAACCGATCGCGCGCCCTGATACTGACGCCGACGCGCGAACTGGCCGAGCAGATCCATCAAGCGATCCGCGAACTCGGCAAAGGCACGCCGCTGCGCAGCGCAGCCATCTATGGCGGCGTTTCCGCAGCGCCGCAGATCCGGCAATTGCACCAGGGGGTGGAAATCCTGGTGGCTTGTCCCGGACGCCTGCTCGATCTGGTGGAACAGCGCGTCGCCGATCTGTCTCAAGTGCGCTGGCTGGTGCTCGACGAAGCGGATCGCATGCTGGACATGGGCTTTCTTCCTTCAGTGCAGAAAATTCTACGCCTCATCCCTGGGCAACGGCAAACCCTGCTGTTCTCAGCCACCTTTCCGCAAGAGATCGAATCTCTGGCCAAACAGGCGCTGCATCAACCCGAGCGGGTGGCCCTAGGGCTCAGCCGGCCGGCACATACGGTGAGCCACGCGCTCTATCCAGTGGCCTCTCATCTGAAGACCAGCCTGCTGCTGTCGCTGCTGCAACGCACCGACACCGGCTCTGTGCTGATTTTCACCAGAACCCGGCACCGGGCTCAGCGCCTGGCCCTGCAGATCGGCCGTAAGGGCTTCAAGGTGACGAGCCTGCACAGCGATCGCAGCCAAAGCCAACGCCAGTCGGCTCTGCATGGATTTAAAAACGGCAGCTATCAGATCATGGTGGCCACCGACATCGCCGCCCGCGGCCTGGATGTGGAGAGCATCTCACACGTGATCAACTATGACATGCCGGACACGGCGGATGCCTATATCCATCGCATCGGCCGAACCGGCCGTATGCAGCGCAAGGGGGACGCCTTTACTCTGACCACCCCGGATGACCTGGATATGGTGAAAACGCTGGAAAAGATTATGGGGCAGCGCTTGCCGCAGACTCTGTTAAAGGACTTTGATTACAGCCAGCCGGCCGCCATCAAAGCCTCTGTCGCTGGATTTTCCGGCCCGTCCGCGGCCCGAAAGCCGCGCCCGTTCAGCCGGTTTGCCGGCGCCGGTCGCCGACACTAAGCAGACGGCCCTACCAAGAGTCCGCATATCGCCGTCGTTCATCGACCGTGTGCGGACTTGATCCTCTTCCCCACCGATTTTACTTGAATTTCATTCGGCAATAGCATAACATTAAGAGTGCCTGATCCTTGGCGAAAACATGTGGCTGGAACATGCCGGCGAGAAATCGTCCGGCATGACCGTCACTGAGTGCAACGTGTTCTGAATTGACTGTCGCTCAATGGGTCGATTCGCTCGATGATGGACCTTTTTAAAAATGAAATCCGGCTTCGCCGGTCATTGTTTTTGACCCTATTTTGGCTCCTATTTATGGGCGCAAGGGGCGTTTTCGCCAATGACCGGGAACCGCGGCTGCAAGAGCCCGACCCCCTGCAGGCGGTTTTGGATGCTGTGTCATTGGACTCTTTGCAGCGGACGGTCAAACAGCTCTCCGGCACCATGCCGGTCTTCCTGACCGGCGGCCTGCAGGCGACCATCTCCTCGCGGTACGCCGCCGTGGCGGATAACGACACCGCCGCCACGTGGCTGAAACAAAAGCTGGAATCCTTCGGCCTCACCGCCGTTCGACAAGGTTTCAGCTCCACCGGGGCTAACCTGTACGCAGAACAATTGGGGTGGCGTTTTCCACATCAAAAATACATCCTCTGCGCGCATTACGATGACATGCCCTCCTCGCTGACAGCGCCCGGCGCCGGTGATAATGCCAGCGGCTGTGCGGCTGTGATCGAAGCCGCTCGCGTGATGACCGGCCATTCTTATCCGTACACGATCGTGTATGCGCTCTGGGATGAGGAGGAGCCGGGCCTGCTCGGCAGCGGCCATTACGCAAGAACCGCCAGCACGGCAGGCGATTCCATTCTCGGCGTGATCAATATGGATATGATCGCCTATGACCGCAACAATGATTTTCATGCCGATGTGCACGTACGCCCGTACGCCCATTCGCTGTTTATCGGTGAACGGATGGCGGAGTTGAATGCCAATTACCGTATCGGCCTTTTGTTGAATACGATCACTCCCGGAATTACTAACAGCGATCACGCCTCGTTCTGGGATCAAGGGTATGGCGCCATCCTTTTCATCGAAGATTATTATAACGATTTCAACAGTGGTTATCATTCTTCGGCTGATACCCTCGGCCAATTCAACCTGCCTTTTTTTGAGCGATGCAGTCGCCTGGCCTTGATCACGCTGACCTCTTTCGCTGCCAAAGCAGCGCCGGACCCACCCCTTCTGAATCAGCCGGCCCATCTGGCTGTGGACACTCCCATTCGCTCCCTGTTTCAATGGCAGGAAACACCTTCCGCCACAGCCTATCACCTGCAGCTCTCCCTGAATTCCGCTTTTACAACGTTGGTGGAACAAGCCGGCGGCCTGAGCGAACCGCAATGGGTTGCGCAAAAACTGCCGCGCCAGACAACGTTGTATTGGCGTTCGCGCAGCAGCAATAAAAGCGGCAGCAGCGAGTGGAGTTCTCCCTTCCGTTTCACGACCACTGGATTGAAAGAACAACAGATCATTTTGCAGACCGGTTGGAATCTGGTCGGTTGCGGGCTATTTCCCGATGATTCCACCCTGTCGCATGTGATGACCGGAGTCCTCAACCATTTAACCCTGATAAAAGATGAAGGTGGCCAGGTCTTTTGGCCGGCCCAGGCCATCGACAACCTCCAGCAGTGGCGCGCCGGCCGCGGTTATTGGATCAACGTCACTGCAACGGACACCCTGACCGTCTCAGGCGATCCTATTCACAGCGTTCCCATGCCGATCCCTCTGCACGCAGGGTGGAATATGCCCGCTTTTCTGGCGCAGAACCCACAGGCGCCCGCCCAGGCGTTTGCCGACATTGTCGGAAATTTCATTCTGCTCAAGACCGGAAACGGCCAGGTCTATTGGCCCGCTTACGGCATTGATCAGATCGGCAGTCTGAATCCGGGACAGGGCTTTCAGGTTTATATGACCCAAACAGATACGCTCACCTATCCGCCGGATAGCGTGTTTAAAGGATCCACGGTCCATGCTCTGCCTACAAAGCACTTTTCAGCAAGAGCGCCCACCGGCAACAACATGACTTTGTTGCTGCGCGCCCCAGACCTGGCGGAGGGCGATGAGATCGCCATTTGTACCAGCGATTATCGCGTGGTGGGTAGCGCGGTGGTGGCGGGCGGACAGGCGGCGTTGACCATTTGGGGCGATGACACGATGACCGAATCTCTCAGCGAAGGGGCGGTGAACGGCGAAAGCCTGACAGTCCTGTGTTGGGAGGCGCGAACTGGAGAGGAACGACAAAGGCCCATCGACCGGCTTGGCGACGCTATGCAGGAGAATCAACAAGTAACCTCTTTCGTCTATCAATCTCAGGCCATACTCGTCGGCGAGATCGCCGAACCGGTCAAGAACGTCGTCGCCTTTGCCCTGCAGCAAAATTATCCCAATCCGTTCAATGGAACCACGCAGATCCGTTACAGTCTGCCGAGTGCCGCTCATGTCGTTGTAGCGGTGTTTAACGTTCTGGGGCAATCCATGGCCGTGCTGACGGACGGGGTGCAGTCGGCCGGCGAACACTGCCTGACCTGGCAGGCGGATCATATGCCCAGCGGCCTCTACCTGTATCGACTGCAAACAAAAGATTTCACAGAGATGAAAAAAATGATACTGGCAAGATGAAAGCGGAGCAACGCCCGATAATCGTTTTCGGACCGCCCTGCGAACGGTGGCAACGGTTAGAATCTGCAAACCACCGCGCTGCCAGGCGATAAAAAAAACGTACCTGCCGTTTACGGCCGAAACCCTTAAAACAAAACGCCCCTGTGGACAGGGGCGTTTTGTTTGGTCTCTATATCGCGGGACGGTTTACTGCAGCACTTGCGGCAGATCCTCGTCCGCTTTCTTTTCTTTTTTCTTCGGCGGCTCAGGCACGCTCAGCTCCGCTTCCAGAGCCGAGATCTCTTCCACCGCCTTTAGATCCTTCTCCTCCAGCTTGCTGTATCCTTTTTCGGAGAGGACGATCTTTTTGCTGTCTTTGTTGAACTCGATCACGGTCAGGGTCAGCATATCATCGATCTGATAGCCGTCCGCCGGTTTGGTCAGGTTCTCTTTGACCAGCTGCGACATGGGAACAAATCCATCCACGCTCTCCGGCAGTTCAACGATCAGGCCCTTTTCGATGAGCCGGATCACTTTGCCCTGGGTGATGGTGTTGGGTTTATACTTGTCCTCCAGCGTGTCCCAGGGGTTATCCTGAGTCTGCTTGTAGCCCAGCGAGATACGGCGGTTGTCCTTATCCACGTTGAGCACGATGACCTCGATCTCATCGCCCTTTTTCACCACTTCACCGGGGTGACGGATCTTTTTGGTCCAGGACAGGTCAGAGATGTGGATCAGGCCGTCGATGCCTTCCTCCAG
>CAZKQR010000272.1:0-6200 GCA_964554965.1 uncultured Cytophagia bacterium | reverse complement strand
GGGCCCTGGAGCCCAGCCTGACCTATCGAGCGGCGAATGAAGCGGAACATAAAATTTGGCAGCGCACCTTTAGAAAAAAATATCGGCAATGCCTCGGCGCCATGCCTGCGGAAGATTTGCCGCTGAACGTGCGAGTGCTGGAAGAGCATGCGACGGAAAAGTATATCCGCAGAAAGATCGTCTATACCGCGGATCGCTACTCCAGCATTCCCGCGTATCTTTTTTTACCGGCCGGCGTGAACTATCCGGCGCCCGCGGTGATCTGTCCGCACGGCCATGGCCGCGGCAAAGCGGATCCCGCCGGAGTCAGCCGGACCCGGCTGGAAAAGCAGCATCTCCGCAAATACAACTATCATTACGCCGAGCAGTTCGCCCTGGCTGGCTATGTGACCCTGGCGCCGGATCTCCGCTGTTTCGGTGAGCGCGTTGATGATCCGGCGCGAGTGTACGGCATGGTCAAGATCGAGGAGGGCGACCACTGGTGCGACATCAACCTCGTCCTGGCCTCGCTGATCGGCTTTAATCTGCTTACGCTGCACGTTTATGACATCGGCAGAGCCATCGATGTTTTGCAGAGTATGAAGGAGGTGAACGGAAGGCGGATAGGCTGTGTCGGCTTATCCCAGGGCGGCACCACCACCCTGTTCAGCGCTGCCTACCACCGGCGCATCAAGGTTGCGGGCATCAGCGGCTATTTCAACTCGTGGAAAGCCTTTCCCATGGCCAGCGGACAGTTGTGCGGCTCGCAGATCGTGCCGAATCTGCTCTCCTACGGGGATCACGCCGAGATCGCGGGCCTCATCTGTCCCCGGCCTCTGTTTCTCGAGTTCGGCCGACAGGACCCGCTGTTTCCGATCGCCGCCAGCAGGGCCTCCTACCAACGGTTGAAAAAAATATATAAAAACGCCGGCGCAGCGGACCGGCTGGAGGTGGAGGAGTTTGACGGCTTGCATCAATTCAGGGGCAACCGGATTTTCAGCTTTTTCAAAAAGTGGCTGTAATGTGAGATAGAAAACAGCGCCTTTTATTCTGTACGATGCACCATCGCGTTTAATCAAACGGGTTTGGCCGACTGACTTGATTGCGCTGCCCCTCCTCATCAGGGGTAGCATTTCTTTTGACAGACTATTTCCGTGAATTCGAACCGGTGCGATCTTGGCAGGCGCCGAATAAAGGCACGGACAGGACAGTTTTTTTTCATTCCGCAGCAAGGACCCGCTTTTCTACCATTCCGCCATTCTTGCCATCACTTCGGCCAGATAATCGCCGAAATAGGGACCGAACCAGCACATGGTGCGGGTTTCATACGCATCCAGATCATCATAGCGTGAAGGGACCACATACCCCAGGTAGCAACCGTTAAAGCTGGTGACGCTCACCGGTTTGCCCTGCGGCGCAGCCGCTGCCTTGACCTGCAGCGCCAACTGGCCGCTGAACTCGACCGGCGCGCCGATGAAGCGGAATTCATCCAGAGCCAGCAGGCTGATGTAACAATCCCGGAAATGGAGCAAGCGCCGGGCCAGCCAGGCGTTCAAACGGTAATCGCGGTTCAAGCGGACCTGTAAAATAGGCGGCGCCGCGGTCAGCCGGTCACACGCCAAAGCGACGCTGTCCCGGCCCGGCGCAGCCCGAACGCGCCGTATCAGGCTGTCGGCCAGCCCCTCACCGATATGGCGCGCACGCTCGAACCCCTCTCCCTGGCCGCGATGAGAGTGGCTGCCCAATCCGGCTGCGGCGAAAAGGGTGAGCGCGCCGGTGGTCTGCTCCACGCAGCGCTCGAGATAGCCGGGATAATCGCCGCTGAATCGCAGGTTTTTTTCTGAGAGAACGGTCGCATGCGCGGAATAGGTCGTAAACAGGGCCAATGGTTTTTCGGCCGACTCTAACCACAGGTACACCAGCTCGTCGTCCACCGGCGCCTCGCTGCCGAGCAGCCGGTTGCGAACATAGTCGGCCGCATGCAGACGGCCGGAACGCCAGGATGCGGGCCGCAGAGTGTGCAGCGCGCGCTGCACGGCCGCCACCGAGCTGTCGACCAGCATGGCGGACACGCGTGGATCCGGTTTGCCGCTGAACTGCTCTTCCACAAACCCTTGCCCCCAGCCGCCTGGTCCTGAATGGGTATGCGTGGCGGTAAAGTAGAGCTGTTCCGCTTTCAATCCTGAGCGTTTTTCGATCATACGGGCGAGATCCGGATGGATCAACAGCGCGTCGTAGCCGATGAGCACGGCCCGTTGCTCCCCGGCCTGCAGCGCGATCACCCGCACATAAAGGCTGTCGTGCACCCCGGTGGATGGCTTGCTCTTGCGCGCGCCGAATCCGGCCAGCGGAACGCCGATCGGCGGCGTGATGCCCGCTTTGGCGATGCCGGCCTGAAGCGGCGCTTGTTTAGCCGCAAGGCGCGGTTTGGCGTCAAGATCGGCCAGGGTTTGGCGATAAGGACCGGTCTGTTGATAGGGGGTTCGATCGATCGGCCGCACACAGATCAGCAGCAGGACGACCATCAAAGCCGCCAGCGCCAGAATAAAGCGCAGGGCGGTCCTCATTTGATTCTTTTCAACGCCTTATTGATCTCGGCCAAATCACACAACTCGGGATCAAATGGACCGCCGACCCACTCCAGGTAAGAATCGTGTTCTTCATGGTGAGGATCACGGATGGCCTTGAGAAAATCCTTATAGCCCCACACTCCGCCCACATCTTCCGGCGGACAGGCTCTCTTTCCGGCCAGGCATCGGGCGTGACTCTCTGAATCGGTGATCATTATTTTTTCCACCACAAGACGGTGGTTCCAGCTGTCGCCGAAATCATAGTCATAGAAAAATTGCGCCTTTTCAAACGGGACCAGCTGCTCCAAAGTAAACTTTCTCTCATCCTCCACCGGTTCCCAATCCTCCGGACTCGGAAGACTGAACCGCCGATCGTCCATCACAAACTGGTGAAGATGGCTGTCCGTCCAGCCCATGGCAGCCTGAACGACTTTGTGCAATTTAAAAAGCGTCCATGAACCGGGCACCAGCACACGACGCCACACGGACGGTTTGATCTCCTCTAAAACGATCTTGATCTGAAAAAACTTAAGGCTGTTTGTCTTTTTACTTTGCATATTCGCCTCGACGAGTTTAGGGTGGTTGCTGTTTACATTTACCCGTACTTTTTTTATCTCTTACGCCGCCGGCCTGTACTTCTCCTCCCAGATCTGCACCAGATGGACGATCACCTCAACGGCCTTTTTCATGTCCTGCACCGAGATCCACTCCTGGCGTGAATGAAAATTATGGCCGCCGGTGAAAATGTTGGGGGTGAGCAGTCCCTGATAGGACAGCTTGGAGCCGTCGGTGCCGCCGCGGATGATGTTCTGCACCGGTGTGACGCCCGCACGGCGTACCGCCTCCACCGCATACTCGACCACACGCGGCTCTTCGTCCAGTTTGTATTTCATGTTGCGGTAGGATTCCTCCACACGGAAATCCATCTTGGCGCGGCCATGGCGTTTCATCACCTCCGTGGCCAGGTTCTGCAGAAACTTTTCCTTTTCCTTCAACCCCTCCACGGTGAAATCGCGGATTAAAAACTTGATCGTGGCCTCTTCCACTGTGCCGGTGAGGCCGTGCGGATGCACATAGCCCTCGCGTTTCTCCGTGGTCTCGGGCGACAGGCTGTGCCGCGGCAGTTGATCGACGATCTCGGCCGCGATCTTGATCGCATTGACCAGCTTGTCCTTGGCATAGCCCGGATGCACGTTGACGCCCTGAATGCGGATGGTGACGCTGTCTGCGCTAAAGGTTTCGTCCTCCACTTCGCCCAGGGATTCGCCGTCGATGGTATAGGCGAAATCAGCGGCGAATTTCTTTACATCGAAATGCTCGGTGCCGCGACCCACCTCTTCGTCCGGCGTGATGGCGACGCGGATGACGCCGTGAGGAATTTCCGGATGGGTGATCAGATGATGCAGTGCGTCCAGAATCTCGGCAATGCCCGCCTTGTTATCCGCGCCCAGCAGTGTGGCGCCGTCCGAGGTGATGAGGTCGTTGCCGATCTGACCGGCCAGCGCCGGGTTCTCCTGCGCCCGAATGACCAGGCCGGAGGGCAGAGTGAGGTCGCCGCCCTTGTAGCCGCGGTGCCAGGTCGGCTGGACGTCTTTTCCGGATACGTCCGGAGAGGTGTCCATGTGCGCGATCAGGCCGATGACCGGCGTCTCATGGGACACGGTGGACGGCAGCGTGGCGGTGACATAGCCCCACTCGTCCATCATCGCGTCGGACAAACCCATAGTGCGCAGATCCTGAACCAGCTCCTGGCCGAGCAGCTTTTGTTTCTCCGTGCTGGGAAAAGTGGCCGACTCTTCGCTCGATTGCGTATCAAAGGCCACATAGCGCAAAAAGCGCTCCACACAGGTGTGTTCGATCGCTGCCATAGTTCTCCCTCCTGAGTAATAAACCGCAAGGCGGCGGGCCGCCGGCGATTACCTGTTGTTTGAATTCGGATAAAAGCGTATATTATGATTCCGGCTTTCGCAGCCGGACTGCCGTGCAATTTACAAAAAAGGTTCTCATATGACAAAAAGAATTTTTGCCTTCTTCCTGCTGCTGGCCCTCTGCCTGAGCTGCGGGCCGAAAAAAAAGAGCAGCCAAGGCGACCGCGGCGACAACGGCGGATTTGTCCGTTTTACCGTGGAAGGCAAGCCCATGCACGATGACTATTTCGTCGCCCAGTTCACGCCGGCCGGCGATCTCTTTGACAGCGACAACCTGCAGCTGTTCAACTATAACACCGGTTCCAGCAAATATCCACAGCTTCTGATGGACATCAACTACCAGCAGAGCGATTTAAGGCTGTGGAAAGCGCAGAGCCTGCCGACCAGCGTGCTGGCGTTCTCCGTCTCCCCGCAAGCCCCGCCGCTTCAATCAACCGGCGAGGTAAAAATTTTGCAGGTCTCGGATCAATTCGTCCAGGGATCCTTCTCCGGGCAGCTGGTACATCCGGAAACCGGTAAAACCTTCCCCATTCGCGGCGAATTTAAAGCCGTGCTTAAAGTCAATATTTAATAGGGTTACCGTCCTCAATCGCGAAGGTGGCTGTGCACGATCAGCAATGGATGGAAAAAATAGCGGGCGGAGATCCCCAGGCCTTCCGGCAGCTCTACGAGCACTATGCGCCCGCCATTTACCGGCTGTGTCTGCGTTTTCTCAACAACCAGAGCGAAGCGGAGGATGCGGTTCAGGACATCTTTGTCAAAATCCACCACTCTCTCGCCGACTTTAAGGGCCGCAGCAAGCTCGCCACCTGGATCTATCGCATCAGCGTCAACCACTGCCTGAACCTTAAACGGAAACGCCGATTGGCCTCCTTTTTGAGCCTGGAGTTTCTCGATGAGTTCCATCCGGCACACGCTGATTCAGAGCCCAATCCACAGCAAGCGCTGGAACAAGATGAAAGTGAAAAATTGGTCCGGCAGGCCATTGAAAAGCTGCCCGCACGGCAGCAGCTGGCCCTTATTCTCAGCCGCTATGAAGGAAAAAGCCAGCAGGAGATCGCCGAGGTCATGGCGTGCTCCGTGGCGGCGGTGGAGTCCTGCCTTCATCACGCTAAAAAGAACCTGGCCGCCGCACTGAAAAAATACCTGGAAACCTAGTGCAAGTTTTTCATCGGAATCGTGTCTAATGAGTATATGAAGCCAAATCACGCCTACATACAAAAACGGCTTTTGCTCTATTGGGATCAGGAGTTGGACGCCAAACAGGCCGCTCGGGTAACCCGGCATCTACAACAGTGCTCCGCCTGCCGGGATTATGCCGGCCGGTTGCAGGCGGTCTACCGCCGTTCAGCGGTTGAACCGCCTCCTCTGCCCCCGTTCCTGTGGACCCGGATCAACAGCCGGTTCGGTGCTCCGCCAACATCCTCATGGCAACGGATGCTCAAGCCCATGGCGGCCCTGGCTGTGATCGTGCTTTGCGTGTTCGCCGGCCATTATCTGGGCGACCCACCGGCAGCCGATGGCCCGGCTGCGGCGGTCAGCGAGGAACAGATGATCTATGACGCCCTGGGGCTGAACTTTACCGAGCCCTTGAGCGACTGGTCACTGGCCGGCGCAGTACAAAGATTATACAGTGAACCGTAAAGAGGCGATGCGGTGAAAAAAGGATTTCTAATCGCGCTGATTCTTCTGACCGTGGTCAACCTTTCCGCTCTGGCCACTT
>CAZKQR010000271.1:0-6220 GCA_964554965.1 uncultured Cytophagia bacterium | reverse complement strand
CCGGCGAGCGATTCTCCTTTCTGCTTATCCGTCACCTTGCCGTGAATCTTTCCGGTGAGGCCGGCCAAGACGGTAGAAAACGGGAGACAAAGAAGCACCCCGATCACAAAGAGGTAGAACAGTTTACCTTTCATCGTCGCCTCTTCCTATTGGTTCAGGTGATACTCCTGGTGCGGATCCAGCCATCCCCGGACAAGGTGATCGCAACATGTCGCGGGGATGTGGCTCGGTCATTTCAACGATCAAGCGTCCTAGGCCGATACAGGGTGAATAAAAAGCCAATGAAAAGCGGCTCATCCGGCCGGGCAGACTCTGTCAAAAAAGAGCGAGCCCGAGGTCTGTTGATAGTCAGAGTGTCAGGCCGCTATGGCGATTATTGATAGGCTGGGTCGGTGGCCTGAGGCGCACCGGCAAAAGACAATTCAATGACATTCAGGTAAGGGTCCGGCGGATAAGCAGGCAGATCATGCAACCATACTCGATCGGCTTTTTGTTCGACACGGGCGAGTTGTCCGGTTGCCAACAGACGGGCTTGTGTGACCTTGCTGCCGCACCAGGCAAATGGAACGGTGCTGCCAGGCCATCGCTGAATGAGCAGATAAACCTTGTCGCCCACACGCGATTCCATGCCTAGATTAGGCGCGACAACCGGGGAAGAGCGTGCACCGTATATGGCCCGGCCGTGGAGCTGCATCCAGCGGCCGACTTGACGTAAAATCTCCACCTGCTCAACCGGTATGTGGCCGTTCGCATCAGGGCTGACGTTCAACAACAGATTGCCGTTCTGTGAAGCGCAAGAGGCCAGCATACGCAGCACCTCATGAACCGGTTTGTAGTTGCGATCATACGGCGCATACCCCCAGGAACGATTCATGCAAAAGCAGGATTCCCACGGCCGCGATTGGGCGACGATGGTGTTTTCCGGTGTGGCAAAATCAGCGGGCAACCCGGCCCGGTCATTGATCAGGATGGCGGGCTGCAGACTGCGCGCCATGTCGATGAGTTCCTGCGCTCGCCAGCGTTGTGCGTCATACGGCCACATGCCGTCGAACCAGAGAATATCCACAGTCCCATACTGCGTAAGCAATTCCCGGACCTGGGCAAAAGCCTGATCGACCAATGGCTGCAGCGTTTGCTCCGGGATCATTCGGCCATGCGGCGTCACATCCGGAAAATGCCAATCCTGCAAAGAGTAATAAAAGCCCATGCGCAGCCCGGCGGCATGGCAGGCAGAGGCAAACTCCGCGATCAGGTCTCTTCCCGCAGCCGTTTTTACCGAAGTAAATGGAGAGACTTTGCTGTCAAAGAGGCAGAAGCCGTCATGATGCCGTGTTGTCAGGACGACATATTTCATTCCTGCTTGTTTGGCCAGGGCCACCCACTCTTTCGGATCATACTGCTGCGGATTGAACCGGTCAGCCAACTGTTTATACTCGGAGAAAGGAATGTGCTCTTGGTACAATACCCATTCACCACGACCAAGGATGGAGTACAGCCCCCAGTGAATAAACATACCAAACCGCGCCTCCTGCCACCAGGCCGTGCGGTCCTGTGGCAGAACAGGGCCGGCTGCGTTGACGCAGAAGGCAGCAAGGCTGATCACGGCAACAACCGCCGGCAACCCTATTTTCCCAAAGCGATTCATGTTCCTGGCCTTTGCTGATTAATTGAAAGCGCCCCCAGTGAATGAGGGCATGCTGCGCAAGCCATGAGCCTGTCTTCGTTTCAGTTCAAATGACCGCTATGGCACATTCGGATGAATTCATGAAAAACATGTGTTGTGAGGGGTTCGCTCCTGAACGATCCTTAGAGGATCCTGATCCTTGCACTCCATCTGATGAAACAGTGAAGCCCGGAACGACGAGAAGTTAGCTGAAAAGCGAGAAATGGAGATTTTTTTGTAACCGTTAAATTAACTAAAAGTTAGAATGGTGGCGCATCACCAGCTCAAACAGTGGGATTTTGAGACTCTAGCGAACGGCATGTTACGAAATCGTTTTCGTATCTATTGTAGTAAAAAAGAAAATTCCTGTCAAGCTTTTTTTGAATTTTCTTCATGGGCGTAAAACAGCCTCTCCGCCTCCTCCAGCTCATGCTGTGTGTCCACGCCAAAGCCGCTGAAATCCGGATTTTGACAACGGGTCTCGACCACAGTGATGTTGTAGCCGTTCTCCAGCACCCTCAGCTGCTCCAACGATTCCGTCTTCTCCAACGGGCTCCTGGGCAATTGGGCGATCATCTGCAAAAAATCGTTTCGATAGGCATACAACCCGACATGCTCATAAACGGTCATTTGCTGCCGTCGCAGCGGATAGGGGATAAGAGCACGAGAAAAAAACAAGGCCTGCCGGTGGCAATCGAAAACCACTTTGACCACGCTCGGCGAACGCAGGTCTTCTTTGCGGATCTTTTTGATAACCGTTGCCATGCGGCAATCCGGATTCTGCAGTATGGTTTCGGCCAACTCATCGATCATGCATGGATCCACAAAAGGCTGATCCCCCTGAATGTTGATCACAATATCAGCCTGGATATTCCGAGCGGCTTCGGCCACACGGTCGGTTCCGCATCCATGTTGCCCAGAGGTCATGACGACCTCTCCGCCAATGGACTCCATAAACCGCTGGATGCGCGGATCATCCGCTGCGACCAGGACCCTCTGAAGAAAACGGGATCGGACAGCCTGTTCATAGACACGTTGGATCATCGGAACACCGGCGATCGGCAAGAGCATTTTACCCTCCAAACGGGTGGAGTGATAACGCGCTGGAATGATACCGATCATGGTCGCCATCTATTCTTCCTGTACACTCAATATAAGGTTAACGACGAGTGATTGTTCGATTCAGCTGCCGAATGCTTTATGGGTGGATTTGCGGACAATAAAATGACCCGATAAGGTTTTGACTCGGGCCAAGTGACGTTCGGGCGATGCCATCTGCTTCATCAGGATCTGCAGGCTCTCCTTGCCGATTTGATCGATCGGCATGGAAATCGTTGTCAGCGGTGTGGAAAAAAAAGGAGAAAAGGTCATGTCCGCAAAGCTGACCACAGAGACATCGTAGGGGATCGACAAGCCGGCTTCAAACAGCGCCTCAAGGACGCCAACGATGATGACGTTCTCAGACACCAGCAGCGCAGAGGGAATGGCGGCTTGCCTGATCAGTTCTTTGGCCGCCGAGTAGCCGTCCTTCGCGGAACAACCGTCGCCGACGATCCAATGGGGATCCACAGGGATGTGATAGGCGGCCAGAGCGGAACGATAGCCCTGCTCGCGACCCTGGATTTCGTAGCTCGTTTGCCGGCCACGAACAAAACCGATCCGCCGATGCCCCAGTTTGATGAGATGCTCCACCGCATTGTAGGCGTCTTGTGCGTTTTCCATGACCACCGCGTTGGTCGCCAATTTTTCAAAGCGTCGCAAGATTAAAACAAAGGGATAGTTTTCCGCCCACAGGGCCTTGATGTGATCCATCTTTTTCTGCACCGGTACGATCAGCAAACCATCCATGCGTTTATTGCGCAGCATTTCGATCTGTTTGATCTCTTTTTCCTGATCCTCATCGGTATTACAGATCAGAAAGGAATAGCGCTCGTTGGTATTCTCCTTTTCAATACTGCGAACCAGGCCGGCGTACAGTGGATTCAGGATGTCCGGCACCACGATGCCGATGGTGTGTGATTTTTGCAGCCGCAATCCTCGCGCCAGTTCGTTGGGAACATAGTTCATCTCTTTTGCAGTATCGACAATGCGCGTCCTCAGTGCCTCCCCCACAGTGAAATTCTCATTGCGCCCCGTCAGCACCCGTGAGACGGTGGAGGGGTGAACGCCGACTTTATCCGCTATCTGTTTTAAGGTTGCCGCCATAGCACACTCTGTTTCCCATACCCTGTATTAGAAATCGATTGCCTAAAAGTATCACATCCTTTTTATTTTGTCAAGCATTATTGCCTTTTTTTTCGTGTAAAACCAAAAGACCTAAAAACAAGTAAAATATGAAAGTGAGCCGCCGCACAGTTATCTGGCCATGATGAGCTTGCCCACCCGCTCGGTATGAACCTGCGCGCCGCCGGTTAGATATGGCGAATCCACTGCATCGGCGATTACCTTGTATAGATAGACCCCATTGGCGATGAGGTCTCCCTCTTCATCCCGGCCATCCCACCCTTCCGGTGGAAGTTGATTAAATCCTTGCTGTCCATGGCCGGTAAGCATGCGAATGCAGCGGCCTGCCACGGTATATATTTTTATTCTAATCCAGGCCTCCCGGCTCAGGATAAACGTGAATACCGTTTGGTCACTGAACGGATTGGGATAGTTCAGCACAGACTCGAGCGCGAGGTCGGCAGGGACCACTTCCGCCTCGAGCTCCCAGACGGATCGATTCAACGCGCGATCCGATGCGATCAGTGTGAAATGATGGCGGCCGAGCTCCAGCTGATGCAGTTCATAAAAAAAATCCAGCTCTTTCAATCCGGCATCGACGAATTGGATGTGTGCGTCCTGGGAAAAATTTTCCACCGGCTGCTCATCTATTTTAAGCAAAAAGCCGTTGTTCATCTGAACCGGAGCGATAAAGCCGCTGTGCTGATCAGAAAGACGGCCGCTCAAAAGAACGGGCGCCGTAAGGGTTATATCCGAGAGGCCGGTCTCTGTGGGTTGACCGGCGATCAGTATATCCATCTCTGGCCCGATCGTATCTCTTTCCGCGGACGCCATAGCAATATGATCAGCCATACAGAGCGAATCCACTGCACCGATCGCCTGGAGAGAGCGGCCGGCCTCTGATGCTTCCCTTGGCCAGGCGTAGGCGACCATCTTGGCGAAACAACCGCCGTATAGGGTATCCGCCTGAGTAAAGAAATCGGTCTGCAATCGACCATTGACGATCGCCGGCGTGCCCTGATAGATCAACCGGCCTGGCGACAGATATGTATACAACAGATTTCCTTTGATCGCAGCGGAATCGTAAAGACGCAGCTCGCAGAAACCCTGAAAGGTTGTGTCCGGATCCGCTTTATTCATGACCGCTCCGCTGATTAAAACACGCCGAGTTGCGCTCAGCGTGTCCGGCTGAACCCGGCAGACGAGCTGTCGTAACGGGATGGACAGTCTGAGCGCCGGGTCGCCCAACAGAAACATCGTTTCCGTCTGATCTGGAAAACCCGCAGCCGTCTTGGCCGCGGTCAAGGCTTGGCCGATGGTCATCACGCCTCGCAACGAGGGGGTGAACAGGTTTTGATAAAACGCCTTGCTGACGTTAAAAGAGGCCTGGTGCATGTTCCAGCGAGCAGAACCGATGCAGGCGATGGCTCCTCCCTCGGGGTGCAGCAACAGGGCTTCAGCCATGGCATCGAAATGAGGATCATCGATGCGGGCGATTTCGCAGGTTCCGGCGTACAGCACCGGCAGCTGATCCCGGTTCTGCAGATCCGGCAGATGCAGCGGCGTGCGCAGCAAACTCTCATGGGTCAGCATGTTCCAATTGGCATGACCGAAAAAATTAACAAACAGCGCCCCTTGCTGAAAAGCGGTCACCAGCGCGTGCTGCGCCAGGGGCTTGTTAAAAGTCCGGTCCCACGGATAATCGGCCAGATAGATTTTCACCAGATCAAAATCATCACTCGCCGGATCGTTAGCAAGGATCTCTGAATCGCGGAGAAAGATGAAATCCTCGGCGTATTGATCCTGTTTACGATACATGTCGTCCGCAGCCAAAACGAGTCGGGATCGCCAACCGCCCGACGGCGATCCTTCATCATAGTGGATGATCTTGTCGACGAGTACAGCCAGCTCCTCCTCAGAGTGGACCGGAAACCGGCCGATGATCATATCCATAGAACGATCATTGGTCAGTTGAACGAACCAATCATCACTGACGCTGTTGCCGTGTTCATAGGCGGGAACCAACAACGGCTTGCCCAGGCTCAGATGATCTTTAAAATCATAGGTGGGAGCGCCGACCATGAGCACATAGGCAGGCGCTTGGCGCCAGTTTTCAAAACACCATTTTAAGAAATTGCGGATAGCCACTGGATCGACCAAACCGTAGGAGAACTGGTCGTAGATCTCCTGAGTGGTTACGGTCATCAGTCTTGGATTGGACTTGTCCGGCCAGTAGCCGCTGCCGCTTCGATGAGCAACAAATTTGTCCAGCGCCGGGCCCAGCAGCGATGAATGGGCGATGATCAGATAATCCACCTGATGGGAAGCGGCCTT
>CAZKQR010000270.1:0-6231 GCA_964554965.1 uncultured Cytophagia bacterium | reverse complement strand
TCGAATAAAATTCACTTGATAAAATGATGGATTAATCGTATGTTTACTGGCCTGTTTCCGGCCAGCAAAATTCCACGCTGGCGATGAACATAACGACAGGCGGAGACGGTCCGGCAAAGAATGGATCAACCAACACCAGTACACAAGCCCAAAATTCTGATTGTGGATGACATTCCGGTCAACATCCAGCTGTTGCAGAATTATCTGGGTTCCGGGGGATATCAAACCGTGACGGCGTCCAACGGCGAGGAGGCCTTGGCGCGCGTCAAGGAGACCAAGCCGGACATGGTGCTGCTGGATGTGATGATGCCCAAGCTGGACGGTTTTGAGACCTGCCGCACGCTGAAGAAAAACGAAGACACCAGCTACATTCCGGTCATCATGGTCACCGCGCTCAATGAGCTGGAGGATAAGATCAAGGGCATCGAGGCGGGCGCTGATGATTTTATCAGCAAGCCGTTCAACCGGCTGGAGCTGTTGGCCCGGGTAAAATCGCTGTTGCGAGTCAAATTTCTCCACGATCAATTGCAGGAAAAGGTGACGCAGCTCGAGTTGGCGAAAGAGCGGCTGCGAGAGATGGCGGTGACCGACGGTCTGACGCAGTTATACAATTACCGCTATTTCCGCGAGTATCTCGACCAGGAGATCCGCCGCGCCGCCCGTCATCATTTTTTCGTCTCCCTGGTGATGCTTGATATCGATTTTTTCAAACACTATAACGATCAGCACGGCCATCCGGCGGGCGACCAGGTATTGCGCGGCATCGCCAAACTGATGCGCGACAACATCCGCAGCATCGATGTGGCGGTGCGCTATGGCGGCGAAGAGTTCCTCATGGTTCTGCCGGAGACCAACCGCAGCCAGGCGTGCGTGGTGGCGGAAAAGATCCGGCGCATGGTTGAAAAGCAGCGTTTCCCTCATGAGGAGCAGCAGCCCAACGGCAACCTGACCATCAGCGTCGGCCTGGCGGTTTTTCCCGAGGACGCGACCGAGGGGGAGGACCTGATCAAAAAAGCCGACCTGCGTCTCTACATGGCCAAGGGCCAGGGGCGTAACAAAGTGGTCTCTCAGTAAGCAATGAGGCAGCCGTGACCAATTGGATCGGACAACAGCTGAAAAGCAAACTATTCCGTAAACTGTTTCTGTCCACGTTTGCGACGACGCTGTTGCCGCTGCTGGTGATGACTTTTTTCTGGCTGCAGAGCAAGGGCGGCGCGCGGGTGCCGCTGTTTCCCGAATTTTTCAGCGTGGTTGTTCTGGCGCTGCTGCTGGCGGGCTGTGTGGCCTTTTTTCTTTCTAAGAACATCACCTCGCCGATCTCCGACTTGACCAAGAGCGCCACCGAGATCGCCCGCGGCAATTTTCAGCACGAGATCAAGGTGGATTCGGACGACGAGATCGGCCGGCTCGGCCGTCTGTTCAATTACATGACCACCGAACTGCGGCGGCTGGACAAGATGAATCTGGCCAAGATCATCGCCGAGCGCAACAAGACTCAGACCATCATCAAGAACATCGCCGACGGCGTCATCGTCACGGACCCGCAATCGCGCATCCTGATCCTCAACGCAGCGGCGGAGAGCTGGTTCGATCTGCGCCAGGAAAAGGCGTTCGATCATCCGCTGCGCGAGTGGATCAAAGAGCCCACGCTGCTGCAGCTCATTCAGGATGCGGTGAAAAACAGGCAGACGGCCCTCTCCGTCGCCGAGATCTCGCTGAAAAAGCGCGGCGACTGGAAGCCGCGCTTTTTGCAGGCCAAATCGGCGCGGGTGCAGCAGGAGAGCGGAGATCTGATCGGCATTGTGACGATCCTGCGGGACATCACCCAGCAGAAGGAGATCGACAAGATGAAGACCGAGCTGGTGTCCATGGTGGCGCACGAACTGCGCTCGCCGCTCACCAGCATCTCGGGGTTCAGCGAGCTGATGCTCGATTCGGACATCACCCGCCGGCAGTCGACCGAGTACGCCTCGATCATCCTGAAAGAGTCCAACCGGCTGTCCGAATTGATCAACAAGTTTCTCGATATCTCGCGCATTGAATCAGGCCGCATCCAGCCCAAAATGGCGGAACTGGATCTGCTCGAGACGGTGCAGGTGGTGGTGGGCAACAATTCGTATCTGGCGGATAAGAAAGGGATCCAGGTGGAGGTGACGGCGCCGGAGGATCTGGCCCCGGTCTGGGCCGACGGCGGCATGGTCGAGCAGGTGGTCCTCAATCTGTTCTCCAACGCGGTCAAATACAGCCCGGAGAACAAGCGCGTGGATCTGCTGCTGCGGCAGACGGAGAACGAGGTGATTCTGGAGGTGCGCGACCAGGGCTACGGTATTCCGGTCAAATCGCTTCCGCGTATATTTGATAAATTCTACCGGGTCACGGATCACGAGCAGGTGCGCAACCAGACCGGCACTGGGTTGGGCCTGGCCATGGTCAAGCAAATCGTCGAATTGCACGGCGGTAGGGTGGAGGTGGAGAGTGAAGAAAATCGCGGCTCTGTTTTCTCTGTTTTTCTTCCCAAGCTGAGCGCCAACCCCGGCGCAGGGGTTTCTCAGCCTGAGGATGCGGAGATGATCATCCGCTAACGCATGAAGAGGAATCTCCCCCATGAAGAAAGGTAAAGTCCTGCTGGTCGATGACAACACCGACATGGAGCTCATCGGCGAACGCATCTTCGCCCGGGCGGGTTTTGACTATATCTCCGCCCGCAGCGGACACGAGGGATTGGATCTGGCTAAAAGCGCACGGCCGGACATCATCGTGCTCGACTATATGCTGCCGGACATCAACGGGACGCAGTTCCTGCGCCTGATCCACAGCGAGGCCGACTACGCCGGCCTGCGCGGCACTCCGGTCGTGGTGCTCACCGCGCGCACCGATTACATCGAGGATCTGGACGAGTGTTTTCGCATGGGGTTGCACGCATTTTTGAACAAGCCGTTCGGTCATCGTGAACTGGTGAACATCATCGACAGCATATTGCGCTATACGCAGATTCAGCCGTCCGCTCCTCCGTCCCCGCTTCCCGCGCACGACGCGCCGCCGGTGTTGGATACGCGCCGCCTCGAGGAATTGCGCCTGATCGGCCAGACCATCGCCCGGCTCAGCAAGGACCTGCGCGACGAAACCGTGCAGCTGAACGAACAGCAGCGCATGGATGTGCATGCGGTCTATACCAGCAGCAGGCGCCTGGTCGCCCTGCTGGAAACATCCGTTTAACGGGATCATGGATTTCAATTATCAGGTTTTGTTCGAAAACGTTCAGGATCTGGTGTTCGCCCTGACCGATCAGGGTGCGATTCTGTACGCCAACCGCCACCTCTGTGAATTCACCGGTCTGTCCAAGGAACAGCTGCAGGACCGGCCGTTGCTGGACCTCATCTGTTCGCCCGACCGCCCCTGGGCGGGAAAGAATCTCGAGATCGCCCTCACCGGCCACGCGCGCAACTTTGAATCACGATTCATTTCCGGCGCCGGCGCGTCGGTCTACTTTTCCACCAACATGTCCCCCATTCAGCAGGACGGCCGGGTGCTCGGCGTCGTCGGCATCTCCCGCGACATCAACGAGCGCATCAAGCTCGAGCAGGAAATCACCGCGCTGAAGAATTTCAACGAGAGCATCATTCAGAGCATTCAATCGGGATTGATCACCTTGGACCTCGAGGGCGAGATCACCTCCTATAATCTGGGCGCCGAGGAGGTGCTCGGCTGGACCGCCCGCGAGGTGGTGGGGCGGCCGCTGGCCGGCGTGCTCGGCGGCCGGGAGGCCGAGACCCTGTCGCGGGTTTCGCCCATCCTCACCATGCCGCCCAACCGCGAGGTCACCGTGCTGCCGAAATCCGGCAATCCGGTGACCATCGGTTTTACCGTCACCCCGCGGCTGGACGACCAGGGCAGCCGCGTCGGCACCATCATCTCCTTCAAGGACATCTCGCAGATCAAACGCATGCAGGCCGAGGTCATTCGCATGGACCGGCTCGCCTCCCTGGGCGTGCTGGCCTCCGGCATGGCGCACGAAATCAAGAACCCCCTGGCCGGCATCAAGGCCATGGCCCAGTCCCTGCAGGAAGAGTTCGTCGACGGCGACGACCGCAAGGTTTACCTGGACCGCATCGTACGCCAGGTCAACCGGCTGGACGAACTGCTCAAGGCGTTTTTCGATTATGCGCGGCCGCGGCCGCCGCTGCGCAAACTGCACCGGGTACAGGACATCGTCAACGAGGTGCTCAACCTGGTGGACAAAAAGCTGCAGGAGAAAAAGATCTGGTGGAGCACCGCCTTTGATCCGAACACGCCGCCGGTGTATGTGGATTTTCACCAGATCCAGCAGGTGATCCTCAACCTGATTTTCAACGCTGTGGACGCCACCGACGACGGCGGCAAACTGCTCATCTCCGCCGGGCCGTTCAAGGCCGGCGGCAAGGGCTACGCCCACATTCATCCGGAACGGCTCGGCAAAACAGAAAAGCCGGCCTACGTCGAGGTGATCGTGCAGGACTCGGGCCAGGGCATCAAGCCCGAGGACCTGGAAAACATCTTTGATCCCTTTTTTACCACCAAATCACAGGGCACCGGATTGGGCCTGGCCATCGTCTATCGCATCATCACCGCCCACGGCGGCGAAATTACGGTCACCAGCATCCCGGATCGCGGCACAGCGTTCAAGTTTATTTTACCTACTGAGGAAATCAGCGAATGAAAGCGAATATTCTGGTTGTGGAAGACAACGAGGACCTGTGTCAGACCATCGCCGAAGTGATGAAGAAAGAGGGCCACAGTGTGCGCACCGCCTATTCCGGCGAAGAGGCGCTCAACCATCTGGAAAAAGGATTGACCGATCTGGTGCTTTTGGACATCAAACTGCCGCGCATCAGCGGTCTGGAGGTGTTGGCCAAAATTCGAGAGCAGGCCTCGGACCTGCTGGTGATCATGATCACCGCGCTGACCGACGCCCGGCCGGCGGTGGAGGCGCTGAAATCCGGCGCCTATGATTATCTGCTCAAGCCGTTCGAGCTGGACGAACTGAAACTGGTGGTCGCCAAAGCGCTGGAGACTCATCGGTTGAAATTGGAGGTGGTCCGTCTCAAGGAACAGCAGCGCAAGCGCTTTCCCGACAGCGGCCTGTACGGCGACAGCCCGGCGATTCAGGAGGTGCAGAACCTGATCAAGATCATCGCCGAAACGCCGCGCACCTCTGTGCTGATCGAGGGTGAGAGCGGCACCGGCAAGGAGCTGGTGGCCAACGCCATCCACGCCTCCAGCAGCCGGGCGGACAAGACCATCATCAAGATCAACTGCTCCGCCATTCCGGAGAACCTGCTCGAGAGCGAGCTGTTCGGCCATGAAAAAGGCGCGTTCACCGACGCCAAGACCACTAAACGCGGCCTGTTCGAGCTGGCGCACGGCGGCACGCTGTTCCTTGATGAGATCGCCAGCATGAAGATGTCGCTGCAGCCCAAACTGCTGCGCGTTCTCGAGACCAGCTCTTTTCGCCGCATCGGCGGCACCACCGACATCACCGTCGATGTGCGCATCATTGCCGCCACCAACCAGAACCTCGAAACCTGCGTCCGCGAAGGACTGTTCCGCGAGGATCTGCTCTACCGTCTGAAAGTGATGGTCATCCGCGTGCCCGCGCTTCGCGAACACACGGAGGATATTCTGCCCATCGCCAAGATGTTCATCGAGCAGAACAACCGCGAGTTCAACAAAAGCATTCGCGGCATCTCACTGGAGGCGTCGGACCTGCTGTTGCGCTATCCCTGGCCCGGCAATGTGCGCGAGCTCAAGAATGTGCTCGAACGCGCAGTGATCCTGTGCAAAAAGGACGAGATCACCGCAGAGCTGCTGCATCTCGAGCCCATCGACCAGTCCTCCGCTGCCGCGGCCGCCGGCCCGGCGGCAGAGCCGGCCAGAGCCCCGCAGCCGGTGCGCTGGGATGATGCGTCGGTGACCCTGTCCGAGGTGGAAAAGCAGCACATTCTCCAGGTGCTGGAAAAGAACAACCACAACAAATCCAAGACCGCCAAAGTGCTCGGCATCTCGCGTTCCACGCTGCGGGAAAAGCTGAAAGAGTATGGCATCAGCTGAACCACGGGCCGAACGGCCGGCGGTTCCATCGAATTGAGCATTTCTTCCTCTCGCGTCTCTTCAGACATTGTCCTTGGCCGCATTCCTGGAACCAGGTGTTCTCGCCGACAGTCCCGCATGAGTACCTCCGGTTGCAGCACTGTT
>CAZKQR010000269.1:0-6254 GCA_964554965.1 uncultured Cytophagia bacterium | reverse complement strand
ACCGGCATCAACATCGGTTTGTACGCGCATCAGGGCCGCACGCTGGCGGACGTGGTGCAGGCGTTGCAGGCCATCCCCGAACTGCTGCGCATTCGCATCTCCTCCATCGAGGCCACCACGCTCGGCGATGAAGTGCTCGCGTTGATGGTCAACGGCAAACTGTGCCGGTTTCTCCATCTTCCGCTGCAAAGCGGCAGCGATGCAATCCTGCAAGCGATGCACCGCCGCTATACCCTGGCGGAGTATGACGCGTTTGTACAGCGGGCCCTGGACGCGGTTCCGGGGCTTTGCCTGGGCGCCGATGTGCTGGTGGGTTTTCCCGGCGAAAGCGATCAGCACTTTGCCCAAACCCTGGACTATCTGCAGAGTTCCGGCCACAGCTATTTTCATGTGTTCAGCTATTCGGACCGCAGGCATAACCTGAGCCGGAATTTTCCCGGCAAAGTGCCGCAAGCCGTGATTGAAAAACGCAGCCGGATTCTGCGCGAACTGAGCGCACAAAAACGCCGGCGGTTTTTGGAGCGCAACCTCGGCAGGACTGAGCACGTTCTCTTTGAGGATCGGAAACGGGGGTGGTGGACCGGCGTGACCGACACTTACATTCGAGTGCGGGTGGCGTCTGACCGCGATCTGCACAACGCATGGCTGCCGGTGGCGCTCACCGCTGTCGAGGATCAACAGATGATCGGTCGTTTGCTATGAAAGTCTATATAGAAACCTATGGCTGTCAGATGAACGAATATGACAGCGAGCTCGTCCAAAGCATTTTGTTCGCTGACGGCTTTCAGGAGGTCGGCGATGTGCAGGAAGCGGACGTGTTGTTAATGAACACCTGCGCGGTGCGCGAGCACGCCAGCCACCGTGTGCTGACGCGCATCGGTGAAATCCGCCACAACCGGTCCGGCGCGCCGCTGCTGATCGGCGTGCTCGGCTGCATGGCCAGCGGATTGAAACAGAAATTGCTCGACGCTCCGAACTCTCCCATCGATTTTCTCGCCGGGCCGGACAGCTATCGTCGACTGCCCGATCTGATACGGCAGGCGAGCCGGAAAAAACAGCAGCTTCATGACGTTCTGTTGTCCAAAATTGAAACGTATGAGGATATTTATCCGCAGCGCCAGCCGGGGGTGAACGCCTGGATCGCGATCATGCGCGGGTGCAATAATTTCTGTTCATTCTGCGTGGTTCCCTACAGCCGTGGCCGCGAGCGCAGCCGATCCGTTGCCGGTATTCTCGCTGAAATACGCCGGCTCGTGGCTGAGGGCTATCCGCAGGTAACGCTGCTGGGGCAGAACGTCAATTCGTATCGCTCTCAGGGGGTCGATTTCGCCGGTCTGCTGGAGCAGGTCAGCACCGTGGCGGGATTGCGGCGGGTCCGTTTCACCTCCCCGCATCCCAAGGATTTTCCCCGGGCTTTGCTGCGCGTCATGAGAGATCATCCGGCGGTCTGCAAGCACATCCATCTGCCGCTGCAAGCGGGCAATGATCGTGTACTCTCCCTGATGCGACGGACCTATGGCAAACAGCAATTCATCGATCTTGCGGCAGAGATTCAGGAGGCATTGCCCGGCGTCGTTTTGACCACGGACGTGATCGTCGGTTTTCCCACCGAGACCGACGCCGAGTTCGCCGACACGGTGGAGGTGATGGAGACCGTGCGTTTTGACTCTGCTTTTATTTTCAAGTATTCCGAACGCCCCGGCACGCTGGCGGCGAAAAAATATCCGGACGATGTGAGCGAAGAGGTCAAGACCCAGCGAATCGTGCGATTGAACAACCTGCAGAAAGAGATCTCGTTGGCGCGCCATCAACAGCGCATCGGTTCGGTGGAGAAGGTTTTAATCGAACGCCAGGGCAGTAAAAAATCGGCTGAAGAGGTTCAGGGACGGACCGACGGCAATCTGCTGGTGATTCTTCCCGCCGGCGCCGGTCGTCCGGGCGATTTCATTCAAGCGCGCATCACCGAGGCCACGGCCCATGTGCTCAAGGGCGTGGTGGAACCTTCGGCCGCCTGACCGCCTGCTTACCAGGAAGGAACAGGCCATACTTTTATTGATGGATGATGAGAGGAAGCAAAGATCCATGCCCAGGACCAGCCTACTACATTTTTTGTTGGCCATTCCCCTGCTGCTGCATGCCCAGGTGGATCCCCTGCAAAGCCTCAAGCTGCATCGCGCCCTATTGACGATAGACACCCACTGCGACACGCCGCTGCGTCTGTCCGATCCCGCTTGGGATATCTCGGCGCGCCATCAGGGCGGCGACCGCGCCGGCGGCAAGGTCGATCTGCCGCGCATGGCCGACGGCAATCTCGACGCCTCGTTCTTCGCGGTGTTTGTCGGCCAGCGTCCGCTCACGCAGGAGAATTATCGGTTGGCCCGGGCGCAAGCCGATGCGTTGTTGAGTCGGGTGCATCGCCTATGCTTGGACTATGGAGACCGGGTCTCCCTGGCGACCCAATCTCAGCATGCCCGTGAGAACGAAGCGATGGCTAAGCTCTCCATGTACATCGGCCTGGAAAACGGATTTCCTCTGGCCGAAGAGGTGAGCGCCATCGGCCGGTATTATCAGCAGGGCGTACGCTATATCACCCTGTGCCATTCCACCAACAATCAGTTGTGCGACTCGTCCACCGATCCCCATGGCGCCGTGCACCACGGCCTGTCCGCGTTCGGCGAAAAGGCGGTGCGGGAGATGAATCGTCTGGGCATGCTCGTCGATGTCTCGCATGCATCGGATGAGACCTTTTACGACGTGGTGGAGCTCTCCAGCGCGCCGATCATCGCCAGCCATTCCTGCTGCCGGGCGCTGTGCGGCCATCCGCGCAATCTCAGCGATGACATGATCCTTAAGTTGGCGGAAACGGGCGGCGTGCTGCAGATGTGCATTCTCTCCGATTACGTCCTTCCGCGGTCAACCGGCCGGCGCGCCTCGGTGCGCGACGTGGTGGATCATATCGACCATGTGGTGGCGCTGGTGGGCGAAGATTACGTGGGCATTGGCACGGATTTCGACGGGGGAGGAGGGGTGATCGGCTGCAACGAGGTGAGCGAATTGCCCAACCTGACTCACGAAATGATGCGGCGCGGCTATTCGGAACAGAGGTTGCGCAAAATCTGGGGCGAGAATTTTTTACGGGTATTCAGCCGGGTCGAAACCAACGCGACTGCGGAGCTGAAGGGGCGGTCGGACGAATAAGCGGATTGCTGGCTGCATGAACAAGGTTTTTCGAATCCTCCACCGATCGTCCCTGATCGGCGGTCTTGTGGGTGTGCTTCTGACAACGGCTTCGTTGTCGTCGGCGGCGGAAGAGTACCATGTTTCCGCCCTCACCTTTTCGGGCAATCACTTTTTTTCCCATCGGGTGTTGTCCGAGCAGATGATCACACGAGTTCCATCCCCCTGGAAACGGCGGCTGCTGGGCAAGTCCACCGAGTATACCGAGCCGTTGCTGCAGCAGGATATGAAAACCCTCACCGCCTTTTATCAGCGCGAGGGCTTTATCGATGTGCAGATCAACCGCGAGCTGGCGTTCAATGACCGCGATCAGACCGTGGCCGTGAACATTGTCATTCAGGAAGGCAAACCTGTATCGCTCGGCCGCATTGAACATCATTTCGCCCATGACTCCAGCAGCCGTCCATATCTGGATAAGGTTTTCCATGAGGAAAAGGGCAAGCTGGCGGTGAGCCGCGGTCAGAGGTTCCGCGATGAGGCGATCCAGCAGGATAAAACTTCTCTGACCACCGCGCTGTCCAACAACGGCTATCTCTATGCCCAGGTGGCGGTCAAACCGTCTTTGCGCGAAACCGATAACATCGCGGATTTGCTTTTCGAGATCAATCAGGGACCCTTGTGCCGCTTTGGCTCGATCTCGGTCTCCGGCAATTATCGTACCGATTCTTCGCTGATCGTCAAGCAGGTGGCGTTCAAGCCGAATGACCGCTACAGCCAGGAGGTGGTGCAGCGCTCCCAGCGCTTTATCTATCAGCTGGGCCTTTTTCAATATGTGACCATCAAAGTTTCCACCAATGAATCACATCATCATGTTCTGACGGTGGAACTGATCGTCAAAGAAGCGCCGCGGCTGACCACCAAACTGGGCGTGGGGTATGGCCGGGAGGAGCGGCTGCGCTTTTCCGGCGATCTGCGCTTTCTCAATGTGCTCGGCGGCGGACGCAGCCTCACCTTGACGGCCAAACACAGCAAGCTCGAACCCTATAACGTTCTGCTCAAGCTCATCCAGCCGGCCTTTATCCACCCTGGCGCCTTTTTGTCGTTGAGCCCTTTCAGCCGTTCGGAGAAAGAACCGGGTTTTTCCATCAAGCGCTACGGCGCTGATTTCAGCTATCAGCAGCGGTTTTCGTATTATACGGATGGCTCGGTCAGCTATATCTACGAACGGGATCGATTGAGCGTGAGCGAGATGACCATCGCCGAAGCGCTGAAGAATCAGGACGTCAAGCTGTATAATAAATCCAGCGTGACTTTTGGCTGGGTGAATGATCATTCCTATCCACTGTTTCAACCTCAACGCGGCTGGTATCATGCCTCTACCCTCACGCTCACGGGCGTGGGGCTGCAGAGCGATTTTCATTTTCTCCGCTGGATCTTTGAATCGCGCAAATACACCAAGTTGATGGAAGGGTATGTGTTCGCCGTGCGGGCGAAAATTGGATCCATGAAGCCGCTCTATGAGGACAAGGTCACACCGCTGGAAGAACGGTTTTATTCCGGCGGCTCCAACTCGGTGCGCGGCTGGGGCCGGAGTATGCTGGGCCCCGTCAGTTCGGTGAACAAGCCCTTGGGCGGCAACAGCCAGGCTGAGGCCAGCGCGGAGCTGCGATACCCATTGTACAAGATGCTCCACGGCGTCGTGTTCTATGACGTCGGCAACGTCTGGAGCGATTATCTCACCTTTCCCTGGTCTGAACTGCGCCATGCCGGCGGCGCCGGCCTGCGTTTTCAGACGCCGATCGGCCCCATCCGCTTGGATCTGGCCTGGCCGTTAGGAGAAGGGAACCGTTCGATGCAGGTCCATGTCAGCATCGGACAGGCTTTTTAATTCAAACCGCTCGGCGGGTGAATTCACCGGTTGTCGAAAAGAGTAAAAAGATGCGTTTTTATCTCACATCGGAATGCTGAAGAAAGTAGTCAAAATAGCACTGGCGCTGGCTCTGGCCCTGCTCCTGTTCGTGCTCACCACCGCGCTGCTCACTCAAACGCAGTTCGTCCATTCTTACATCGGCCGCGTTCTCGGCAGCGTACTGGAGGCGCAGACCGGCGTGTCGGTGAGCCTGGGACGCCTGCACGGCAATCTGTGGCAATACCTGAGCCTCGATGACATCGTCGTGCAGAACAAAGGGGATACGCTGTTCACCTGCCGCGACGTGACCATGATATGGAATCCCTGGGCGCTGTTTCGCAGCCGGCTGGATATTCGGCAGCTGGGCCTGGAAGAACCCCAACTGCACATCCGCCAACTGCCTGACGGATCGTTCAATCTTCCGCAGTTTCTTTCCTCCTCTTCAGGCGGCCGCCGGTTTTGGCAGGTGATTGTCGACACACTGTGGATCCATCAGGGCGGAATCGGCATAGCCCTGAACGATTCCCCATCCTTCATCCCCAGACGATTGAGCGATCTGACCGTCCATGCGCACATCGCTGCGCTGCGCGCGAAAACCAACCTGTCGCTGTATCAGCTCTACGGTGTCTTGGAGCATCCGGATCTGCGGATCATTGAAATGCACGGCCGCGCTACTCGGCAGGACAGTGTGCTGCACATCACGGACCTGCTGATCAAGACGGAGGGCTCTTCGCTTCGCGCGCAGGGAGAGATTGTTCCCCATCGTCGACCGGGCGTGGATCTGCATCTGACCGGCGAACCCGTAGATGCCAGGGAGGTCGAAGCGTTTATGCCCGGGTTCGCGTTGCTGGGCCGGCCCATGGTCGATGCACATATCAAAGGTTCTGCCGAGGCCTTGCAGATCATGGCGATGGTTGAACAGCAGCAGCAGAGTGTGATTTTAAATCTGGCAATGGACCGGAAAAGAAAGCCGGCTCCTCTCGAGGTTCGGCTGGAGCTGGATCGTGTGGATCCGGCGGATTGGTGGCCGGTCTCGGAACATGCGTCGCTTACCGGCAGTATCCATGCCGTGGGGCATGGCTGGCAGCTGGCAAAGGCGGATTGGGCGGCTGAGGCCAAACTGCGCGATTTTCGTCTCAACGGACTCGAGTTGGGAAAAACAGAGATC
>CAZKQR010000268.1:0-6279 GCA_964554965.1 uncultured Cytophagia bacterium | reverse complement strand
AACGGCCGTTTTGACCGCAGCCAACTGTATCTGATCATCGGCGCAGATAATCTGCAGGGTTTTCATACCTGGAAAGATCCTCAGCGCATTGTAACGCTTGCGCAAGTGGTGGTGGTGAACCGGCCGCTGCACGAGGAGAACGATTCGCCTGCCGCGCGCTATGGACCGTTTCTTTCGGTCTCTATTCCAATGATGGCCCTCTCCGCCTCTGAAATCCGCGGGCGGGTGGCAGACGGTCGAAGCATCCGCTATTGGACGCCCGAAGCGGTGGAAAAGTATATCGCGGATCATCGGCTCTATAGGGATTGACACTGTGATGCACAGGCTTTCGATCGCTCAAGTCTGCTCCTCACGCTCCTGGGGCGGCATGGAGATGCATGTCCTCTCTTTGTCTAACCAGCTCCGGCAAGCCGGCCTGAGTGTTACGGTCTGGTGCGCACCGGACAGTGAGCTCTCTCGACAGGCGGTTCGCAGCGATCTGTCCGCTTTCGATTTTGAACCTAGGGGCTATTTTAATCCAAAAGCATTGTACAAAACCTGCGCACAGCTGAAAAAAGAATCGCCTGATCTGCTTCATGTGCATTTCGGCAAAGACCTATGGACGCTGGTGCCGGCCCTGCATAGCACCGTTAAAATTCCCATTGTTTTCACCAAGCACATAGGCACGCAAAAGCCTAAACGCGATTTTTTGCACAGGTACCTGTACCGGCATGTCTGCCGTCTGATCGCCATCTCGCAGGTGATCGCCAAGAATTTACTGGATACCCATCCGGTCCAGGAGGGACAGATTGAGATCATCCATCACGGCGTTGATGTCGCGCATTTTCAGGACCCAGGCTCTTGGCGTTGTTCAGTACGCCGGGAGTGGGGGATCAGCGACGATCAGTTTTTAATCGGTACTATCGGCCGGCTGCAGGACGGCAAGGGTCACTTGGAATTTCTCGATATGGCGGCGGAGATCCAGCGACGGTTTCCGTTTACTCGTTTTGTGATCGTAGGAGAGCCCACCCGCGGCGAGGAGTACCGCGCTAAGCCCATTTACGATAGAATCAACTCATTGCACTTGCAGGATTCACTTCTTTTACCCGGTTTTCGGGCCGATATCCCTGCGGTGTTTGCTGCGCTGGACCTGTTCGCTTTTCCATCCCGCGCAGAGGCCTTTGGCCTGGTGCTGATCGAGGCCATGGCTGCCGGCAAGCCGGTGATCTCTACGCGCTGCGATGGAGTGTTGGACATTGTCCGCCATGAAGAGAACGGGCTGCTTTTCGATGCCAACCAAGTGCAGGCCTTTGCCCAGGCTGTCCAGCGCATGCTGGAACAGCCCGACCTGCGTGAACGCCTGGCCCGACGGGCGTTGCAGACCGCCGTGGAGCAGTTCAGCCATGAGAGATTTCTCTCCCGGATCATGGACCTGTACGACAAATGTCTCGCACAGGGTTAATTTCTGTTTCCCGGCATGTTTTTTTTAAGTATATTGAGAGTGAGGGGGCGTACGGCTGTTGATCCGCCCTTAAGATGAGCCTCCACACTTAACGAGAGGGATGAACGTTATGGCCGAAGAGCGTGTTATCCGGTTGTTGAAAAAAGTTCCCCTTTTTGCGAAACTGAACGATGCCGACGTTTCCCAGATCGCGGATCAGTGCCTGCGCCGTGAATGTCAACGGGATCAGGTTCTTCTGGTCGAGGAAGAGGTTGGCCAAACGTTATTCATTTTGCTCAAGGGGATGGTTAAGGTAACCCGAACCAGTGACGAAGGCCGGGAAGTCATCATCACCATTTTGAAATCCGGTGAATTTTTCGGTGAGCTTTCATTAATCGACGGCAAGGGGCGTTCCGCCACTGTGGTGGCCATGGAGGATTCCGAGTTTTTGACCCTGCGCCGCGCTGAATTCCTCTCCATGCTGGAACGCTACCCGGTGATTGCGGTTGAAATGATGCGCGTGATGGCCGACCGCATCCGCCGTGCCGACACGCAGATCGAAAATCTTACGTTGCAGGACGCTTTTGGCCGCGTGGGATCCACGCTGATCCACGTTGCAGAGCAAACCGGCTATCTGCGCGGCCCCAGCATGATCATCCCTAAAATTCCGGTGCAGCAGGATCTGGCCAATATGGCGGGCACGGCACGTGAAACCATCTCCCGCGTGATGGCCGATTACGAGGATAAAGGGCTGATCAAACGGGAGGGCCACCGGGTGGTCATCCTGGACTTTGAAAAATTTAAAAAAGATATTATCGGCTGATTCAGCGCAGCCCGTTTGCGGTTTCCTGCCCGGCAATTCCCCGGCAGCGCTGAAAGCCGGCGCCACGGTTCTGCACCGTTGCTGCGGTGAGAACGATAGGGCGCCTTCATGTCGAACCGCTATGCGGAAAATAATCCATGAACGAACGTGTTCGCCGATTACGCGAAAATAGTCTGAACGCAGTACCGTATCTATCGCCCGAAAGGGCGATTTTGGTCACCAGCGCGTATGCCCAAGCGGGCGATGTATCCGTTCCCATTCTGCGTGCGCAGGTTTTTCGCTATCTGATGGAGAACAAGGTTGTCTGCATCCAAGAGGACGAATGGATTGTCGGTGAAAGAGGTCCGGCGCCGAAAGCGACCTACACCTATCCGGAACTGACCTGCCATTCGCTTGAGGACTTGCAGGTGCTGCACCACAGAGAAAAAACGCCCTTTCAGGTAAGCGATGCCATGCGCGATGTTTATCGCGAGCGCATCATCCCCTTCTGGCATGGCCGCACCATGCGGGAAAAAATTTTTTCTCGGATGACGCCGGCCTGGCATGGCTGCTATCAATCCGGCATATTCACCGAGTTCATGGAGCAGCGCGCCCCGGGTCATACGGTGCTGGACGACAAGATCTACCGTCTGGGGATGCTGGATTTCATCAGCCGGATCGACGACGCGGTGATGAAATTAGATTATCTGCACGATCCGGCCGCCTGGCAGCGGTCTGAGGAACTGCAGGCCATGCGGATTTGCGCGCAGGCCATTATCACCCTGGCCAACCGCTATGCCGAGGAGGCGGAGCGGCTGGCACAGCAGGAGCGCTCGACCCGGCGTCAGCGTGAGCTGAAGCGCATCGCCGAGGTCTGCCGAAGGGTGCCTGCGCAGCCACCCCGCTCGTTTCATGAGGCGCTGCAATCCTACTGGTTTGTCCATCTCGGCGTGATCACAGAGCTCAATCCATGGGATTCCTTTAATCCCGGCCGTCTGGACCAGCATCTCTATCCGTTTTATCAGTCAGACCGGGCGGCAGGTGCTTTGGATCAGGACACAGCGAGAGAGCTGCTGCAGTGCTTTTGGATCAAGTTCAACAATCAGCCCGCGCCACCCAAGGTCGGGGTCACCGCGGCTGAAAGCGCAACCTATACCGATTTTGCCAACATCAACAGCGGTGGTCTCCAAGCCGATGGCTCGGACGGCGTAAATGAGGTCACCTATCTGATCCTGGATGTGATCGACGAGATGCGTCTGCTGCAGCCCAGTTCAAACATTCAGCTCAGCCATAAAAACCCGGACGCTTTTCTACGCCGCGCTTTGCAGATTGTGGCCAAAGGGTGGGGCCAGCCCTCGTTGTTCAACGCCGACGCGGTGGTGGCAGAGCTGCTGCGCCAGGGCAAGAGCCTGGTCGATGCGCGCACCGGCGGCACCAGCGGCTGTGTGGAGACCGGCGCGTTCGGCAAAGAGGCCTATATCCTGACCGGTTATTTCAATCTGCCGAAAATTTTCGAGATCACTTTGAACAACGGCCGGGATCCGCGCACCGGCGAAACCATCGGTCTGCAGATTGACCTGGACAGGACGCACGCCTCCTTTGCGGACCTGCTCAATGCCTACGGGGCTCAAATCAACCACTTGGTCGATATTAAAGTAGCCGGCAATCAGGTCATTGAGCGTCTGTATGCCGCCTTTATGCCGGTTCCCTTTCTCTCCGTTCTCATCGACGACTGCATCCTCACCGGGAAAGATTATCACGACGGCGGCGCGCGCTACAACAGCAATTACATTCAGGGTGTGGGCCTGGGCACCATTACCGATTGCCTGTCCGCGGTCAAATATCATGTGTTTGAAACGAAGCGTCTGACCCTGGCCGAACTGCTCACCGCCCTGTCAAACGATTTTGCCGGCGACGAAGAGCTGCGGATGCTGCTGGTCAACCGAACTCCCCGCTACGGCAATGATGACGATTACGCCGACACCTTGATGAAACAGGTGTTCGAGCTGTTTTATCATGCAGTGGAGGGCCGCAAGAACACCAAGGGAGGCGAATATCACATCGATCTGCTGCCGACCACCTGTCATGTCTATTTCGGCTCATTGACCGGCGCCACTGCAGATGGCCGCAAAGCGGGCAAGCCCCTTTCCGAGGGCATCTCACCGGTTCAGGGCGCAGACCGAAAAGGGCCTACGGCGGTGTTGAAATCAGCGGCCAAGATGGATCATGTGCGTACCGGCGGCACTCTGCTCAACCTCAAATTCACCCCCAGTCTGCTGCAGGGCGAAAAGGGGATGAGCAGCCTCGGTCATCTGGTGCGCTCCTATTTCCACCTCGGCGGGCATCATGTGCAATTCAACTTGGTCAGCGCGCAGGGGTTGCGAGAAGAGCAGCAACATCCGGAACACCATAGTGATCTCATCGTGCGTGTGGCAGGCTATTCCTACTATTTTTGCGATCTGTCCGCCTCTCTGCAAAATGAGATCATCGAGCGGACCGAACACGGAAGCCTCTGAAATGCACATCCACTGCCGCCCATCGATGCCGGAAAAGGAACTTTTGATGAGGAAACCCGAAGCGCTATGACCGATGAAGCCGGGCAACGCATCGACAAGTGGCTCAAAGTGGCGCGCCTGTTCAAGACAAGGACCCAGGCTACCGAGGCCTGCGAAAGCCGCAGGATCAAAGTGAACGGCGACACCGCCAAACCCTCCAAACACATCAAACCCGGGGATGTGCTAACCCTTCGCCGGTCGGACGGCCGCTATCTGGACATCACTGTACTGGGACTGTCGGAAAAGAGCCTGTCCAAAGAGTTGGCGAGAAAGCTGTTGAAAATTGAAACGCCGGAGATCGATGAGCAGACCAAAGAATTGATGGCGTTGTTTGATCAGGCGATGAAAGCGTCCCGAGTCACGCAAAAAGGCCGGCCGACCAAGAAACAGCGGCGCGATCTGGAAAAATTCAAGGACTCTTGGCGCTGAGACGGCGATGCGCCAGGGTGGGACTGCTGCCCGAGAAGGCTGTCAGCGGATTTTTCACTTGACAATGAAACGTAATCTATCTATTTTAATAAGCCAGCCGTAATGGGGCGGGCCCCCAGGATTATCGGCTCAAGTCAAAGCGAACAGAAACCGTATGCGAATTTGGGTACTATTTACCTTTTCAGTGGAGATGGTCCTGCAGCTGTTCAAGGACGGACAGGCCACTGCTGAATGGATCAATCATTTTTCTACCACAAGCCCTATTTCTTTTTACCGGAATAGGGCTTTTTTGTTTGTATCCAAACTGTCCTACACTTAAAAACGGGAGAGATCTATGGAACATGGCGGCGTGTTCGAAATGGCGTTGGAGCAGCTCGGTTCCACCGCTAAATTGCTCAAGATGGATCCAAATACCCTGCGTGTTTTAAGCTGCACCGAAAGGGAGTTGACCGCCCATCTTCCGGTTGTGATGGATGACGGTCATATTGAGGTTTTTGAAGGACACCGAGTTCAACATTCAAGTGCACGTGGTCCCTGCAAAGGCGGCATCCGCTATCATCAGGACGTCACGCTGGATGAGGTAAAGGCTTTGTCCATGTGGATGACCTGGAAATGCGCAGTGGTCAACATCCCCTATGGCGGCGCCAAAGGCGGCATTAAAGTGGATCCCAGCAAACTTTCCTACGAAGAGGTGCGTCGCCTTACCCGCCGTTATACGGTGGCCATTATGCCGATCATCGGCCCGCATCGCGACATTCCGGCCCCTGATGTGAACACCAATGCAGAGACCATGGGCTGGATCATGGATACCGTCAGCATGTACCAGGGGAGCACGGTGTTGGACATCGTCACCGGCAAATCCATCGAGTTGGGCGGCTCTCTGGGGCGGCGCGAGGCCACCGGCCGCGGCGTCATGTTTGTCACCCTGGAGCTGCTCAACCGGATGAACATGACTCCGGCCAAGACCCGGATCGCTGTGCAGGGCTTCGGCAATGTCGGCTCTGTGAGTGCCGATCTGCTGAAAAAAGCAGGCTGCATTATCCAAGCGATCAGCGACATCAGCGGCGCCTATT
>CAZKQR010000267.1:1775-6284 GCA_964554965.1 uncultured Cytophagia bacterium | reverse complement strand
TTGTTGATCTTGACGATCTTGAAATCCATCATCTGACCGATCAACGCGTCGAAATCCCTGATCGGCCGTACGTCTATTTGCGAACCGGGCAAAAACGCATCCACCCCGCTCAGATCCACCACAATACCGCCCTTGATCCGCCGCACGCACTTGCCTTTGACGATCTCGCCGCGGTCGTAGGACTGGTTGACCAGGTCCCAGATGCGCATGAAATCGGCCTTTTTCTTGGAGAGCACCAGCATGCCGTCCGGGTCTTCGATGTCGTCGATGAACACCTGAATGTCCTGCCCCACCTGAATGGTGGAGGGATCGTCAAATTCATCGATGGGGATCACGCCTTCGGATTTGAAGCCGATGTCCACCGCTACCTCTTTTTCATTGACGGCCAACACCTTGCCGGTGACCACTTCGCCGGACACAAAGTCGGACAGCGTCTCCTCGTAGAGGTTGGCCAGCTGAGCGAACTCTTCGCTGCTGTATCCTTCTTCGTCGTCCAGGGTGTTGAAGGCCTTCATGTCCGTTGATTTTTTCTGAGAATTCGTCGCAGTCGGAACTGCGGGCGTGAGCACATCACCTCCTGTCCCTTGCGTGATGACGGCGCCAACCTCTTCGGCCGGCACGTTTTCTTTGGTTTCTTCGTTCATGGGTTAGTTAACCTCCTTGTTATTGTGAATTGGCCCTACTGGGCCGAGAGTTCGAGCAAATAGTCGCGCACCTTTTCCAGCTGCCACTGCGGAGTGGAAGCACCGCCGGAGATCCCCACGCAATCCGTGGGCCGCAGCCAGGTGCGATCCAGTTCCTCCACCCCTTCGATCTTGAACGATCGTTCATTCACCGCCCGGCAGGCCTCGTAGAGCACCTGCGAGTTGGAGCTGTGGCTGCCGCCGATCAGCAGCAGCACCTCCACCGAGGCGGCGAAATCGACCAGCCGCTGCAGCCGCTGGGTGATGTGGCGGCAGGTGGTGTCATGCACCGTAGCCTGACAAACCCGGTGCTGTATGTTCTTCGCCAGGGCGAAAAAGAGGTTGCGATCAAAGGTGGTCTGCGAGAATATCGCCACCCGGTCGCTGAAAACCGCCTCCTTGAGATCCGCCTCCTTCTCGATGAGAAGGGGCTTGCGGCTGTAGCCGGCCAATCCGATCACCTCAGCATGGTTCTTCTTGCCGATGATCACGATCTGCTCGCCCTGTTCGTCCTTTTCAGCGATCAGGGTCTGCACCCGCCGGACCGTGGGACAGGTGGCATCTTCCACCTGCGCGCCGGCCTGCCGCAGAGCCTCATAGCCCGCAGGTGCCAGACCGTGCGTGCGCACCAGCACTCGCCGGTCTCTCAGGTCCATAAGACGCTCAGCGGCTACCGGCTCCTCCTGCGCTCTGGTGATCAAGCCCTTTTGCTGCAACCGCTGCAGCTCCATGGGGTTGTGGATCAAAGCGCCGAGGGAGATCAAATCCCCGGCATGGGCCAGCCGATTTTCCGCTTTTTGCACCGCCCGCAAAACGCCGGGACAAAAACCGGCATGGGCGTCTATGACAATCTTCATGCCTTCCGCTTTTTTAAAACTTGCCGGATCACCAAATCCACCTGCTCGTCGATGCTGAGCCGGGAGGTATCGATGTCAATGGCCTCCTGCGGCCGAAGCAGAGGGCTGTGGGTGCGCCGGCTGTCGCTGTCATCCCGCTGTTGCAGGGCGTTCATCAGTTCCTCGAGCGGCACGGCCACGCCCTTGGCCGCCAATTCGGCCTGCCGGCGTTTAGCCCGCTCCTGCAGCGAAGCGACCATAAAAAATTTCACATCCGCGTCCGGAAAGACCACGGTTCCCATATCCCGGCCTTCAGCCACCACGCCGCCTTGTTCGCCGAAGCGCCTTTGCGTCTCCAGCAGAGCACGGCGCACCCCGGGGTTGGCCGCCACCGGTGCGATGGCTTGGGTAACTTCCGGCATGCGGATTTCATGGCTGATGTCCCGGCCATGGACCAGAATCCGCAGGCCGTTTTCACCGGCCTGCAGGTCGAGATCCAGCTGTTCCGCCAAAAGCGCCACGCGCTCGCTGTCCTGCAAATCGAGGTTCTGCTGCAGCGCCGCCCAGGTCACGGCACGATACAGCGCGCCGGAATCCAGATAGCTGTAGCCCAATCGTTCCGCCACACGGCGCGCCGTGGTACTCTTGCCGGAACCCGCCGGTCCGTCGATGGTGATGATGAACGATTTTCCGCGACAAGCGGCCATGCGCGCCATATTCCTCTGACTGCGATAAAAAGAGCAACCCGCCGTCGCCTCAGGCCGACAAGCCAACGGCTTTTTTTAATGCCTGCACCTCGTCGCTGGTCAGGTGCCGCCATTCGCCGGCGCGCAGACGTTCCAGAACCAGAGGCCCGAACTGCACGCGGCGCAAATTTTTCACTTCATAGCCCAGGGCGGCCAGCATCAAACGCACCTGATGCTTTTTGCCCTCCTGCAGGCACACGGCGACCCGGTCCGGCGTTCTCCCATAAAACCAGGCCTCGCAGGGTTGAGCAACAAAGTCTTCCAGCTGCACCCCACGAGTGAGCCGTTCAAAATCACGGGGGTTGAAATTGGATTTCAATGTCGCGTAATAGGTTTTGCTTATTCTGAATCGGGGATGCAAAAGGCGAAAGGTCAGATCCCCGTCGTTGGTCAACAGCAGCAATCCCTCGCTCTGGTAATCCAGCCGGCCCACTGGAACCAGACGGTCGTCGATTTTCACCAGTTCCATCACGGTTTTCCGGCCGTGTTCGTCCTTAGCCGTGGTGACATAGCCCTTGGGCTTATTTAAAAGAACATAAATCTTTTTGCCTTCACACTGAACCGGATGATCGTCCACGGTCACGCGGTCCTGCTTTTCATCGACCTGGCAGCCGAGCGTCTGCACCACCACGCCGTTGAGCTTCACCCGGCCTTCGAGAACCAGTTTTTCTGCGCTGCGTCTCGAGGCGATGCCACAATGAGCGAGATAGCGGTTAATCCTCATCTTGTGGGGATTCTTCATCATTGACCGGAGCATCGGACAAAAACGATTCGCCGGCGGCTTTATCCGGTTGTGAGGCCTCCGGTTCCTTCGCTGCAGACGGTTCCTCATCGGCTTGGTCGGTTGGATCCGGTTCTTCTGCTGCAGACGGTTCCTCATCGGCTTGGTCGGTTGGATCCGGTTCTTCCGCTGCAAATGGTTCCTCAGCGGCTTGGTCGATTGGATCCGGTTCTTCCGCTGCCTGCTCTTCGGCCAGAAAGGAGTCATCATCGGCGTCCGCCTGCTGCGACTCTTCATCGTCGAAGGACGGACCGCCGGCCAGCACTTCATCCAGAGTCGCCTCCGCCATCGGAGCGGCCTCAGCGTTCGTTTCCGGCGCTGCGTCCAATTCGGGGAGCGCGATCTCTTCCGCCGGTGTTTCGCTGTGCAGAAACTCGGCGTCGGACGATTCGGACGGCTCCAACAGCCCGGGCTCGTCGATCTCCTGCTCCCGTTCCTGCTCCACCGCCGCCTGCTCCAATTCGCCCATGATGCGCGCCGCTTCGCCGGCGGCCAGCAGCTCTTCGATCTCTTTGGGTTTGGGCAGATCGACGAGGTCATTGATGCTGAAATAGCGCAGGAACTCGGGCGTAGTGTTGAACAACAGGGCGCGGCCCTGGCCTTCGCCACGGCCGCTGATGGTGATCAGCTTGCGTTCCAGGAGTCCTTTGATAACGCCATCGGAATTGACGCCGCGGATCGCCGACACCTCCACACGGGAGATGGGCTGTTTGAACGCGATGATCGCCAGAGTTTCCAGCGCCGCCCGCGTGAGCCGGTTGCGCTGTTTGCCCTGATACATTTTCTTGATCCAACGGCTGTACTCGGGCCGCGAGGCAAACTGATAGCCGCCGCCCACTTTTTTCAGCGTGAACGCCCGGCCGGTCATCTCCTCCTGAATCCGGCCCAGCGCCTCTTCGATGTCCGTCTTTTCAAAATTTTCCAGAATCGAGACCATCTGATGGATGGTCAACGGCGTATCGGAGGCGAAAACCATGGCCTCCAACACTGATTGTAGTTGCTCTTTATTCATCCGCTTTTGTCAAATAGATTTCAGCAAACGGTTCATCCTGCCGCGCCACCACGGTTCGGCTGCGAATCAACTCTAAAATCGCGATAAAGGTGACGATCCAGACGATCTTGTCTTCGCCGGGCAGAAACAATTCATGAAACTTGACTTCCATGCGTTCAAAAACGATCCGCTCAACATACTCGATCCGCTCCTCCAGAGTGACGGAGATCAGCTGCACCTCATGGACCGTAACCTTGGGCGCGCGATCGGAGAGAGAACGGAACGCGGCCACGAGATCGAACAGCGTTACTTCAGAGCTGGCGAGGAACTCGTCGTCCCAGCCTTCCTCAAACTTGAAACTGCCGCGCGGATAGATCTTGGCGGCGATATCCTCCTTGACGCTGAGATCCTCCGCCACCTCCTTGAATCGTTTGTACTCGAGCAGGCGGTGGACCAGCTCCTGACGCGGATC
>CAZKQR010000267.1:0-1765 GCA_964554965.1 uncultured Cytophagia bacterium | reverse complement strand
ACTCCTCCACCTCCTCGCTTTCGGTCATGCGCGGCAGCAGCAACTGCGCCTTGATGCGCATCAGCGTGGCGGCCATCAGAATGAAATCACTGGCCGCTTCCAAATCCAGCAGCTGGATGATTTCCACGTAGGCGAGGAACTGCTCGGTAATCCTGGCGATCGGGATGTCGTAGATATCGATCTCTTCCTTCTTGATCAGAAACAACAACAGATCAAGAGGTCCCTCGAAGGATTCTAATTTGATTTTGTAGGGCATACTATAACACAGGGAGGGCCGTTTGCAGCACGGCCCTCCATGAATTCCACGAATGATTGCAGCGCATGAATTTTAGTTCATAAACAGATACGGCTTCCACCCCTCCTCCTGAATGCCGATGAAATGCTGAATGAAGAAGAGATGACTGGGCCGGCGTGGTTGCTTGGCCATGCGCAGATTGGCTTGCTCCGGCGTTCGATTGCCCTTGCGGCTGTTGCACTCCACGCACGCACAGACCAGATTTTCCCAGGTATCGCTCCCGCCCCGTGTTTTGGGCATTACATGATCTATGGTGAACGGTCCCTTGGTCGAACTGCAGTACTGACAGCGATAACCGTCCCGGCGCAGAATGTTGCGACGCGTCAACTCGACCCGCTTATGTGGTATATGAATGAAACGGCGCAGACGTACGATGCTCGGCACCGGATAACGCAGGTGCTGGGAATAAACCCATCGATCCCGCCGTTCCACAACCTCCACCTTTTCAGCGAACTCGAGAACGATCGCCTTCCGGGCGGTCACCACGGTCAAGGGCTCATAGTTCTGATTGAGCAATAGGACCTTGGCATTGAGCATAGGAAAACCGTTTGCTTAACAAGATGGTTTATCGAGTAATATAGAAGGAATTTGCCAAAGAAGCAAGGCTTTTCTCCGCCGGAACATAGGGGCCCCACAATGCTCCACACTGCTTTAAGCTAATTAAAACAGTTTGTTAGAACGAAGAAAAGAATGCGAATGATGATGTGCGGCAGGCAACGATCCCCAGGGGCTTAAAGGGGCCGTTTTTTGGCCTCATCGATCAACATGATCGGAATATCCTCCTCCACCCGGTATTCCAGTCCGACCGGGGCAGAGGTGGTTTTGCCGCATTCGGCGTCCGTGCAGGCGCCCTTTTCATCCACGGGCATGCCGCACTGCGGGCAGTGTTTGGCCCTGCAGGTGAGCGTGTCTTTTTCCGCGTCGTAGCTCAGATCGCCTTTGCAGGAGGGACAGGCTAAAATCTCCAGAAGCTCTTTGCTGACCATCAAGTGTCTCCCAAATTTTTAAGTAGAAAGGCCGGCGGCCGCCCGCCAAGCCGGCTGCAAATCCACCGGCCGTGGGCTCATCCGGTGTGCGCAGCCTGGCAGCGATACAAAATAGCAAAAAAAGCGCAGACACTCAATAAAAAAATTCTTCCGCACTCTGTTGCGGACCAGAGCGCGCTGAACGGAACCAGCGCTCGGTCCGGCGGCTGCGCTCTTCAGCCCGGTTCTACTCTGAATAAACGCCCATGCGGCTGAACTTTTCCATTCGCTGTTTCACCAACCGGGTGGCTGAGATTCTGCGCAGGCTGGCCAGTTCCTGCAGCAAGGCTTGTTTGAGCAATTGCGCCGCCGCAGCGGGATGAGCATGCGCGCCGCCGTCCGGCTCTTTGATAATCTTATCGATAATCCCCATCTGCAGCAGATCGTCGGGCGTGACCCGCATGGCCTCTGCCGCCTGTGGTGCGTTGGCCGAATCGCGGTATAG
>CAZKQR010000266.1:2220-6367 GCA_964554965.1 uncultured Cytophagia bacterium | reverse complement strand
GGCTCATAGAGGGCGTCGAGATCAGAGCTCTTTGCGATAAATACCAGGATCGCGTCGATCTGGGACAGAAAAGCCTGGCAGACGCCGGTCTGCCGCGCGCTGCAGAGTATGCAGGGAGCGAGGAGATCTGGCAAGAGCTGACCCGAAGGAACGATCTCGATCTGGTGTATATCTGCACCCCCCGCGGCATGCATGCCAACATGGCGGCTTCAGCCATGGAGGCGGGCAAACATGCCGCTACGGAGATGCCGGCGCTGTCCAACCTCGAGGAGGGCTGGAAGCTGGTCGCAACCTCTGAAAGAACAAAGAAGCACTGCATGATGCTGGAAAACTGCTGCTATGATTTTTTTGAACTGCTGGTGCTCAATATGGTGCGGCAGGGGCTTTTCGGCGATATCATTCACGTGGAAGGCGGCTATATCCACGATCAACTGGAGATGAACTTTAACCTGCCGAGAAGCACCGGCATGTGGCGTCTGCGGGAGAGCCAGCGCCGGAATGCAAACCTCTATCCCACCCATGGGCTCGGCCCGCTCTGCCAGGTTCTCAACATCAACCGCGGCGACCGGATGACCTGTATGACTTCGATGTCGTCAAATGATTTTATGATGGGCAAAAAAGCCGCCGAGATGGCCAAACAGGACGACTTTTATAAACAGTTCGACACCCACTCGTACCGCGGCAACATGAACAGTTCGTTGATCAGGACGGAAAAAGGCAAAACCATCCTGCTTCAGTACGATATCACCAGTCCGCGGCCGTACTCGCGGCTGCAGCTGGTGAGCGGGACCAAGGGGATGTCGCAGAAATATCCTGAACCGCCGCGCATCGCTCTGGGGGATCGCTGGATCAGCGAGGATCAAATGAAAGAGCTGTGGGAAAAATACACTCCAGAGATCGTCAGACGGGTGGGCGACCTGGCCAAAAGGATCGGTGGACACGGCGGCATGGACTTTATGATGGACTGGCGCCTGATCGACTGCCTCAGGAATGGGCTTCCGTTGGAGCAGGACGTGTATGACGCCGCCTCCTGGAGCGCCATCGTTCCACTGAGTGAATGGTCTGTCGCGAACGGATCCCTTCCCATCACTGTGCCGGATTTCACCTGCGGGTCGTACAAAACGAATGCGCCGCTGGATCTTTCCCTGTCCAGTGGGGGGAACACGCTGGTCCGCCCAATACCGGCAGCCGGCTGAACGATCCATGTGATGCTCAGGATCACTTGCTGCATGGATTCTGCCTGAACGGTTCGATGCGAATTCGGCAAGTTCCCTTTGACATTAACGGTGTGATTGAATATTTTTTAACAGGCCTTAGAACCGTCGCCCGGGGGATTATCCGCTGCTGCAGGCATTCACCTCTCACCTCCCTGCTTAGTTCACCCCATCCCCGCGGAGCGCCCTCTATCGTATGGGTCTTTTCTCTCCGATCGTTCGCACCTGCAAACCAGTGGAGGCAAGGTCATGAAAGCTCGAACGCTGTTCCTAGTCGTGCTCGCCGGATTTTGTCTAACCGCCCCCTCGCGCCTGACCGCACAGTGGAGTTACACCGGTGATCTGCAAATCGCTCGCTCCTATCATACCGCCACTCTGCTGAATAATGGCAAGGTTCTGATCGCCGGCGGCGGCGAAAGAAAAGCAGAGCTTTACAATTCCAATACCGGGAGCTTTAGTCTCACCGGCAGTACGAAAAAAAATTTCTTCCAGGGTTCCTCGGCCACTTTGCTGCCCGATGGCCGGGTGCTGCTCGCCGGCGGAATCAACAGTCAGAAATATGCCGAGATCTATGATCCTGCCGGCGGTCTCTTTACGGCCACGGACAGCCTTGAAACCGATCACTCCTTTCATACCGCGACCCTGCTTGCGGACGGACGGGTGTTGATCGCCGCCGGTCAGCATCAATCGGGACCGCAGACCCACGCGGTTGCAGAGATATTTGATCCAGCAACGAACGCCTTCTCCACAACCGGCAGCCTTTTGACCGACCGCTCAAGCCATGCCGCGACGCTACTGCCCGACGGTCGAGTACTGATCGCCGGGGGCCTGCGGACAACCACGCCTGGGATGGGCATCCTTCTCAAATCCTGCGAGCTATACGACCCTGCGACAGGTTTTTTTACCGCCGCCGGAGACATGAGTGTTCCGCGGAGTAATTTTTCCCTGACCCCCCTTCCGGACGGCCGGATTCTTGCCGCAGGCGCCTTTTCGGCTAGCAACTGTGAAATTTTCAATCCGCAAACCGGTTTATGGACTGCAGCCGGGGCGATGCAGACAGGCGGTCGCAGGAATTTTGTGTCGCTGCTATTGAGAAACGGCAAGATTCTTTTTATCGGCGGACTGATTCCGGCCATCACCCGCTCTGTGGAAATGTATGATCCTGTCAGCAGAACCTTCACCTTTGCCGACAGCCTGAAAGTGCCCCGCTATGCTCATTCCGCGACGCTGCTGCAGGACGGCCGTATTCTGGTCGCAGGCGGTTATCTCGGCAACACCAGCATCAAGACAGCGGAGATCATCACCCCCGCTGCGTTGGGCGTTGTGGTCGTCGAGCCCGCGCTGCCGGCTGATTACGCCCTGCAGCAAAACCACCCCAATCCCTTCAACAGCAGCACTACGGTGGAGTACACTCTGCTCAAGCCCGGAATGGTCACTGTTCAGGTTCTTGATCTATTGGGAAAAACGGTGGCGACGCTTGACCAGGGGATCAGGCAGGCGGGGATGCGCCGGCTGCATTGGTCTGCTCGTGATGACGCCGGCCAGGAGATGCCTTCAGGATTTTATTTTCTCCGGCTAACTGCGCCGGGTTTTTCCCAGTCACGCAAGATGCTGCTGCTGCGCTGAGTCAGAGCCGGCCGCGTTTTTGTGCATCTCTATGTCATCGATCGAAAAACGTGATCAGCATCGCGGAAAATGAGCAGAAGGGAGGCTCTGTCTGGTCAGGCTTGAATGCATAAACCAAAGGTGGGCTAAAATTATCCGGCGGCTTCCCCTGTCGCCTCGCTGTATCCATCAACCCAATTCAATGGTAAAGGCGGCGCCCTGTCCAGGGCTACTGGTGACAGTGATGAGTCCGTCATGCTGATTGACGATCTGCTGGACGATGCTCAATCCGATGCCGGTTCCTTTTTCTCGCGTGGTGTAATAGAGGTGAAAGATTTTCCCCAAGTCCCCTTGCTGAATGCCCGGACCGTTATCGCGGACGATGAGATGGATCTTGTCGCCCATGGGCCGGCACGCCAGCTGAACCTCGTTGCCGCTGGAACAGGCGTCCACGCTGTTCTGCGCCAGATTGAGCAGCGCCTGCGCCATTTTGTCCCGATCGATCTCGATCTCTCGCACAGTCTGAGCATGAACCGTGACGTTGATCCCTTTGGCTTCGGCTGTCGGCCTGATCAGTCCGGCGACGTGGTGAAGGATCTCTTCCACGCGGCATTCGCCCCGGTTCAACGGCGCGGGTTTGGCAAAGGTCAAGAACTGCTGGATGATGTCGTTGATGCGCCGGCTTTCAGAGACAACGGTCTGCGTCAGGCGATGGTACTCCTCAGCATCCTCTTTCGGTGAAAATTCCAGCCCCAGCCGTTGCGCGATCATGCTGACGGCGTTGAGCGGATTGCGGATCTCATGCGCCACCCCAGAGGCCAGATGCCCCATAGCGGTGAGCTGCTCCTGCCGTTTGATCTGTTCGGCCAGGCGTTGCTGCTGCGTCATATCGCGCAGCACGGCGAACGCCGTGTCGATGCGGCCTTGGCTGTCGCGCAGCACGGTGATGTCTCCATGGATCACCAGCTCTTTCTCCTGCACCGTGATGGTTCCCTGCTGATCGACCAGATCCTTCCCGGCCTCGAGCGCCTGCGTCAACCAGCCGCACACATCGATCTGAGCGGGACAAGGTCTGCCGATCACCCGGTCCGATCGCAGGTTGAAAAGCTTTTCCGCAGAGACGTTGAACACCGTCACCCTTGCCTTCGCATCCAGGGCTACCACGGCCTCGTGCAGATGGGCAAGGATGCTGCCGGTGTGCCCTTCGATGCGGCGATACGCTTTTTGCAGGGTGCGATAGTTCTGCAGATTGATGATAAAATGGGTCAAGGCCACACTGACAAAGACAAAGAGCAGCGACTGCAGCAGCACGCGGCGAAGGGCATTTG
>CAZKQR010000266.1:0-2120 GCA_964554965.1 uncultured Cytophagia bacterium | reverse complement strand
ACACTGACAAAGACAAAGAGCAGCGACTGCAGCAGCACGCGGCGAAGGGCATTTGTTTCCGCTGCTGCCAAATGGCTGGTGCTCAAGCCGATGCGCAGCAAACCTCGATCATAGTGTTCCATTTCGATCGTTTGGACGATTTCGGCGACGCGCTCATTCTCATATTCGCTGAAGCGGAAATGCGGCTGTTGGTCTGCAAGGGCGGTGAGTAAAAAAGGATCAGCGGGGATGCTGTTCATGGCGCGGACGCCTTCAGAGGCCAGAAGAATTTGCACGCTGTCCTGCAGCACCATGTAGCGCACATCCGGGATTTCTTTCATAGTGCGTATAAAGCTGCCGGCGCCCACGGTGCGGCGAAAATGCAGCATCTCCTCCGCGTCCGCGTTGACGGTGATCACGCCGCCCCGGCTTCTCTTTCTGGCAACCGCAAACCGTTGTCCGCTGCCAAAGCGGCCCTGGCGAAAGCCCAGCACCAGTTCCTCTTCTTCTCCGTTCAGTATCGGTTGCAGCTGAAAACGGGGACCCGGTCCGGGTCCTGCGCCGCGCTGCTCGCCGGTTGTGTTGGTCATCACCAGCCGGCCCTGGCGATCGAACACCTGAACCCGATAGAGATGGTTCTGTTCAGCCAGTTCGGTCAGCAGGGTCGGCGTCAACCGGCCCTGCTGATCCAACTGATCCAACAGCCGGGCGTTGTCCAGCAGCCGCTCGGCCAGCTGGCTTTGCAGATAATCCAGCGATTGGTCTGCATCGGAAAGCGCTTTATGGGCAAGGGAGAGCAGGCTGATTGCCTGGTTCTGCAACAGGTCGGAGAACTCTTGCCGGGTCCGGCGGATGTCCCAGATGGCATACAGGGTCAACAGGAGGCTGAAGATGATGGTCAGTGCGATCAGCAGGCGTGCGTTGAAGCGCAGGAAAAAACGGCTCGCCGGCAGAGGGGGGCTGGAAGCGGGATTTTCATGCACAAGGTTCAGACCATCCTCCTGCTCGGACTTGAACGGCAAAGAAAACGCCGGCGGAAGAGGCGGTTTGATGGGACCGCTTGCGCCGGCCGGCGTTTTGTCATCTAAAGTTTATTTCACTTCAAAGGTGAGGCTTCCGGCTTTGCCGGTCTCATTGTTTTCAAAGCCGGAGGTGATAACCTCGATGTCGTTCTTGTCGATGGCGCCGATGTCCAGGTGAAAGGACTGAATGGGCGCATCCCACGGAACGACCGTTTTGAGCGTCCAGACGCTCTGATCTGCCGTCTTTTTCAGCCTGAACTTGGGCGCGTCGTAGGGGTATTCGCGGACCATAATGACCACGCTCTTGACCGCATCCGGCTCTCCGGTAAATTCAACCCGCACACAAACCGTATCGCCCGGCGCTGCGGAGGTGGGCTTGATCTGGGCGGATTTCAGCTCGACCTTGGCAAAGGCCAATGACAGCGTGAACATGAGCAGCAGAACAGTGAGAACAGCAGATTTTTTCATGGTTCCTCCAAAAGAATGACGAGTGTATGCGCTTTTCTGTCTACCATTGACCTATGATATAGCAGGGATAATTTATACATCAGGCTGCAAAGAATCAAGCACTATTCGACCACGGCCGCTGCTCTATCGGCGGCTGCGGTGATGATAGGCCCTAAAGGCAATCTTCGCTGTCAGCGCTTTTCGCCAGGCGTGATGCCGGTCCGGTCATAAAACGTCGGATACCCTCCGCCCATATTGCGGCCGATCCACAGACGGTAGTTGAGATCGTGCAGCGGCGAGACCGCCGCCTTGGGCAGCATGGTGACGGCCGTGACCACGCAGAGCACCGGCGCGCCGGTCCGGGATCTGGCTATGAGCACCAGCTCATCGCGAAAATCTCCATACAGGTCCATCTGCATCAGCAGGCTGCTGCGGTGAATCGGATTGGGCTGTTCTTCAGCGATCAGGTCCACAGTGGCGCCGTTGAACCGGCCGATGCGCCGGCCGTTGTCAAACAGCAGCTCGCGCACCGGGTCGCCGTCCCATTCCACCGGTTGGTAGCCGTTGGCAAACGGGTCCTGGAGCAATTTACCGTTCGCTGCGTACAGCACCAGGTTCTGATCCCAATGGCCGGAGCGTGTGACGATGCATTCGATGCCCTTGGCGCCGTCC
>CAZKQR010000265.1:0-6375 GCA_964554965.1 uncultured Cytophagia bacterium | reverse complement strand
CGGCGGAGTTCCAGGATAAACGCCCATTGACGGTTTCATGGTTTCATCCTTTCTTTTAAGCCTCTATGATACACCCCTTGTTTCATCGATAAAACGGACCAAAACCGGGTTCAGCAGCGAATCCAACACCACCCCACCCTGCCCTTCTATTTGGCGCATTTTTGCCTGAAACTCCGCCGGCGTCATATGAAAGCCGCGGGCAAAAGAACGCCGGAACAGGCGCATACAGGGAAATCCGGCCATGCGGCATACCACATACGGATGCTCATACCGGCCCAGCAGCAGGGCCGCCCGCCACAACCGCCGGCAGTCGATGAATTGACTCGGCGTCATGCCGAACGCACGCTGCGTGAGCAGGCGCAATTGCAACGGCGAGAAATGCATCTTTTCCGCCAGCGTTTCCGCGCCGAACATGGGATTGGACAGATGCTCTTCCACCAGGTTTTCCAACCGACAGGCGTCGTTCATAGCCGACTTCTCCGGATTTGGAAAACAGCGATGCACGAAACAATCGGCAGCCCCGGTTTAGGGCCACTGCTTGATTATTTTAGTACCCGGGGCTGCCGAGACCATCTCCATCACGAGGCAGGCCGATGCGCTTGGAATGCAGTCACTTCTGTGCTTGTCGGCTGGAGACCTGTGGATATTCGGCTGCCAGCTTTTCCATCTTGATCTCCCCTGACCATTTTTTCCGCAAAATCCCCCGGCCGTCAAAGAGGAACAGGGTTGGCTTGACCGAGCGGCCGAAATGGGAATGGAATACGGATTTTTCCATCACCGCCCAGGTCACGCGGCCGCCGGCGCTCAGATTCAGCCAGCGCGAGGTGCCGTTGCAGAGATCGAATTGGTTGTCCATGGTCAGCAGATAAAACCGATCGTACGGCAGGCTGAAAAGATGCCGGTCCAGTTGATCCAGTTCATACAGGCAATGCGGACAATGAACGCTGAACAGCAACACCAGGGTCTGGCCTGAGGCCGACGGCCGCAGGGTGTCGGCGCCGGTGCAGGTGCGACAGGTGACCGGCTTTAGGCTGGAACCGATGGGCAGCACCGGCGGTTGCAGCGCGCGGATCAGCAGCAGACCGAAACCGGCCAACAGCAGGCCGGCGGCCAAAAGCGCAAAGCCATAGCGGGCGTTCAGCTTGTTCATACACTCCTCAGGGTTTCATCCGTACAGCCTGGCGAAATAGAGCGCCAGAATCCAATGCATGATGATGATCATCATCCACATTAAAAAAACAACCAGTCCGGCGTCCAGCTTTTTTAATTTTCTCGTCCTGATCAACCCGGCGTACAGCAACACCAGAAAGCCGATTTCAAACGCATTGAAATGGCTCAAAAAAGCCAGGGCGCCGCCGGCCTTCGAATCCAGAGAGAGAAAGCCGACCAGCGACAACGGCATCCAGCTTAGATCCTGCAGCGTTACCATGGCAGAGGGAATGGAAAGCAGATAGAGCAGGCGCACCAGTTCAAAGGCCACAAACAAAAACGACGACACGGTCACAATGCGAAACAGGTCGCGAAACGGAATGTCGATGAAACGGAACACCAACGGCATCTGCAGCAGCAACGCAAGAAAAGCCACGCGAAACCAGACGAACAGCGGGATCATGCCGAACCCCCAGAGCCGGAACTGCTTGAGCAAATCGAACAGGTCTTCGATCCGCTGAGCGTCGAGACGGTCGCCGTACAGGGCCTCGTAGGCCTCTTGGGTCATGATTTGCGTCTGATACTGCCAGGACAGGCTCATCTCGCACAGCAACAGGATGAGAAAAACATACCTGGTTTTCACATGCGGCCAGGCCGGCGCCGCAACCGCCGGATTCCACATAATCCTTTCACTCCTGAATAGAGCCGGACATGGCCGGCAAAAAAGTTTGAAACAGACCTTCGCGCTGCAAAAGCGCGCGGGGATCGCCCTGCTCGACGATGCGGCCCTGCACCAGCAGATATAGATAATCGGTTTCGCGCAGGGTTTCGAGGTTATGGGTGATCAGCAGCACGGCGTGATCGCTGCTGTAACGCCGGATCACCCGGCCCAGCGCCCGCCGCAGTTCGACGTCCACGGCGCTGAACCCTTCATCGATGATCAACAGCGCGGGCTCTGCGAACAACGCCCGCGCCAGCCCCAGCAGCTCGAGTTCGCCGCCCGACAGCCTGCGTCCCTCCTCCCCCAGCGGCGTGCGCAACCCCAGCTCAAAACGGCGGCACAACGTTCCCAGCCCGCAGGCCGCGAGGCGTTCCTCGATCTCTTGCAGACGCGCGGCGCTGCGGCCGAGCACAATGTTCTCCGCCAGAGTTGCATTGAAAACGCCGATGGACTGCGGAACCACGCCGATGATCGAGCGCAGATGAGCCAGCTCCAGATCTTGGCACAGCGTCGCATTGAAACGGATCTCGCCGGCCAAAGGCGGATACTTGCGCTGAATCAGCTGCACCAGGGTGCTCTTGCCCGCGCCGCTGGGCCCCCACAGCGAGGTGATGCGGCCGGCCGGGATCGTCAACGACACGTCCTGCAGCAACGGCGAAGCTTTGGCATAGGCGAAGGCCAGCCGCTCGACGCGCACGGTCAGCGCTCCCTGAACAATGAGTGAATCTTCATTCTTTTCAGGCTCGATGGAGAGCAGGTCCATCATCCGCTGGGCCGCCACCTGTGCGGCTTGAAATTCCACCAGGCCGGAAACCAGTGTCTGAATGGAGGGCAAAATCCAGGAGAGCAGCGAATAGGCGGCGATAAACCGGCCGAGCAGCATCTTTTGGTCCATGACCAGCGCCGCGCCGCCGGTCAGCAGAACGATGGAGATCATGGCCCCCATGGCCGAGACCAAAGCGGTAAGACGGGCCTGCAGAGTGCCCAGCCGTTCCACCTGGGCTTGAAAATCAGCGAACGCCGCCTGGTTGAGACGCACAAACACGGGCGCTGCCGCGACAGAGGCGACCTCATCGATGTTCTGTATGCTGTTGATATAGACCGACTCCAGCGCGGCATGCGCTTTCATGACGCTGCGCTGCTGCTCGCGAATGGGACGGCTTTGCCGCCACAGCAGCCAGGCGTAGGCGGGCAGCGGCGCCAGGGTGATCCAGCCCAGCAGAGAAGAAAAATAAAACATGAATCCCAGACCGCCGATCACCATCACGGAATCCAGCAGAACGCTTTGCAGAATGAACAGACCGGCGCGGTATATCTGCAAACTGTCGTTGATGCGCGCCGTGATGTCGCCGGTCTTGCGGCTGTCGAAAAACGGCTTGGCCAGATGAAAAAGATGCTCGATGAAATCATCGGTTGCGCTGCGGCTCAGATTCTTGTTGGCCACAACCAGAAAGCGGTCGCGCAGATAGCCGAGCACGGTGCGCAGGCCGAGGAGCAACACCAGCAGCAGGGCGAGAAAAAATAGATTACGGAAATCAGCCAGGGGGATCAGGCGGTCGATGAGGGTCTGAATGATCAGCAGCGTGCCCAAGCCCAGGGCGGTGTGAAGGAATCCGCTGAATACGATCTGCATCAGCCAGGCCGACTGCCGGCGCAGATAACCGCCGAGCCAGGCGATCCAGGAGCGGCTGTGCTGCTGCAGCAGGCGGCCGTTCGGCTGCAGCAGAATGACGCAGCGCTGGGCCCAGATGGCTTCAAACTTTATTCGGCTGAGATACGAGCGGCCTTTGGCCGGATCGCCGATATAAAGACGGCCTTTGGCGATCTTGTAAATCACCAGAAAATGGTTCCAGCCGTCGGCCGGAACAACATGGGCGATACAGGGCAAAGGCTGCTGCCGCAGATCGTCATAGGAACCGCAGACGCCGCGCGCCTGAAATCCGAGACGCCGACCGGCGTGCACCATATCCAGCATGGTGGTGCCGTTCAGGTCCGTGTTGCACCAGGCCCGTATTTGCGCCAGGCCGGCATCCCCACCGTAAAAACGCAACACACTCAGCAGCGCCGCCGGTCCGCAATCCAACCGGTCGTATTGACGCACCAGCGGATATTTCGTCAGCCGCAGCCTCATGGCTTTTATTACATATTTTCGCACATACTGTCAAGGGACAAAATCGCCACAGAAAAAAAAGTTGGAAATTAGAAAGGGGAAGTGGGAAGTTAGAAGTTAGAAGTTAGAAGGTAGAAGGTAGAAGGTAGAAGGTAAAAGGGGAAAAAAAGAAAAAAGGGCTAAACCGTGGCGGGGAACAATACGCCGATAAAGACCGAAGGGTCTCGGCTGGGACCTGAGCGCTATAGGGCGGCGGTCTGATAATCGCGGCACAGTTGCCGTTTCTGGTATTCCGAGGGAGTCATGCCCATGTGTATGCGGAAAGCGCGGCGGAAGGTTCGCACGGATTGAAAGCCCACCGCTCTGGCCAGCTGGTGCAGATAGGGATACTGCGGCCACAGCAGGATGGCCCGTTCAATCCGCCTTTTCTCAATCAGGCGGTGCGGCGAAAACGCAAAATATTCGTGCGTCCGTTCACGCAAAAAAGAAGGGGAAATATTCAGCAAATCTGCCAGCATTTCCACGCCGAAACTAACATTGTGCAGATTTTCCTGGATGATCCGTTCGATCTGGTCCGCGATTCTCATTTGGCAACATTTCCCATTTGGATGCCAAAATCCCGCTGCACAGCAGCATAAAGCGAGTTGCCACGATCATGATCTGTTGCTCCAGGTCCCCACGTCCGCCCTGCCAACGGCAAAAACGGATCGCAAAAGATAGCGATAAACCGCCGTTATTCAATTATTAGTATAAATAAAATAATCGATTTTGTCAAGTGGATTCGTCAAAAACTGCGAAAAATCTTTACAACAGATTAACCCGCATGTTAGCAAAAAAAAACGGGGTGCACCGCCAGGCTGCATCCCGTTGCTCAAGCCGTTCAGGCTATTTTTTCATCCACTCCACCACAGCGGCCAGCCCTTTTTTGAAATCCGCGTCCGGCTGATAGCCGAGGAACTGCTGCGCTTTGCCGATGTTGGCCAGCGAATGCTTGACGTCGCCGGGCCGGGACGGAATATAATCCGCCGCCACCTTGGTCCCCAGCAGTTCGTTGATGGTCTGCACCAGCATGTTGACCGTGATGCGGCGGCCGCAGGCGATGTTGAACACTTCGCCGGCCAGCTGCTCATGACCCTCTTCACAGGCCAGCAGATTGGCCTGCACCACGTTGGCGATGAACGTGAAATCGCGCGACTGCTCGCCGTCGCCATGCACCTGCGGCGATGTGCCGTTCATGATCGACAGCACGAATTTGGGGATCACGGCGGAATACTGCGAGTTCGGGTCCTGGCGCGGACCGAACACATTGAAATAGCGCAACGACACCGTCTCCAGACCGTAAAGCCGGGTAAAGACCTGGCAATATTTTTCGCCGGCCATCTTGGACACCGCATAGGGCGACAGGGGTTTGGGCAGCATGTCCTCGGTTTTCGGCATGGCCTCCAGATCGCCATAGATCGAGGAGGACGAAGCATACACCACCCGGCGCACGCCGGCCTCGCGCGCCGCCTGCAGCACGTTGAGCGTGCCGGCCACATTCACCTCGTCGCTGGTGATCGGATCCTTGATGGAACGGGGCACCGACGGCAGGGCCGCCTGATGGAGAATAAAATCCACACCGTTCACCGCTTCGCGCACGATATGATAGCTGCGCAGGTCGCCCTCCACCAGTTCAATGGCGGAAACAAAGGGCTGCAGATTTTCCCGCTTGCCGGTGGCGAAATTGTCCAGCACCCGCACGCGATCGCCGCGCCGCAGCAGCGCCTCCACCAGATTGGAGCCGATAAATCCGGCGCCGCCGGTCACCAAATAAAAAGCCATGAGCGTCTCCTCTAATCAGTAAAACCATTCCCAGTCGGTCAAGTGTTGATAAAACGGATGCGCGGTTGAGTACGGATAAAGCTCCGCCGATTGGACCAGTCCTTGGCGCACTGGATTTTGATGAATATAATGCAAGGTGTTGAGAAATTCCCTGTATCCGCGGATCGCGTGATCATATAAGCCCTGTTGCCAGAACCGGCCTTCCCGCTGTTTGGATCGGTTTATCCGTAACCCCGTATACTTGTCAATGCCGGCGATAATCTTTTCAAGCGTTTTTTCGCCGACCACAGCAAACAGCAAATGATAGTGATCCTTCATCACCACAAATCCGCCTAAACGGATAAAACCATGATCGACATTCCAGGTAAAAGAACCAATGAGCAGCGAAGCGAACGGAGCTGAATTGAGATCGCCATGGTCGCGATCGAGAACGCATTTGCTGATGTGATAGGCCTGGTTGATCGCCGAAAACCGGCCCTTGCGAAGATTCGATTGATGGTTCGTATCTTTTTTCGAGATCGCATTCATTGGTCATTTTTTTTGCGTTTATAAAAGTTTTCAGTAGGAGCCGACT
>CAZKQR010000264.1:0-6387 GCA_964554965.1 uncultured Cytophagia bacterium | reverse complement strand
GGGCTTTGGAAAGGGCGAGCGGATAATCCCAGTCCTTGGGCTCTTCATAAAAAAGGGCCAGGCCTTCATCGAGCCAGCGCGGCGCCGGTTGCCCCTTGATCCGCTCGTGGAGCAGCAGGTGGACCATCTCATGAATCAGAGTTTTGTCAAAGTCGTTCTCCGGCCGATCCCAGCGTGGAGATTTCATCACCAGCGTGTGCATCGCTGGAACGGCGTAGGCGCCGCTCCATTTCGGCAATCCCGAGATGAGATAATGATTATAGTATTCACGGGAGGGGGCGATGACGATCGCATAGGGACCTGCGGCCGGCACCGCCAGATCGCGCTGGAGGTCCGGCAGTTTGGCGTCGAGCCGTCTTGGAATGTCTCTGGCCAGCGCAGAATCCAGCGGCTGATGCTGGATGATCCAGGGCGGCTGAATAAAACTCTGCAGCGACAGGGAGGAAGCCTCATCCGCACTGGCTTGAGCCGGCGGAAAAACGAGAAGAACAAACCGCAACAGGAGCAACATCATAACGCCCACTCCACGTTCCTTCCCTAGACTGGCGCTGAAGAGGATTGACAGCACCCGGAATCGCATTAGTGCAGCACTAATTCTGCGAGGGTTTATGGCTTCTCTTGCGAAAAAAAACGGTGAGCAGCGATTGCCGGTCTTTGGATCGCTTGGCGGTTGATTGGGGCCTATCCGTGGGGCGCTCTGCGGCCGCGTCGGTGATGCCAATCAGCCCTTTTTCCAAAAGGCTTTGGCAGAAGGCCAACGTCTGGCCGGCGGTTTCCAGCTGGTGCAACAAAGAGGCTACAGTCTGAGGGTGCTGAAGATGGCGGATCCAACCGGACTCTTGTTCGCTCAACTCCCGGGATTGCAAAGCGGCTTCGGTGGAAGATACCGCGGTTTCCAGCGATGGAATCAAAGCGGTCAAACGGCGGCTCGCATCCAGCAGTTCGGCGCTCCATCGCAACACCTCTGCAGCCGGGTAGGGGATGGCGCCTTCTTCGAGGATCTCGGGCAGCAGCTGCACACGAAAATCGCCGCCGGACTGCAGCAGCAGTTTGATGAGTGCGTTTTCGCCGCGGTCCTGGTCCCATTGCGCATCCCAGATCGAACCGTCTTTGATAACGATGTGGCCCGGCGGCGGATCGACGGACAGCAGGATTCTGCCGGTTTTTTTAGTGCGAACCAAAAGCTGCAACAGGCAGAGCAGGTTGATATCCTCCAGCCGACCGGTCAAGGGGCAACCGGCGTTGAGGGATCCGTCGGCGGATTGCAGCGATTCCTGCAGAACGGTGTTGATCCGCGCGGCCACCTCTTCCGGATAAAAGGGTTTGAGGATATAATCATCCACATCCTGGGACATGCTTTTGATCCGTTCGTCCAGATCGATTTCGCGGGTCAGGACGATGATGGGCAGGTCTTTGCTCCGGGCGGTTTCCCGCACCTGGCGGAAAAAATCAAACCCATCCATATCGGGCAGCGTGCGTTCAGAGACCAGCAGTTGAATGTCTTGTTGTTCGCAGCAGATCAACGCTTCAGCCGCCGTGTCCGTCACGGCGGCCGTCACATTGTATTCTTTCAGGCACTGAACAATTTGTTCCAGCTCTGGTCCGGGTTGATCGACGAGGAGCACCCGGGTGGAGTCGATTCGAGTCGGCGATGCGCCCATTTAAATCGTCGCGCTCCTTGTCGTTCTGTTTTTTTTGCTGACGATCCGTTTGCGGTAATAGGTTTCGATCAAGCGAAAGATGAAGCGTTTACAGGTAATGGGATCGAATTCAACATGCGTGGCCAAGAGCTGATCGTCGGACAAGCCCAGGCGATCGCGCCAGTCGAGTTCGGAAAAACCAGAGGAAATGGAGAGCGGCGCCGGGATGATGATCATGGACGGCACGGCCAGGGTGCCCTTCAGCGCCTGAATGAGGTAGCGTTTATAATTCCAATCGCCGGGCATGGTGTCGATGAGCAGCAGGTAGCCGAGCAGCGAACGGGAAAAATAGTCGAGCACTCCGGTGAAATCTTTTTCCAAGGACAGGCTGAGGATGTTGAGCGAATGTCCGCCTTTAAAGTCTGCCGCGCCGTAAAGAAGGTCTGACCACTCGGGATTTGTATAGGTCTTGACGAACACGCGGTTTGAGGTGAGGCTGGCGACCATATGCCGGCGGACCTCCTCTTTGGATCCGAGGACGAGGACATGGCCATAGCCGGGAACAAAACGTTCAGCGCTTGGTTCTTTGCTCCAGCGCGCAGGTTGGCTGGACGGCTCGGCCGGCGGCGGCGCAAGGTCCAGGGGGGCGGTCGGCTGTTCCGCAGGGAACACCGGTTCGCCGGGCAGGGTCAGAAGCGCATCAGCCGGATGTTCCTGCTCCAGCATTTCCAGGGTGGGGAACAGCAGTTGGCTGTCGTCTTCAACCGGCTCGCGGCCGGCTGGAGGGGTTTGAAAGGCGGGCTGTTTTTCCGCCGCGCTGCGCAATTCATAAAACAGATCTTTATCATATCCGGAATCGCTGCGCCACTGGGTCAAGTCCTTGGTCAGCAGTTCGCTGATGCCGTCATCGGCAAAGTCATGCTGCACCGCCAGCTCGGTTTCATCCTCCTTGTCCTCCGGTTCCTGCTCCGAATCAGAGCGGTCGAGCACTTCCTGATCCAGGCTGCTCAGCGCATCCTGTTGCAGGCTGGCCACCGTCTCCTCTTCAGCCTCCTCGGGCCAGCCGTCGGCGAGCGGCTCTTCGGCCTCCTCCTGCGCGATGTTCGCCTGCGAGGGTCTTTGGGCCGGCGGTACGACCCGGTCCGCGGCCGGAAACTCGGGCTGCGTTTGGGCGACGCTGAGAAAGCCGAGCTGATACAATTTCAGGATTCGGCCGAGAGAGGTCATTTCGTCATACGTGCTCTCGTTGATGATCCGGCCGAGCGTTCGTTTGCCGTCAAACAGGGCGATGAAATAGTCCAAGTCTCCGGCCAGACTCTTTTGCGAAACGATTTTTTTAAAATTGCTGGTGGTGACCAGCACGCTATCGAGCGAAGGAAGTTGCTGTAAAAGTTCTTCGCGTTGTTCCATCCTTTGGGCTCCTTGCGATAAGTGACCCTCCTGCTGCACGGCAACGGTTTTTTCAACCGGAGTGAAGCGCATGGAGAAACGGCCCTTTCCCCAGGACATCATTTTGTCGACTGCCGCGCTGGACTGCAGGGCGCCGGAAACGGCGCGGATCAGGGCGCCGTTGTCGATGTCCATTCGCCCGTTCAGATTGTTATCGTTATAGAGCGTCAGCGTGCCGGTTTTTTTTTCATCCTTGAGAATCTGCAGCAGATCGCTCAAGCGGAAATCCTGCAGCCGGCCGGAAAAGGCCGGGGCCGGATGGCTGGCCGATTGCCGCCTGTCCAGGCGATCCAGCACCATCTGAACCCTGGCGGCGATTTCACGCACGTGCACCGGTTTGACGATAAAATCCTTGGCCCCGCGTTTAAAGCTGGTCACCCGATTCCAGACATCGTTTTTTGCAGTCAGAAAAAAAACAGCGGTTTCTTTGCGGGGATCGTTCTGCAGTGTTTCAAGCAGTTTCAGGCCGTCGATCTGTGCGCCGGACAGATCGGTGAGGATGGCGTTATAGCTTGTTTGTGAAATCAGCCGGATGGCCTGTTCGTCCACAGAGGCCTCATCGACCTGATAACCGGCCTCGGTAAAATGGTTTTTGAGAATACGAAGATTTTTGGGATCGCCGTCGACGATCAGCAGTTTGCGGTTTTTCATTTCATTAGACGCCAAATCGGGAGGTGCTGAAACGCATAATTGACCGATACAATGTATTTAAAAATTCATAACCGATCAAGGGTTTTTCTAAGAAAAACCGCCCTTATGGAGCGCGTGGTTAATCGATAAAAAGATCGACATGGGTGAAGGTCTGAACATCGACCAGGCCCTGATCGGTCAATTTCAACTGTGGAATCACCGGCAGGGCCATAAAGGATAAGGTCATGATGGGATCGGTCAGCGTCACGCCCAACGTCCGGCAGGCGGCCACCAGAGAGCGAGTGCGGCTGCTGACCTCCTCCAGCGGTTTGTCGGACATGAGACCGGCGATGGGCAGTTCCAGGGATTCGATCACGTGGCCGTCGTTCACTAAGGCAATGCCGCCGCCCATCTTGTTAATCGTGGTGACTGCTTTGATCACGTCGTTATCGCTTACGCCGATCGCGATGATATTATGGCTGTCGTGGCCGATGGAGGTGGCCAGGGCGCCGCGGTTGAGATGAAATCCATGCACCAACCCTTTGCCGATACGGCCGGAAGCCCGGTGGCGTTCGACGACGTAGAGGCGCAAAAGATCCCGGCCGACGTCAGAGATGATCTGTCCGTCGAGAATCGTGGGCTCCATCACCAGGCTGTTGGTGACAATCTGATCCGGCACGACGCCGATCACGCGGCAGCGGTGGCCGCGGCTGGGAATGATGAATTCATCGCCCTCCAGCCATTTGATGTTCACCGAACTGCGCAGAGTGGCTGGAGGACGGCTGGCAAGGTCGTACACCGGGACGCCGTCCCGGGCGACCAACCGGCCGTTTTTATACACACGGCGGATGGCCACGTCGGTGAAATTATCGAACAGCACCAAATCCGCCAGCCTGCCCGGTCCGATCGCCCCCAGTTTGTGCAAGCCAAAGTATTCGGCGGTATTGAGCGTGGCCAGCCGGATGGCGGTGATGGGCGCCAGGCCTGCGCGAATGGCGGATTTGACCATGAAATTGATGTGCCCTTCGCCGAGAATGTCGTTCGGATGGCGGTCGTCGGTGCAAAAAAAGCATCGCCGCTCATTTTCCGGCTTGATCAGAGGCAGGAGATCGAGCAGGTTCCTGGTCCCCGAACCCTCGCGGATCATGACAAACATGCCGCGAGCCAGCTTTTCCCGCGCCTCTTCCACAGTGGTGCACTCGTGGTCCGATTGCACCCCCGCGGCGATATAGCCGTTCAGATCTCTGCCGGACAGGGCCGGCGCATGGCCATCCACCCGTTTGTCCGGCACGATTTTAATCTTATCCAGCACATCCGGCTCCGCATTGAGCACACCGGGATAATTCATGACCTCCGCCAGACCCAGCACCCACTTTTCCCGCAGGAAGGGGAAGAGGTCGAAAGCCCGAAGCTCGGAACCCGCGGTCTCCAGGGGAGATGCGGGCACGCACGAAGAGAGCATAAAGAACACGTTGAGCGGATTGTATTTGCTGGCCTCCATCATATAGCGGATCCCCTCGTAGCCAAAGATATTGGCGATCTCGTGAGGATCAGCGATCACCGAAGTCGTGCCCAGGGGCACCACCGCTCTGGCGAATTGCGGCACCTCCACCATCGAGCTCTCGATGTGCACATGGCCGTCGATGAAGCCCGGCGACAGATACAAGCCCTCGAGGTCCGTCTCCTCCTCTCCGGCATAGCCTCTGCCGATGCCGACGATCGTGTCGCGGTAGATGGCGACATCGGCCTCTTCGATCTCGCCGGAGAAGACATTGATCACCCGGCCGTTTTTGAGCACCAGAGTGGATTTGATCTGGCCGCGTGCAGCTTGGATGATTTCTTTGAGCATGAAAGGCGCCTCTCAATCCGGCGGATGAAACAGGGGACCGGTTTCTTTGAAAAATAGCAAATAACGGTCAACAAGTCAAGACCTACCCTTCAAGGCCGGATATTTACAGCGCAGGAAAAAAAGTGCTTGCGTCTTAGCCCGCTTTTTTATATAATGAACTGACCACCATTTGATTCATTTTTAGAATCACCCTCCTACGCGCTGAAGGGCCTTGACCGACCAGTCAGTTCATCAGCCCTATTCTCAAGTTTATACACACCGGGACCCATGTAGCCAAGCAGTAACATTATTCTCTCGAACGAATCAGACCGCATTCTCAGGAGGAGCCGATCCGGTGAATGTGCCAACCGTTTGTCCGTTTTGTGGCTGTGGTTGCGGCTTGATATTAGAGGTTGAGCAGAATCGCGTGTGCGCAGCCCTTCCTCAGCGCGCCCACCCCGTGAGTCGCGGCACGCTCTGCATCAAAGGCTGGAACAGCCACGAGTTCATCCATCATCCACAGAGACTGACCCATCCCCTGATCAAAAAGAACGGAGTGTTCAAGCAAGCTTCCTGGTCGCAGGCGATCACCTTTGCCGCCCAAGGCCTGCAGCGCGTGCAGGAGCGTTACGGCGCCGATGCGGTGGGCGTCGTGGGCTCGGTGAAAAGCACCAATGAGGAACAGGTTCTGCTGACCCGGTTCAGCCGTTCGGTTCTGCAGACCGCGAATATGGACACTGCGATGCGTCTGCACGCCGGCCCTACGGTTCGCGGCCTGTTGCCGCACTGGGGCTATGGCGCCGCGGGCGCCGCATTGACCGATGTGGAAAAAGCCGCGGC
>CAZKQR010000263.1:0-6403 GCA_964554965.1 uncultured Cytophagia bacterium | reverse complement strand
GAACAGAGCGGTCTGTTTTAAATCCTCCGCACTGACCGTGGTCTGCTGCAGGCCGTTATCGCGGCCGAGATGCCACAACACCTGGGCGTTGCCCAGTGAATCGGTGATCATGTGACCGCTGGGCATAAAATTTCCGCCGCTGGAGGTTGAGAACTGCAGCGCGTGGCCGGCAATCCCGTTGCCGTACTGATCGAACAACCGCACCTGCAACGGCTGATTCAAACGATGACCGGCCACTCCTGTTTGCTGGTCTCCGCTGATTTTGTCCAGACGGGTGGGCACGCCGGTCAAGAGCTCCACCTGATAGACAAGCTGCAGGTCGGTGTTCTTCACTCGCACCGTGACGGGGATGACGCCGCTGTGCGTTCCCAGCAGCAGCCGGATTCTGGCTTCGCCGTTTTGATCCGTCAAGATCTCCAGCACTTTGTCGAGATTATCCAGCACTTGATAGTTGACCACCTCCACACCATCGATGAGAAACTCGGCGTCTCCCTCTTTGACGATAAACTCCACCGGGCTGTTGGCCAGGCCTTTACTCATTTCATCCAAAACCTGCACATGGATTCGATCAGCCAGTGTGTCGGCCACAACCCCGGTTTTATGTAACGCGCCGATGGAGACCAGCTCTCTGGCCGTCAGCCTGACGAATTGCACGCCGGCCGGCTGGCCCAGAGTTTTTCCATCGTTGCGGTTGCGGGCCGCGACAGTCCACGAGCCGGTGCTGCTGCTGAAGGCCTGTGCCTGAAAAACACCGCTCGAATCGGTCAACCCTTCTGCAGGCGTAATCGTTGCGGCCAGGCCGCTTCCGGTCAAACCGACCGGACACTGGACGACGGGATTGCTGTAGCGGTCTCTGACAACCAGCGTGATGGCGCTGCCGTTCGTATTACCGGTGTACGCCGGAGAAGAAGCGGTGAGCGCGGATTGACCTTGATCTGGAACATCCGCCAGGGCCAGGGCGGTTACCCTCAACGGTGAACCAACCACCGGTGCGCCGGCGTCATCAAGCGCGGTGATGAACAGCTGTTGAGTGGCCTCGCCTGCTTCAGTGCCCAACCGCCATCCGGCTGATGCGATCCCCTGGCTGTTCGTCACTGCATTCTGCACGCTGTCTAGGTTGGCGGTCAGAAGCCCCCCTCCTTTTACCACAGTAAACCGAACCGGATGATTGGAAACCGCTGCGCCGTTCATATCCGTGACTTTTACTTGAACCATTTCAGCCAAAGCCGTAAAGACCGTTCCCGTGGGAACAGGCGCTGAGACCAGCTCCATCCGCATGCTGACCGCCTGAGCCGCTGCCGAATAGATGATCGGTGAATTGCCCAGTTGGGTCGTTCCGTTAAAGGCGGCTGCGGATATCTTGTTGTTCATACCCGCTTCGCCCAACACCCAGCGCACCTGCGCCAGGCCGTTTGGATCACTCACAACCTGCAGGGTCCTTACGCTATCCGGAAGAAAAACGCCGGTCCCGGCGGTCACTGTGAAAATCACCACGACCCGACCGACCCCCAGTCCGCTCTCATCGATGACCTGAACCGTCACCGGTTCATCGATCTCCTGATGGGCATAGCCGGTCAACCATTGATTGGGATTCGTGATGGGAAACAGCCGGGCTGGGATCGTCATCGGCGTAGAAGCATAGAATCGCAGCGGACTGTTGAGCAGCGGGGCCTGATCAAAATAGCTCGTTGCCTCCACCGCATAGATCGAGTCGCCACGTTCTGCCGCCAGCACCAGATAGACCTTTGCCAATCCGAATGAATCGGAAAGCACCGTTTGGCTGCGCTGACCCTGCAGAGTGCCGGTGGGACTGAGGACGGTGAATTGCACCGCATGGCCCTGAACGGGATTGTCGTGCACATCGGTCACGCGGACCATAAACGGTTCCGCCAGCTGGGTGTGAATCGCACCGACTTGCACTTGACTGGACGCCGGCGTCAACGCAGCCGGCCGATCGGCCACCGCTGAAATGCGGAAAAGATAACTGCTGGGAGTCAGACCCGCGGCAAAGGCCTGAACCTGCTGGCCCTCGCTGCCGGCCTGTGTGCCGACCCGATAGTGCGCCGCGGCGATCCCCTGCTCATCGGTCGCTGCGGTCAACAGCTGCGTAGCGTTGGAAAAAACACCGTCGCCTTTCACCACGGAAAATTGCACCTCAAATCCTGACACTGGATTTTTGTAGCTGTCGGTCACAGCCACCTGAATCGGGCTCTGCAAAAGCGCCCCAAGCACGCCGCTCAGCTGAGTACCGGAAACCGCGGTGAATGCAGCGGCCGGGCCGGCGGTAGCGCCGGCCCAAAAAACCGCCGGAGCGGCGCTGAACGCAGCGCCGGCCTCCACAGTATAGACGTTGATCCCCGCCTTGGTACCCACGGTAAATTGCGCAGACGCCAGACCGTTTGCATTCGAAACCGCTGTAACCTGAGGGCTGCCGTTGAAATGACCGTCACCGGTTTTGACTTTAAACAGCACGGTCTGTGCGGAGACCGGATTGTTATAGCCATCCAAAACCCGCACCTGAAAAGGCGCCTTCAAAGCCGTGGCCACCTGGGCCTGCTGATGATCGCCGGAAACCGGCAGTAGAGAAACCGGACGAGCGGCCAGCGCCAAGGCTGTAGCTGTGGCTGGAGAGTTGATCAATCCCGGCGCTTCTGCAGTAATTTTTTGTTCTCCGGCTCGGGTGGACAGCTGCCACCAGGCCTGCACCATGCCCTCTGCATTGGTATACAGCGTAATGGCCGTATCGCTGCTTGCACTCTGGCCCGCGGAAACATGTCCACCGCCCCAGGCGTGGAAACGCACCGGATAGGCGACGACCGGCTTGCTGCTGTCGTTGAGCACAAAGAGCTGCAGGGGTTTGCTCAACACGCGGTTCACCGTGTCGGTTTGCATGGTCCAGTTGGACAGGCGCAGCTCGGTCGCCACACCGGTGACCGTGGCCTGAAACGTGACCGGCGAATTGATCACGCTGTCGGTCGCAGCGTTGACCCGCTGCAGGCTGGAAGAGCCGCCTACGGTGAGAAGAACAGAGGCCTGGCCATTGGCATCGGTCAGAGTCTGTCCGTCCGCCGGAGTCATTGTTCCGCCGCCGGAGAGCACACTGAAACGAACCGGGCGTGCGCTCACGCCGTTGCCGAATGCGTCATGCACCGCGATGGTCAGCGGCTTAGCCAGCGTTTCTCCTTTTTTACTTGCAACCTGATTGTCGCCGGAGATCTTGACCAGGCTGGTGGGTTTATCGGCCAACGCTGTGACGGTGAACTGCGCGGCCGGCACTGTGGGATAGTGCGGCGCTTTGGCTTGAATGACCAGGGGGCCGGCACTCTGCCCCAACTGCAGCTGCCGCCAGGCCAGGCCGTTTTTATCCGTGGCCAAAAGATCGGTGCTGTTCTGCTCTCCCAGCGCCACAGGCGTGTAATAGGCATCCATGGTGAACAGCGCCCGATCGATCTGCAGCGCTCCGGCGTCCCAGCGAAGCAGCAGGACATGAGCGCCGCTGCTGAGCGCATAAAGGCGATCGACGTTCGCCAGAGCGAACCGTTGCCACTGCCAGCCTGCGGTATGAGGTACAGTCATCGTCTCGGCGAGAGTGCCGTCCATTTTCACAGACAGGGCGACCGGCGACGATTCCGGATTCTTCAGCCGCAGCCAGAGATAATAATCCGCCGCCTGACTGACCTGAACGCGCAGCGTATCGAAACCGGCGCTTCCACCAAGCGGAGAACGCATGATCAGTCCGCCTCCGCTGCATTGATCATCGTAACACCAGCGCATCGCGCCGGACAGCCCGCCCAGTTCCGGCTCCAGCCAGAGGGCGCCGGCCGGCGCGGCCGGCTCGATCAGTTGGCCGTCGCCGGAAAGAAGGGTGAAATCCACCCGCACGTTCGCCACCGGACGATGGTTTGCATCGACCAGTTTGACGGTGAGCGGATCGTTCAGCGTCCGGCCCACCACCGCCGACTGATCCCCGCCCGCCTCGGCCAGCAGCTGAGCAGGCGCGCCACTGGAGGCCGGGTCAAGCTCGGGTTCGATGGTGATGGATTGGTCCGCGGCCAGATCGCACAAAGCACGCAGAGTGCCGTCGGCAAAGAGTGCCAGCAGATCGACGCGGGTTTCGCTGCCCAGGCCAAAGTGCTGGGTGGGCGACGGTTGAGTGAGATGGCCCGAAGCGGAGACGATCTCGCGATAGCCCAGCAGGGCGGCGGGATTGCCAAGTTCACCGCTGCGATAGCACCAGAGTTTAGCGCCGAATCCTCCGGAAAGGCCGGAGCGGCCTTTGGCCAGGACGTGAAGAAAGTGGTTGGCGTTGACAAGCGTATTCTGCTTCAACACGCTGAACGCGTCGGCGCGATGAAAGAACGCATCCATATCGCCGTCGCCATCCGCATCCCAGGCGGAGGCGGCGCGCACGTCGCCGGCGAACACTTCGGCGCCGGCGCCGTCGACCCGGGTGAAGCGCAGGCCGCCGTCGTTGCGATACAGGGCGCCCGCTTTCGCTTCTCCGCTGGTGAGAATGTCCTGCCGGCCGTCGTTGTCAAAGTCGGCGAGGAGTATTGAATATCCATTCATCGGAATGGCGACCGCACTGCTGACGTCGGTAAAGGCGCCCCCGGTGTTCTTGTAAACGCGCAGCAGCGGATCGGCGTCGCCGCTGATGTCGGACACGGTGATCAGCAAATCGGAATCCCCGTCATTGTCCAAATCGCTCCAGGTGACGCCGTTGCCTTTGTGGTTCAGATTTACGCCCAGCGCGGCCGCGCGGTCGGTAAAAACGCCGGCGCCGTCGTTGACATAGAGCCGGTTGGCGGCGAAGCGTTTGACCACATACAGATCCACATCGCCGTCGAGGTCGAAATCGCACGCCGCGGCGCTCTGCCGTTCCACCGAGCTGGATTCGCGAACATCGTTGCAGCCGCGGTCTCTGCGGGCAAAAGTCCCCTTGCCGTCGTTCAGATACAACTCGTTAGGCGCTCGCTTGTTGAGCACAAACAGATCCATGTCGCCGTCGCCTTCCACATCGAAGGCCAGCACCGAGGTGGTTTCTTCGGAAGAGGATTCGATGCCGCGGCTGGAGGTCACATTACGGAACGATTGATGGTTCACATTTTCAAGCAGAACGTTCTGTCCCGGAGAATGGGCGTTGAACAGATCCAGATCGCCGTCGCTGTCCATGTCAAAGAACACAACGCCCCGGCTGCTGCCCGCATCCTTGGCCTGCCAGGCCGCTGCGGATTCCGGGTACGGGAGCGTATCCCCGCTGGCGTACAAAAGATGCCGGTTCTGTTTAGAGGAGGCGGCGATCCGGCTGAGATACAGTTCATCCTTGCCGTCGTTGTTGAGATCCGCCAGCGCCATTCCTTGACCGCCGTAATAATGATCGAGCCCCGCTACGCCGAAACGCCAAGTGGCATCGGTGAACCACCTCGGCGTGCCCGAGATCAGCGGCGCCAATACGTCCATATACGCATTCGCCATCACTTCATGGCCGCGCGAGTTGGGATGCAGATCATCCGCCATGAGGACCGATGCATCGGTGGAAGCCCACAAAGGATTTTCCAAAAACCGCGTGAAATGATCGCACAGATACACCGGTTCCAACCGGCCGGTGAGATGTCCTTTTTGGAAATCCTGGACCATCTTGGCGAGCTGCGTGTTGAACACCACCACCAGACTGTCCTCGCCTTTTCTTGGGATGATCTGGCTGACGACGATGTGCTGCAGGTATTGTCCTTTGCCGTGGCGCCAGGTCAGCAAATAATTCACCAGCGTGATCATGGGCTCGATGTTGGCGGTGAATCCATTGGTGCCCAGATGGATGGCCGTCACCGTGGGATGGTATTTCTCCATGTCCGAGGCGACATCCATGGACCCGCCGGCAGAAAAGTCCCAGATCTTGCTGCCGCCCTTGAAATGGCCCTCATAGGGCGATTCGCCGGAGCTGCCGACAAAATCCACAGACAGGCCCGCCGTCTGCAACAGCTGATATACTATTTTACGGAACCCGATGGAATCGGATGCACCGCGGCCTTCGGTAATGGAATCCCCTATCAGCATCAGGCGCGGAGAAGCGCCGAGAACCATGGGCGGCAACGGAAGGGACTGCGTCTCCATCGGCGAACTTGGCAACGGCGCATCCGCCGTTGGTTGCACAATCGGCGTCCCCTGTTGCAACGCAGGCGCCGTCTGATCCGCGGCAGCATAAACAGAGGACGAAAAAGCCAATAAAAGTACAAAAAACCCGCCTGGTAAACGGTGTTTCAGCATTCCTATCTCCATGACGCTCCCAGAAAAACCCTCCTGAGAAAAAATCAGACCTGATGGTTATAGCTTGTTTATTATAAAACTACTAAAAATCTGTAAAACTGCGTAAAGCCACCAGCGAGAAAGAGCCTGCGCTTATTTG
>CAZKQR010000262.1:0-6409 GCA_964554965.1 uncultured Cytophagia bacterium | reverse complement strand
ATGGTCAGCAGGAGGCCGCACAGTGCAAGGATGATCGAAGGCTGGGTGAGATCACGATCTCTGCGGCCAGCACCTTCAGCACGCAGCAGGTGGATGTCTATAAGAAAAAATTAACCGAGGCGGAAAACCGGTTGTTCGCTTTCAACCGGGGCGTGGTCGACGCGCAACTGGGGCAGAGCGAGCTCGCTCCGGGAAAAATTCAGGAGCTGGAAGCGGTGCTGCTGTCCAACAGCATCGAACTGCAAACCAAACAATCCCAGTTGGATGCCATGAGCAACGTTCTGCGGCGCATTCCTGCAGAGCGCCGCCGTGAGATGGACAGAGCGCGCGCGGATATCAAACGCCAGATGCTCAACCGCAACCAGGATTTGAATCAGCTCTTGAAAAAATTCACCTGGCGCGACGTGGAAATCATCCAGTTGAACGAACAGATCGCCATGCTCAAGGACAAGTACAAGGAACAAACCCGGTCTTTGCTCGCCGGCGTGTTCAGCAGCGGGGAGAGCCGGCAGCTGGAGGATGCGGTTCGAGCGGAGTATCTGGATCTGGAACTGCAGTTGATCCGCGAAAATCGCTCCATGCTCTCGGGCATCATTCACGAGCATCAATCCTCACTGCGGGAGGCGCCCTCCAAGGATGTGATGAGAGAACGATTGGAGCGCGAGGTTCGGGTCAACCGGGAGATCTATGACCTCATGGCCCAGCAACTGCGCGGCACTCAGATCCGCGAATCCGCGCAGATCAGCGAAGCCCAGCTCAAATACAAAGTGATCACGCCGCCGATGCAGCCCTTGGAGCGCGTCCGCCCCATCCGCAGCCGCATCATGATGATCGCCGGTTTTATCGGGCTGGCGTTGTCCGTGGCCGCGGTGTTTGGCCTTGAGACGCTGGATGCCTCCATCCGCCGGGTGGAGGATGTACCCAAATTTCTCGGCGTGCCGGTGCTGGCCACCATTCCCAGGATTACCCCGCCGGCTAAAAAAAATGGCAAATTACGAACACGACTGTTGAAAGAGTAAATCCGTTAGAGTGGCGGGCCCGCCGTTGAGCGGGCGGAAAAGGAGAGAAGGATCCCTGTATGAAAAATGTTGCCAAAAGCATCGCTGCAAGTACGTTTACAGAGCATTCCGCTTACTTTGCCGACTTTTACCGTCTGTTCCATCGCATTACGCGGATCAATAACGGTCAGTTCGGCAAAGTGGTTTATGTGACCAGCGCAACCGCCGGGGAGGGCAAGACCACGGTGGCCTCCTTTCTGTCCATCACCGCCTCCCTGTCGTCCCACAACTTTTATCTGCTCATCGACGGCGACGTTCACCGGCCCACGATTCACAACCGGTTCAACTGCCCTCGTGAGAACGGGCTGAGCGAACTGCTGCAGGGCGAAGGCGAACCCGGAGACATCATTTATAAATCCGCTTTTCGCGGATTGCATATCATCACCGCCGGCAGATCGGTGTCCAATTCTTTTCAGCTTTTTTCCGTCGAACGCACGCGTGAGCTTTTGGCTGAAATGCGAAGATACTATGAAATCATTGTCATCGACGGACCGCCGCTGCTGCCGGTCAGCGATTCTTTGAAGCTGGCTCAGGTGGCGGACGGAACGATCTTGGTGGTCAAAGCAGGACAAACGCCGCGCGAGGTGGCGGCCCATGCGGTCGCCATTCTCAAAGAGGCCGATCTGCCGCTTTGGGGAGTGGTGCTGAACGACACCGGCGAGGTGCTGCCCTATTATTATCAGCCCAAGTATTACGACGCCCATCAGTACCAGAAGGCCAGGGAAGAGGTTCAATGACGATGGCATCGCCCAAGCCCATACAGCCGCAGGTCCCGGCGCAGACCTATATTCCCTATCATGTGCCCTCCATCGGCGAGGAAGAGATCGCCGAGGTCGTGGACACCCTCAAATCGGGTTGGTTGACCACAGGTCCGAAAACCGCCCGGTTTGAAAAAGAGATGGCCGCCTTTGTCGACGCCCCGTACACGGTGGCGGTTAACTCGTGCACGGCGGGCCTGCACCTCGCCCTGGCGGCCGCAGATCTGCGCCCCGGCGACGAGGTTCTCACCAGCCCCTACACCTTTGCGGCCACGGCAGAAGTGATCATCGCCTGCGGCGGACGGCCGGTCTTTGTCGATGTCGAGGCGAATGGCTTTAATATGGATCCGGCCCAAATCGAGCGGGCATTGACTCCGCGCAGCAGAGCGATCATCCCGGTGCATTTCGCCGGGGAACCCTGCCGAATGGATGAGATCAAGGAACGGGCGCAGCGCCACTCGCTCAGGATCATCGAGGATGCCGCCCATGCGCTCGGCGCCTCCTATCACGGCAACAAAGTCGGCACGCTTTCAGAGACAACGGTTTTCAGTTTCTATGCCACTAAAAACCTGACCACCGGTGAAGGGGGAATGGTCTGCACACCGGATTCAGAACTGGCGGCAAAAATAAAAAGATTGAGCCTGCATGGTTTGTCGCGCAACGCCTGGAATCGATATGCCAGGGGCGGCCACTGGTACTACGAGATCATGGAGGCCGGTTTTAAATACAATTTCACCGATCTGCAGGCCAGTCTGGGGCTGCATCAGCTGATCAAATTTCCCGCCATGCAGCAACGCCGTCGCCGGCTGGCCGCCCTGTATCGCTCCCTGCTGGAAGAGGTCGATGAGCTGCAGATGCCCCCGGATCCAGCGGATGTGGAGCACGCCTGGCATCTTTTCGTCATCCGTCTGCGGCCGGGTCGGCTGAACATAGACCGGGATCAATTCATCGAAGCGCTGCATGATCACGGCATCGGCACCAGCGTCCATTTCATTCCGCTGCATCTGCATCCGTATTACCGGGACGCCTATGGATTTCGCCGCGGTGATTTTCCCCACGCCGAAGCGGCCTATGACGGTGCGATCTCTCTGCCGCTCTATCCTCAATTGCAGGAGGAGAAGGTGGAAATGATCGCCGGAGTGGTGAAAAAATTGGTTCAGCAGAATAAAAAACAGGTTCCCTCATTTATCGAAGAAGAGCTATGATCAAACGAGCGTTCGACCTCATCGTATCCATCGCTGCGAGCATTGTGACGCTTCCGCTCTGGTTGTTCATCGCCGTGGGGGTCAAACTCAGCTCAGCCGGCCCGGTTCTGTTCAGACAACAACGGGTCGGCCGATTCGGCAAACCGTTCACGTTGTACAAATTTCGCAGCATGCGCGCGGCCTCTGCTCAACCGGGGCCCTGCATCAGCACCAGCAACGACCCGAGAATCACCCGGTTCGGCCACTACCTGCGCGCCAGCAAAATGGATGAATTACCGCAACTGATCAACGTGATCAAAGGGGATATGAGCCTGGTGGGACCCCGTCCGGAGGTGCCCGAGATCGTCAAGCTGTACACCCCGGAGCAGGCCAAGGTTTTGAGCGTGCGGCCCGGGCTGGTGGGCCCTGCGCAGATCATCGGCCGCAGCGAATCCAGTATGTTTCCCAAAGACGTCAAAGACCCGGTCGCCTATTACGTCAAGCATATTTTGCCGGACAAGCTGGTGATCGATCTGGAGTATTCCAAACAGGCGCGGCTGTTGAGCGACATCAAACTGCTCTTCCGCGGCGTCTATGCCACCATCGTCGGATCGCTGCACCCGTCGCAGTTGAAAAATGCCAGCTGTTGGCCCTACCTGTTCTATGCCGACCTCCTGCTGGCTTTGGCCGCCTATTATCTTGCGTATCAACTGCGGTTTGAAGGCTGGATACCACCCAATGAGCTGAACATTTTCTGGCGCACGGTGCCCATCGTTTTTGCATTGCGCTTGATCGGCTTTGTCTATTTCAAGCTCTATCGAACGTACTATAAATATCTCTCGCTGCATGATCTCATCCGCATGGTGTTCAGCTGCAGCGCAAGCTCTCTGGCCATCGTCTTTCTGGTGTTTTTTGCCGGCCAACGCATGCACTCCCGTTCGATTTTCATCATCGACTGGGTTTTATTGGTCGGTCTGATGGGCGGGTTGCGGATCCTTTTGCGCTTGTGGTTGGAAAAGCCCGAGGCCACCAGCTATAAGCCTAAAACCAACGTACTGATCATCGGCGCCGGCGATCTGGGGGAAACCCTGGCGCGGGATTTCTCTAAAAACAACTCCAGCTACCAGGTGGTGGGTTTCATCGACGACAATCCGGCGAAAATCGGCGCCACCATTCACGGCGTTCGGGTCCATGGCAACCGTCAGAGCATACCGATCATCGCTAAAACCCTTCGCGCCGACGAAGCGTTGATCGCGATCACCAACATCAGCTCCGAGAACATGGAATCCATTATCGATATCTGCCAAAGGGCGAACCTCCGCCATCGGGTGGTGCCGGCGATGAGCGATCTGGTGAATGGAAAAATCCGGCTGTCGCATTTCCGCAAAGTGGAAGTGGCCGATCTGCTCGGCCGCACGCCGCTGAAAATCGACTTTAGCGCCATCGAGAAAGCGGTGAGAAATAAACGCATTTTGATCACCGGCGCAGGGGGCTCCATCGGTTCGGAGCTGACCCGGCAGGTGGCCGGCTACCATCCGGAAAAACTGATCCTCCTCGACCGCAGCGAGAATTATCTGTTTGAATTGCAGGAAGATTTCAAGATGGGCGACGCCCCGCCGACGATGCCGATCGAATACATCATCGCCGACATCACCAACGCGGAAAAGATGGATCGCATCTTTAAAGTGGAAAGACCGGAGGTGATTTTCCACACCGCCGCGCAAAAGCATGTGCCGCTGAGCGAAAAAAATCCGGATGAAGCGATCATCAACAACATCATCGGAACCCAGACCATCGCGACGATCGCCGATCAGCATCTGTGTCATTCGTTCATCGCCATCTCGACCGATAAAGCGGTGAAACCGAGCAGCGTCATGGGCGCCACCAAACGGGTCGCCGAGCTGTACCTCAAATCCTTTTCCGAATACAGCCAGACGCGCTTTATCATCGTCCGCTTCGGCAACGTGTTGAACAGCCATGGCAGCGTGGTGCCGCTGTTCATGAAACAGATCGAGAACGGCGGTCCGATCCGGATCACGGACCCCAACATGGAACGGTTCTTTATGAGCATTCCGGAGGCGGTCAATCTGGTTCTCCAGGCCATGATCATGGGCCGCAGCGGCGACATCTTTATCCTCAACATGGGCAAATCCGTCAAGATCGAAACCCTGGCGCTCAACATGATCAAACTGGCGGGCCTTATGCCGCGCGTCGATATAGACATCGAATACACGCAGATGCGGCCGGGCGAAAAGCTGTATGAGGAACTGGTCAGCAACCTGGAGACCACGGTTCCCACGGCCCACAACATGATCAGCAAAATCATCCAGACCGAACCGCTGCTCGATTATCCGGAATATCAGAAACAGGTCAACCGGTTGGCCCGGCTGGCCCGCGGCGGACGGAACGCAGAACTGTTCAACCTGATCAAACTGTTGGTGCCCGAATTGCCGGTTCCGGCGGAGCTGCAGCAGGCGACGGGAATCAGCAAGGGGACCGGCGCCTCCCGGAACAACAGCCAGACAGGCAAAATCAAAAAGATGACGGTCTCTGCACGCACTTTGGCCATGGCCAAAAAAGACAAAAACGGCTCGACGAAAAGAGCCATCAACTTTTAACACGAGATACGCGCATGTGCGGCATCAGCGGTATTTTGCGCTGGAAGGGGTCCCGGCCTGAAGACCCCCGATGCGTGGCAGACATGGTGCACCGTCTCGGCCATCGCGGCCCGGACGGCAGAGGGCTGTATCTGGACGACTGGATCAGTCTGGGCCACACACGCCTGAGCCTGATCGATCTCAAGGGCGGCTTTCAACCCATCAGCAACGAAGAGGGCACCCTGTGGCTGGTGTGCAACGGCGAGATCTTTAACTATATCGAATTGCGCCGGCAGCTGCGCCGGCAAGGACACCAGTTCTGCAGCGATTCGGACGTCGAGGTGATCGTCCATCTGTATGAGATCTTTGGCGATGATTTCGTCAGTTATCTCAACGGCCAATTCGCTCTGGCGTTGTGGGACCAACGGCGTCAACGGCTGATCCTGGCGCGGGATCATATCGGCATCTGCCCGCTCTATTACCATCAGGACGCGGACCGCTTTATCTTCGCATCCGAGATCAAAGCGCTCATGCAGCTGCCGGACCTGCCGCGCGAACTGAATTTTCCCGCGCTGCTGCAAACGTTTACGTTTTGGTCGCCGCTGCCGGGGGACACGCCTTTCAACGGCATTCAGGAAGTCAAGCCCGGCTGCCTTCAGGTCGTGACCAGGGAGTCCTGTTCGGAGAAGAAATGGTGGTCCTGTTCGTTTGCCCCGGCGCCGGAAGAGATCCTCGCGGATCCCGATGAAGCGAGCGAGGCGCTTCACGAGCTTTTGACCGATGCGGTCCGGATCCGTCTGCGTGCGGATGTT
>CAZKQR010000261.1:0-6454 GCA_964554965.1 uncultured Cytophagia bacterium | reverse complement strand
GAGGACATTTTTCTCGTCCTCACCGGCGACACCAGCCGCGAAGGCCTCACCCGCTATCTGGAGGAGAACTGAGGGGTGCTGCGGCTTCTTCTGACAAATCGGCTGCGCGGAATGCTGAACACGGTGCTGAAAAGCGATGCGAAAAAACGAAACCGCAAACGATTTGCCCTCCTCGGCTATCTGCTGGTGCCATCGCTGCTGACGGTGTCCATCCTCGAGATGTTCAAAGAGTTGCTTGCTTCCTCTCCCCAGGGTATGGCGGTCATCCACCTGTTGCTCAACACCTCGCTGGCCGCCCTGCTGATCTTTCTGGTTTTCAGCGGATTGACCGTCGCGCTGCATTTTTTCTTTTTGTCCAAAGACCATTCACTGCTGCGCGCCGCTCCGCTGTCGAACGCCACCCTGTACCTGTTCAAATACATCGAAAGTCTGTTCGCCAACTCGTCGATTTTCTGGGCCTTTGGTCTGCCGCTGCTGCTGGCCTACGGCCTGGTGATCAAGGCGCCGGTGTTTTATTATCTGATCGCCGTGCCCGCGGCTTTGTGCTTTCTCGCCTTTCCCACCGGGCTGGCCGGACTGTTCTCCATCGGCCTGGCGCGTCTCATCCCGGCTAAACGCGCCAAAAACATCGCCGTGCTGATCGTCGGCGTGATCTTTATCAGCGCCTGGGCCGCCTTTCAGTTTCTGCGCGTCTCGCGCTTTGATCCCGCGTCCAAACACTTTAATCCCCATTCGCTCGATCGTCTGGCTCGAATGGACCGGCACTTTACCTGGTTGCCCTCCGACTGGCTGTCGCAAACGCTGCAGAACAGCGGACGCGGCGATCTGCAGGCAGCCCTTTTTCCCTTTCTGCTGTTGCTGGCCGGCAGCGCGCTTCTCTATGCACTGGGCGCTGTGTTGATGCACTCTTATTTGCAGCACACGCCGTCGCCGGTTAAAAGCCGGCTTCCGGAACATCGTAAAATCCGCCGCGATCCGGCCTATTTCACCCAGGCGCTGGTGATGCGCGAATTCTGGATTCTGATCCGCGATTCACGGCAATCCACGCAGCTGCTGATGTTTCTGGTCATCATTCTGGTCTTCCCCTTTATCGTGCAGCAAAACATGCAGGGAATGAACGACATGATGAAACAGTATCTGCCGTTCATCTATCCGTTGCTGCTCAGCACGGTCTTTGCCGCCACCACGGCAGCGCGGCTGATTCCGTTGGAAGGCCGCTCCTTTCCTCTGATCAAGTGCGGTCCGCGGCCGTTGAGCCGCATCGTGTTGATCAAGAACCTGCTGGCGATGCTTCTGGCCGGCCCGGCCGGCTTGGCCGCCCTGCTCATCACCAGCCGGCTCAACCAGATTTCCGGCGTGCGCACGGTGCAAGCCCTTGCGATGCTGGCGGCCCTGTGCGCAGGGGCCGCAGGTCTGGGCGCGCTGTTCGGCGCCTACTTTGGCAAGTTCGATTGGGAAAATCCCAAGCGCATGTTGTCCGGCGCCGGCAACCTGCTGCTGACGTTTATCATCCTTTTTGTCTTTTTGACGTTCTGTGGCCTGATTTTCATCTGCATCCTGGTGAACCTGTTGACTGTGGGCCTGTTGGCCGTCGGCGCCCTCTCCCTGCTGATGCTGTGGGCGGGAACCATTCTGGCGGCTGCCAAGTTAGACTCCATGGATTGGTGCTTTTAACAAGAAAGGATTGTGCATGAGTTCCAGAGGCAAGAACATATTTCGTGAGTATTTTGAGGCTTTCGCCGTCGCCCTGCTGGCTGCCCTGATCCTGCGCGCGCTGGTGATCCAGGCGTTCCGCATCCCCACCGGCTCCATGAAAGACACTCTGCTGGTGGGCGATTTTTTGCTGGTCAATAAATTCATCTACGGCGCCGCCACGCCGGATTATATCCCGTTTACCAAAATCAAGCTGCCCTACTATCAGATGCCCGGCCTGAAAGAGCCGGAACGGGGCGACATCATCGTTTTCAAGTACCCTCTGGACGAGAGCGTGGACTATATCAAACGCTGCATCGCCGCACCCGGCGATACCCTGGAGATGCGCGACGGCCTGGTGTATATCAATCACCGGCCGGAGGGTGAAATGCGCTTCCTGGAGAAAAAATTTGATTATGAAGAAGATCATTATGTGAACTATTATCGCGTCACCTCGCCGTCCGGCAAAGAGTACACCATCCGCCGCTACGACGGCGCTAGTCCGAACTTTCCCGCTGTCGTGGTGCCGCCGGACCATCTGTTCATGATGGGCGATAACCGCGACAACAGCGCGGACAGCCGCAGCTGGGGATTCATGCCGGTGAGAAACATCCGCGGTAAAGCCCTGGTCATCTACTTTTCCTGGGAAAAGAACGAACCGTTCTGGAACCTGTTCAAAGCCATCCGCTGGAACCGGATTTTTGGAGTGATCATCTAGTGACCGGCACGGCGGCGCTCTATCTGCATATTCCCTTCTGTGCGCATAAATGCGCCTACTGCGATTTTTACTCCATCACTCGCCGGGAGCTGCTGCCCCCCTTTATCGACGCGTTGCTCCGTGAGATCACCTTCTACAGTGAAAACCCTCCCTTTGGAGGGTTTTCTATTTCCACGCTCTACCTCGGCGGTGGAACGCCCTCGCTGCTGACGCCGGAGCAGTGGAGCAAAATCCTTCTGCTCGTGAACGAGAAATTCACCCTGGCCGAGGAGGCCGAGATCACGCTGGAGGCCAACCCCGGCGCCACAGAGATGGCGCATCTGTTTGATTATCGCCGGCTCGGCATCAACCGCCTGAGTCTGGGCATTCAATCCTTTCAACCGGTTGACCTAGCCGTGCTGTCGCGCCTGCACACCACGGCCGGAGCTGAGCAGGCCATTCGCCAGGCGCGCAAGGCGGGATTTGACAATCTGAGCCTGGACCTCATCTTTGCCGTTCCGGGACAAACCGTCGACACCTGGCGCAAAACCCTGGATCAGGCGCTGGCCTTTCAGCCCGAACATCTTTCCTGCTACAGCCTGACCATCGAACCGGGCACGCCGCTGCATCGACAGGTGCAGCAGGGGCAGGTGCAGCCCTGCGCCGAAGAACTGGAACGGGAGCTGTTCATCCTCACTCAGGAGACGCTGCAACAGGCGGGCTATGAGCAGTACGAGATTTCCAACTATTGCCTGCCGGGCTTTCGCTCCCGGCACAATCAAGCGTACTGGTCCGGCTCCCCTTATTTGGGACTCGGGCCGTCGGCCCACTCCTTTAGCGGCCTGCGGCGCTGGTGGAACCTGCGCGATGTGGACCAGTACCTGCACGCCGTCTCGTCCCACAACCATGCCGTGGCGGACAGCGAAACACTCACGGCGGAACAGATAAAGATCGAGTCGGTGATGCTGGGCCTGCGCCGTGTAGAGGGTGTGGCGCTCGCCGGCCTGCCGTTTCAGCCGGCGCAAGCGGCGACGGCACTGGCGGGTATCGATGACTGCGGCCGGCCGTTCCGAAGCAGCGCCGGCAACAAACTGATCACACAGGCCGACGGCCGGCTGGCGTTGACCCGTGAAGGGCTGTTGCTGTACAATTATGTGTGTGAGAAATTATGTTCCCTGATTACCTCAGCCTGATCCAGTATCATATGCAAAGGTATCCCGGCTTTGCCGTGCAGGACCTTTACAAGCTGCTCTTTCAAACCATCCTCGGCTCCGATCATTTGCTGACCGATGCGGCCGCTGCACAGATGTGGTTGGAACAGGAATGGGAATCGCAGCCCCCTGAGAGCGGAGAGCCTCTGTTTGAGCCGGTCTCCCTGGACGGCCGCTTGGTGCGCCTTAACATCCGCCCTTTTAAAGCCTCTGGCGCGGACCGGCAAACCATGTGGCTCGCTTTTTATTCGGCATCTCATTACAGCGGAGAGAAAGAAGATTTCATCACGCTATGGCAGCAGTCATTGGCATGGATCGCGCAAGGAAGCATTGCGCTGAGCGCAGAGACGGCGTACGATTTCGATGAGATTCAAAAGCGGGGGGAGTATCCGGCGGGCCGTCATTCGCAAACCTATCGCCGTCTGTACCGGCCGGCCTACCGGCTGGCTCGGCTGGATGAGCGCGGCCACATCCGGTTATAAAACCGAGGGGATTTGAAAAATACAAAAATAGCCGAACACCAGAAAAGCGACGATCAATCCCACCGCAAAAACCCAACTCGGCCTGAGCACCTGCCGGGCCTCTTCTGAAAGCATGCGCGGTTGAACATAGTACAGACCAACGGCCACCATCAGGGCCTGCAGCGGCGTCAACAGCAGGCCATCGAGCACTGCGGCGATCTTGATCAGGATGACCGGCTTTAGGCCAAAGGTGTAAACGATGGTCATGTTGGTGATGAAAAAAAAGAGCAGGAATGTGCGGAATTGTTTCTTCCACTCCCACCGGCCGAATCCGGGAATGCAGATGCGAAACGCGTCCGCCAGCAATCGCGGCCATCCTGCCAGTTGTCCTACCTGCGTGCTGATCAGTGCTGCGCTGCCGGCGATGAGGAACAGATAACCGCCGGCAAGGCCCCATTGGGCGCTGAACAGGGTGGACAGTTGCAGCGCCACCTGAGCGCCGTCAGGCGCCAGATGCCGCGGCCCCAGCACTCCGGCGCCGGCCAGTGCGAAACAGGCGGTCACGAAAACGCCGATCACCATGGCCAGGGTAGCATCGACATACACCACCCGCAACCAGCCTTTGATGCGCCGGGCGGTCTCTGCCGGCATGGCGGCGAGAAAAGAGACGTCCGCCGGCTTTCCCACCTTTCCTCTGGCTGCAGCGCCATAGCCGGCCGACAACACCCAGTAGCCATACCAGACCTGGCTGGCAAATCCGCCGGCCGCCCAACCGAGCAGAGGCAATATTTCATGCCAGGCGTTGGCCGATACCCTGCCGCTCTGCTGTGCCCAGACGGGCACATCGGGTATTCGCGGCAGCAGGCCCTGCAGCACAGCCGTAACACCGGGGAACACGCCGGCGGTCACATAGAGAACCCCCAGAAGAATCACAATGACCAAGAAACTCATGACCATCTTGAGAATGCCGAACGCTCCGGACCAGGCCACGCCCAGGGCAAAGACCGTGATCAGCCAGCCTCCGGCCACCGGCGACACCGGCAGCAATGCGCTGATGAAAACGCCGGCCGCGGTGGCCAGTGAACCGATGGCAATGGTGGCGCTGATAAACTGGGCCATCAGTGTGATCCACACCGCCCAGCTGCGCGGACCGGGCATACGATTGAACAGGTCGATCAGCCCTTCGCCGGTGCAGACCGTGTAGCGGGCGCCGCTGAGGCCGATCCAATATTTTAAAAACACGGCAAAGACAATAGCCCAGAGGATGCCGGGGCCGAGGATGGCGCCGGTGCGCGTGGCTAAAATCACCTCTCCGGAACCGATGTACTCGGCGCACCAGACAAACGAAGGGCCCACCAGAGCCAGAACGGCGAAACCCTGGGGCGGCTTTTGAATCTGATCTGATAAATCGGTTTGTTCATGCATCGGAGGTCAGGCCATTAATGGAATGACGGGTGAATCTGAACGAACACTCAGGCCGGCGCGTCCAGACGGGCCAGCGCCTGTTCATCCAGGCGGTAGACCGTCCACCCTTTCATGGCTGTGGCGCCATGAGCGACGTAGAATTGAATGGCCGGTTTGTTCCAGTTGAGCACGGACCATTCCATACGGCCGCAGCCTTTTTTCCGGGCGAGCTGCGCCAGGCGCAGGAAAAGCGCTTTGCCGATGCCGCTGCCGCGGAAGGCGGGCTCTACGAAAAGATCTTCGAGATAGAGCGAGGGCTTGCCGGTAAAGGTGGAATAGGTGTAGAAATAAAGGGCAAAGCCCACAGCCTGCCAGCGGCCGTTTGTTTTTATTTCACCCAGCAAGGCCTCGAAATAGCGCCGCCGTCCGAAACCGTTTTTAACGATCGCTGCCCGGGTGTTCCGTACTTGATCGGACATCTTTTCGTATTCCGCGATGCCGCGAATGAGCTCAAACAGGGCGGCGCTGTCGCGGCGCACTGCTTTGCGCAGACGAACTGAATTTTCGTTCATAACACCTCCTGCTTCATGCATCCGGCGATGCGTCGTGGACCGGCCGGCCCCACTCAGAACCGCTGCCGGCCAGGTGGTCGGCGCCTATCGGTCACTCCGGAGCGAGCGCAACAGGAAAAACGCAAAGGCTTCTTACTGCGGGCGTAGCCCAAACGTTTGCAGCTGCGCCTCCTGTTTGAGCAGATGAATAAAGTCTCTTGACCGCTTTTCTTTCTTCTGCTCGGTCAACTGCTGCAGCAGTTCTGCGCGCACCTGGTCAAACGGACGCGTCTCCTTTTCACGGCTGATCACCAGAACAAAGTGATCCGCTTTTTCATCCCACACATGTTGCACCACGCCCAACGGCGCGGTGAAGACGATCCCGTCGAGCAGCGGCGGCAGATGGCCGCGCGGCACGTTCTGATACAACCCGCCGTT
>CAZKQR010000260.1:0-6459 GCA_964554965.1 uncultured Cytophagia bacterium | reverse complement strand
GTGATCTGGAAAGGCCCGCAGAGCGAGTTAGAGATCGCGGCGCAGATCGCCATGGTGGAAGACAACATCAACAAAAAGGTCGATGCCATCGTTCTGGCCGCCTGTGACACACGCGGCCTGATCCCCAGCATCGAAAAAGCGCTGGCGGCCGGCATTCCGGTGGTGACCATCGACAGCGGAGTTGAATCCGATCTGCCGGCTTCGTTCATCGCGACCGACAATGTTCTCGGCGCCGCCATGGCAGCCGACAAACTGGCCGCACTGGTGGGCGCTGCGGGCAAGGTCGCCTGCGTTCCCATTGTGCCCGGCGCCGCCACCTCCATCATGCGCGAACAGGGATTCAGGGACGCCCTGGCCAAATATCCCGGCTTGCACTTGGTGGCGGTGCAGTACTCCCAAAGCGAAGTGGCCACCGCTATGGCGGTGACGGAAAATTTTTTAACCGCCAATCCGGACCTGGCCGGCATCTTTGCCGCCAGTGAGGCGGGCGCCATCGGCTGCGCCCAAGCGCTGATCAGCCGCGGTCTGTCTGGCAAAGTGAAACTGGTGGGATTTGACGCCTCACCCGACGAGGTCAAGCTGCTCAAAGCCGGCGTCATCCACGCTTTGATCGTGCAGAATCCCTTTCAGATGGGCTATCAGGGTGTGCAGGCGGCGGTAACCTTGATCAAAGGCGGACAGGTGGAAAAAAGGATCGACACCGGGGTTACCATCGTGACGCTGGAGAACGTCGATACGCCGGAGGTGCAAAAATTATTGAATCCGGTGGAACAAAATTAGGCCGGTAAACGTTTATAGGTATGCTGGGTAAGTTATGAACCCCAGCGTTCCTTTTGGGGACGAAATTGGTTTCGACGGGTTACATGGTGGTAGTGGCTGCATGTCGAGGAACCCGGTGACCTCGTTAATCATCTGGGAAAACAATTAAACGCAGACAACTATGCGTATGCTCTGGCTGCCTAACTAAGGTGGCCTCGTTCTTTCCGTTTGCGCCCGCTGGGGTGGAAAAGAACGTCGATACAGCAGGCTAGTCGGTTGTGATGCTCTGGCGCAACCGGCGAATCTTACAGAGCTGGGTCGCCTTGGCCTGGGTCCCTGCGACAGAGGCGATCGAGATTTAAGCAGGAGACTAAACATGTAGACGCTGCTATGGCTGGTTTCTCGGACGTGGGTTCAACTCCCACCGTCTCCACACTCTCAAAGCCCTTCCCAATCCAATGATTCAGGAGAAGGGCTTTTTGATTTTATGGGCAGAGCCGGCAGATCTCGCCCGGCCTGCGGGGATCCCGGCGCTGGCGGAAAACGCACAAGGCGGCTCAGACCGGAAAAAGAACCTGCCACAGGATTTACTCCCGCAGCGAGTGATTGATCGCTGGTGACCGCACCAACACCTCTTTGAAGGCGGATCGAGTCTGCGCAACTCTGAGTTGAAAGAGATCGGCGGCGCGCCGCCTCATCCGCGTCCGCACCGGACTGCATCTTACCCCGATTCCTAACGCCTCTTCGCTGATTCCTTACCAGGATGTTTTTCTGTTGCTTTAATCCCCCGGGTTTTGTAAAATGAAATTCAAATCATGGAGACCGCCGTGTTGATGCAGCCCGAGTTGTCGACGTCACGATTGTTGCTGCGTCCGTTTCACACCAGCGATGCGGCGGAGGTGCAGCGGCTGGCCGGCCGCCGCGAAGTCGCGGCCACCACCGCCTTGATTCCGCATCCCTATCCGGACGGCGCGGCTGAATGTTGGTTCAAAAACCAGGAGGAGGAGCGGCAGGCCGGAACCTCTCTGGTGTACGCCGTCTGCCTGAAGAGCAGCGGCGCTCTATTGGGCGCCATCAGCATAAAGATCGACCGGGAGAGCCGCCACGCAGAGATGGGGTATTGGATCGGCGTTCCCTACTGGGGCCACGGCTATTGCACCGAGGCGGCCGGGGCGCTGCTGCAGCATGCGTTTCACAGCCTGGAACTGGAGCGCGTGTTCGCCCACCATTTCAAGACCAACCCGGCCTCCGGTCGCGTGATGGAGAAACTCGGCATGAGGTGCGAAGGATGTTTGCGCCGGCACTTTTTCAAGTGGGGCGACTATTACGATCTCATGATCTATGGAGTTCTGCGCTCAGAATGGATCGAACGCACTCAACAAGCGGGTAACAAACAGGAGTCCCTATGAAACAGCATTGGCTCGCCGTCGCCCCGGTTCTGTCCCTGGTCCTGGCCTGCAGCAGGCCGGACACGCAAAAACCAAGCGTGACGTTCCAGGACGATGTGGCTTTTCTGAACAAGGTCACTTCTGTCATCCTGTTGTCCTCTGCGGATTCATCGGCACAGGTCGCGGTTACCCCGGACCTTCAGGGCCGGGTGATGACCAGCACGGCGACCGGCGCGTCCGGCCGGAGCTTTGGCTGGATCAACCGCGAGCTGATCGCCTCAGGCATTCCGAATCGTCATATCAACGCTTTTGGCGGCGAAGACCGTTTTTGGCTGGGACCGGAGGGCGGTCAGTACAGCCTCTATTTTGCCAAGGGCGATCCCTTTGATCTGGAGCACTGGTACACGCCGAGGCCCTTTAATGAGGAGGGCTTTATCGTGCTGCGCCAGAATCCCGCGTCCGTGGTATTCAGCAAACGGATGTCGCTCAGAAATTACGCTGATTTCGTCTTCACCCTTGAACTGCAACGCACCGTGCGGCTGCTCTCTCGTGTGGAACTCGAGGAGCAAGTCCGGATCAAGCTGCCGGCAGGCTTGCCGGCCGTGGGCTTTGAGAGCGAGAACACCATCACCAACATCGGCGAGCAGGCCTGGCAAAAAGAGACCGGACTGGTGTCCATCTGGATCCTGGGCATGTTCACCCCTTCGCCCACCACGGTGATCGCTGTGCCCTATGTCGCAGGACCGGAGGCGTCGCTGGGTCCGGTGGTGGTCTCTGATTATTTCGGCGCCATTCCTCCGGACCGGCTGCGCATCAAGGATCAGGCTGTGTTTTTCAAAGGCGACGGTCTGTACCGCAGCAAAATCGGCATGCCGCGCAGCCGCGTCAAACCGGTGCTCGGCAGTTATGATTCGGCGCTCGGCGTGTTGACGCTGGTGCAGTTCACCCTGCCCGAAGAGGCCCGTGAGTATGTCAACAGCCAGTGGAAAATAACCGATCAACCCTATGCCGGCGACGTGGCCAATTCGTACAACGATGGACCGGCCTCCCCGGGCGCCAAGCCCATGGGCCCGTTCTATGAACTGGAAAGCTCCTCGCCGGCGGCCGCGCTGGCGCCGAACGAGTCGTGCACACATCGCCATGCCACTTTCCATTTCAGCGGCGACCGCACACTGCTGGACCAGATCAGTCTGGCGGTGCTGGGCGTTTCTCTGAATGATTTTGAAACCGCTTTTAATTGAACAGGGCTTGTCCATGGATAGCTATTTAAGAATGCAGGATATCAGCAAGTCGTTTCCAGGCGTTCAAGCGCTGGACCGGGTGCACATGGAGGTGCAGCCGGGAGAAGTGCACGCGCTGTTGGGCGAGAACGGTGCCGGCAAATCGACGCTGATGAAAATTCTCAGCGGCGTCTATCAGCCGGACAGCGGCGAGATTCTGATTGAAGGCCGTTCCCTTCAGTTCAGCGACACCCGCGCCGCGGAACAGGCGGGCATCGCCATCATACATCAAGAATTGAATCTGATCCCGCAGATGACCGTGGCGGAGAACATTTACCTCGGCCGCGAGCCGCGCACCAAGTTCGGTCTGGTGGATTATAAAGCCATGCGTCAGGCGGCGGAGACGGAGCTGCAACAGCTGGAAGTGCGCATTCCGGTGCAGACGCGCATCGCCGACCTGCGCGTCGGCGAGCAGCAACTGGTCGAAATCGCCAAGGCGCTGTCGCTGCACGCCAAGGTGGTGATCATGGACGAACCGACGTCGGCGTTGAGCGAGACCGAGGTGGAAAAACTGTTCAAGGTCATCCGCCGATTGCAGCAGACCGGCGTGGCGATCATCTACATCTCGCACAAACTGGAAGAGATCTTTGCCATTGCCGATAAGGTGACGGTGTTGCGCGACGGAAAATATATCGGCACCTGTGTGGTGAAAGAGTCCACGGCGCAGCAATTAGTCGGCATGATGGTGGGCAGAGAACTGGCTGATCTGTTTCCAAAGGAGAAAGCCCAGTTGGGCGAAGAGCTGCTGCGTGTGGAAGGGCTCACTGTTCGCCACCCTTCACAGAGCCATCGCAATCTGCTGGAGGACATCCATCTGAGTCTGCGGAGCGGGGAGATCCTCGGCATCGCCGGACTCATGGGCTCCGGCCGAACGGAACTGCTGATGACGTTGTTCGGCGCCAGTCCGGGACAGCAAGTGGCCGGCAAGCTCTTTGTCAGGTCGCGCCCCGTGGATTTGCAGTCCCCGCAGGAGGCCATCCGGTATGGGTTGGCTCTGGTCACCGAAGATCGCAAAGCGCAGGGCCTGTTTCTGCAGCTGCCGGTGCAGTGGAATATCTCCATCGCCGGACTCAGCCAGGTGGTCAAACGATGGATCCTGCGCCACAAGCTGGAAAAGGCCATGGCGCAACAGTACATCGATCAATTGCGGATCAAGGCCCCAAGCCTGAGCGGCGCGGTGGAAACGTTGAGCGGCGGGAATCAGCAAAAGGTGATTTTAGCCAAGTGGATGTCCACCAAGCCCACCATCCTTTTGCTCGACGACCCCACCCGCGGCGTGGATGTGGGCGCCAAGGCGGAGATCTATCACCTGATGAATCAGTTTGCCGAGCAGGGCATAGGTGTGATCATGGTCTCTTCGGAATTGCCCGAGATCCTGGCGATGAGCGACCGCATTTTGGTGCTGAGCGAAGGACGGATGGTCGCCGAGTTCAGCCGCGAAGAGGCCTCGGAGGAAAAGATCATGACCGCTGCCACACGGACCAAAGCCGCGTAAACGGGTATTGGGGTTTCCGCCACAACCAGCCTTGAACAATCCATTCCCCGGATCATCGTCGCCCGCCCGGCGGTCGTTGATCTGGGGAAAGCGTTTTATGCACCATCCTTGGTCGCTGTTTTATACGGACGAGAAAGATTTCAGCATTCCGCAATCCGGCGTCATCGTAGAGTGGTGACCCTTCAACTTGGCCTTTTCATACGCACAGAGGAGGACCGGTGACCCCGGCAGAAAAAATCCAACGCACCATCCGCCGCAGCAAGGCTTTTTATGCTGCAACGACTCCAGGCCACTTTTTAATCCAAACGCGTTTTCCTCATGATCGGCCCGGAATGCCGGACCTGACCGAATTTGATTTGGATCGAGAGCTGGAGCGCTGGATGGATCATCAGCTGGAGTGCAGCCGGGCCACTTGGGCTGCCGGCGCTGATCTGGATGATGATCGTGTCCCCTGCCTGTGTCCTCGCTTCGGCATCGCCGAGCACTCGGCCTGGTTGGGAAGTGAGGTGTTTTTACAGCACGACACCTGTCTGCCCATTCCCATGATCGTCGACAAGCAGGACCTGCAGCGGTTAAAGTGTGATGAACACAACCGCTGGTTTCAATACATGCGGCGCGGATACCGCTATCTGAAGACCAGGCAGTCTGGGGATTTTCTTTTATCCGTGCGCGGCACTATGGCGCCCATGGATATCGCCAACGCGTTGCGCGGCGACGAGCTGTTTTATGATTTCTTCGATGATCCGGCGTTCGTTCATCGACTGATGCGTTTTTTGAGCACAGCGGTGATTTGGTATTACCGCCATCTGCTCTCCTGGGCCGATGAGGTGGAGGACGGCTATGCCATGTTCCTGTCGGATTTTTGGTTTCCCGCAGGTCTGGGCCATCTATCCAACGATGCCGCCATGTTGTGCAACGCGCAGATCTATGAGGTCTTTGGCTTTCCCTATGAACGGGAGATGTGCCGGCAGTTTCCCCATACTCTGTATCATGTGCACAATGAAAAAATGCATTTTGTGCCCAAGGTAGCAGAGCTGCCGGGGATGCGGCTGCTGCAGGTCTCCTGGGATCCCAAGACACCTTACCACCTGCTGGACCGGGAGCATATTTTTTCCGCCACCGGCCAGGCGGCGTTGATGCTGCACGTCACCGACAGCGATCATTTGCGCGAGCATATCACCGAGCTGAGCGGCCGCAATATTTTTTTTATCGCCGATTGCCGCGACCATCAGGATGCGGAGGATCTCATCGCCCTGGTGCGGAGCCATTCCAAACCCCTGCGTTTTACTTGTTGAAAGCAGCTGCGATGCGAATTGGAACCTTTGCCGGAAAAAGCCCGCGATACGGAACGCCGCAAGCGCATCGAAGCTTTGATCGACCAGGGCCATGGATCATGCATTCTGCAAAATCCCGACATTGCCCGCATGGTTGAGGAAACGCTGCTGTTTTTCGACAACGTGCGCTATCGGCTATTGGCCTGGACCATCATGCCAAATCATATTCATGCGCTGTTTCAACCCATCAACGCGTGGACCGT
>CAZKQR010000259.1:0-6518 GCA_964554965.1 uncultured Cytophagia bacterium | reverse complement strand
GCCGCCGTCGCCGGAATCCAAAGCCAACCATTTGATGGTGGAGAGATCCAGCCATTCGCCCCAATAGTGGCCGCCTTCAACATGTCCACCCCAGCTGTAAGGCACCACCGCCTGCAGATCAGCCGGATTGGTCGTTTTGATGAACGCCCAGGGAATCGAGACGAACTGCCATTCGCCGTTCCACGGAGTCAGGGAAGCGGCGTAAGGATAGCCGAAGGGATCCATACGCACGATGGTTTCACCCTGAATGCAGACGTAGGCGCCGTACACATCCTTGCCGTCCACCGCGCTGTTTTTGCTGCGGGTGCGCAACCACAACGGATACTGGCACCCTTTGGGGCCTTTGATCCAGAAGGTGATGCGTTCCGTACCAGAAGCGTCCAGGTAGTTGGTGTAGCCGGGAGTGTCATCGCGCTGGATGTCGATCCAGAGGCGGGGATTGGGCATGCCGACCAGATGCATTTGGATGCCATAGGGGCCCATGGCAGCCGCTTCCTTTGTGGCCCACATCTGAGCGCTGTCAGGAGGAGTCACACTGGTCAGGATGTCGTTATTCATGCCGATACGCGCCACCACGCCGTTGGTGTGAGGGCGGGACTTGCTCTGGCCAAGATAATTAGCCGCTGCGTTCGGTCCAACCGGATTGTCGCCGTAGTATCGAGCGGGATTGTCATTGCTGTAGATCTTGATTTCCGTGACGCCGGCGAAAACGGACAGGGCCAACGCCAGGCACAGTAACACGGATAACGTCGCTTTCTTCATGATTAACTCCTATTGGTTTTGACTGACTTTTGTGTGTTGTTTGCCTAGTGCTGTCGAATTTCTTTGGGCTGTGCACCTCCTTTTTTAGCGTGTGATGGGATATGTGAAAAGTCAAATCCGCGTTTCACCTCCTTTTTTTTAGTAAGACGACTGCTTGATCGATGATCCACTATTCAGACTGAGCTGGGCTCCGCGAGCCTATCTCATGATCACCAAGCGGCTGAGCGCCTGGCTGATCCGGCTGTTGGATGAGAAAAATCCGGATTCCCGCTCTCGAGCAGTGATTTTGTACAGATAGACGCCGTTGGCCAGGACATCGCCATCCTGGTCCGTGCCATCCCAACCCTCCTGCGGAACTCTGTTAAAGCCGGCCGACGCCTCTTCGTTAAAACAGCGCACCAGGCGGCCCGCTACGGTATAGACCTTGATGGTTACCTGCGCATTGTGCGTCACCGTAAAGGTGAAAAAAGTGTTGCGCGCGGCCGGATTGGGATAATTCAAGGGTTCCTGAATGGCAAACTCGGCAGGAACCACCTGCAGGTGATATTCTGTCGAGGAGAGATTCAGGGCGTTATCCCATGCGGAGAAAACAAGGCTGTGCGCTCCGACCGTCAATTGGTCGAATGAAAGAGAAACCGTTCCGCTCTTGGCATTCGCTGCGTCCGGGATAAACTGCGCAGTAACGTCCCATAGGCTGTCGACGCTGCGATCCAGCTGTAAAGTCATTCTAAAATCAGCTGCGGCTTTGTGCTGGACGCCGCTTTCGGCATCGGTCAAGGAAAAGGTCATCTGAACCGCTGGTTCAATTTGAATGGCCTCAGCCGTGTTTGCCTCAAAGCCGTTCACCAGCAAGCGGATTTCCGGACCTGTGGTGTCTTTATAAACGCCTGGCGCCAGGGTGTCGGGAGCGACGAACAGCGGCTGGAGATATCCAGAGGCCGTGCGCGGCCGTTCACCATTCTCCCAGGCATAGAGGACCATACGACCGTTCATGCCGCCGCTGGTGGAATCGCTCTGCATCAGGAAACGGTGGTCGATCACACCGTTTACCACCGGTGCGGTGTCTTCGTAGAGGACTCGTCCGGTCAAAGCGTAGGTATGGGCTGTGGCATAGCGTTGATACACGTTTTCATAGATCTTGACCTGTACAGAGCCGGAGAAATCATCCGCCGTATGACCTGCGTGCGACACCCGGCCTTTCAGCAGCACGTTTTTGCGCACCGACAGCGTATCCGGCGCCGTGCGGCATTCCAAAGACAGACTGGGGAGCGCCAATCGCTGGGCCGGGTCGCCAAAGAGCACCAGCAGTTCACGATGATCGGGATAGCGCGAACCCAGTTTGGCGCTTGCCAGGGCCTGACCGAGGCTTGGGGCTTTAGCCGATCCGGAGGAAAAAACAGTGTGAAAGAAATCCTGATTAATGGCAGAGGTGATGTTATGTGCGTTCCAGCGTGTGGCGGCGATGACCGCCATGCAGCCGCCGTCGCGATGCAGCAACAGTTCTTCGGCCAGGCTTTTTTTACGATCATAATCAAACTGCCCGGCTGCGCAGGTGCCGGCGAAAAACAGCGGCAACCGCTCCTGGTTTTTCAGACCGCCGATGTCATCCGGGCTGTTGAACAGACCCTCATGAGTCAACACCTCCAGATTGCCGTGGCCGAGAAAATTGACGTACAGGCAACCGCGATTGAACTTTTCGACCAGGTCTCGCTTCGCGCCCGGCTTGACGCCGAAAACATCCCGTTGGTATTCAGAAAGATAAATCTTGTTCACATCAAACGAACGGGCGATTGAATCAGTCGCCATGCTTTCGCTGTCGAGGCTGAAAACATAATCCGCAAAAGTGTGCGAGGGGGAAAAATCGTCATCCGCGACAAACAGCAGATTGTTTTGCCAAGGTCCGGGCTGCAGTGCGATATCATAGGTGATGATTTTTTGCACGGCAGTGGCGAGTTCATCCTGGTTCTGGACCGGCAGCCGGCCGATGAACATGGCGGGAATATGCTCGCTCTCCAGACAGACAAACCAGTCATCGGTGGCGATGCCCTGATCCTGGTAGGTGGGGATCAGAGTGGGCGGGGAGGCGCCGCCGTTGTTGTTGATGTCAAAACAGGCGTCGCCCACCAGCAGGACATAGGCAGGCGCCGCTTCCCATTGGCCATAGGCGTATCTGAGAAAATTGCGCAACGCGGCCGGGTCCACCATCCCTGCTGAAAATTCGCCATAGATCTCTTCCATGGTTACAGTCATCACTCGCGGTTGTTGGCCCGAATGCGGCCAGAACCGTTTGTCTCTGCGATGCTGCACCAGCCGCTCCAGCGTCGGTCCGCTGAGAGAGGCAGAGGTGACGATAAGATAATCAGCCGCATGAGTGGTCGAACGTAGATGGGGGAAAATGCGCGGCGTGGGATCAATGTCCTCAACCGCTTTGATCTGCCCCGCGGCCGTGGCGAGATAGTGAATTCCATCCAAGCCAGGCGGGGTGAAATCGGCAAACGTCGCACAGGAATCTGCGACCTCTGTTTGAAGCCATCGCACGGCATAGGGATCGGTGATGTCGAAAACGAGCGTTCCGGTTGGAGCCTGGTCTATCTGGTAGCGATAGGCGCCGGCTTGAGGCTCAGACCAAAAATCGAGCGACCCGGACTGCAGCGTCAGCGACTGGCGGTATTCCAGTTCCAGCCAATCGAAATAGACTTCATCCTTTTGACCGGAGGCGGAAAGCTGCACGATCTGCAATTGATTGTTGTCAGGCATCCAGGGCATCACCCCTCGCCAATCAAAGGTTTTTGCCAATGTATAATAAACATTCGCATGCCCCAGCAGCTGTTTGTTCAGATAGACGGACAAGGTGTGGGGGTGCTCCGACGCTCCCTGAAAATGGAGTTTGAGTCTGGCGCTGTCCAGAGCCACCAGGTTGGGCGCCGCCAGAGCATAGTGACCGGCGCCGTTTCCATTAAACCAGTCCCAGTACCAGCGGTATCCGGATTTGGCGTTGTTGAGGATCTCCTCTTCCATGAAAATACGGCCGATGCCTGTGTGCACCGGCATGGGGTTCAGCGCATCCGGCGGTTGGGTGGACGGCACCTCCATAGCCACTCGTTCCTGATGACCGGTGTTCAGCCAGTAGATGTGCTGTCGGGTATAGCGATTGATATAATGAATCGGCGGCCGGCTTGGCTCAGCCGGCTCCCAGCCGGAGACCGACTGACCGTAAAACAGCAAATTATCCGCCCGGCCGAACAGGCCATCCCGGTTGTGATCATGAAAATAGCTGGCCACCTGGCGCAGGGAAGGCTCCACCGCAGAGAGAGTCGTCTCCAATTCCCGTCCGCCGGCGGTGTAGACGCCCGTTCGGGCAATATTCAAAGAGGTGGAATCATAGCCGAGCTTCTGCAGATGCGCATACTCTATTCGATAGATGCCCTCCTGGGACACGGTAAAAGAGTGCCATACGCCGGTGAGCGCGGCTGTGGGATCCTGTTGTTTCCTCAGAGGAGGCGGGGGCCAGGTGCGCGCCTGTTGATAGTTGACAATGTGTTTGTGCAACAGGCTGGTCCAGGCCGGGTCCGGGGCGGGTGCACCGGGCACGCTATTAGACCATGAGCCTACGCTGGGAGTAATGTCGAATCGTATCACCATTTTTTCAATGACCCGCCATTGCTGTTTCTGCGCGTGATACTGGACCGGATACAGGCTGACCGGCGCCGCCTGCATGCGACCCAGCTGAACCGGATTCTCGATGTGACAGACGGATGGAGGAAAAAAACCGTTCTGTTCAGTTGCATCCGAATCGGGCTGCGATCCGGTTTTCGTCCCGATCTTTGCCTCAGCTGGTCCGGCCGTCGTGAAGGTGCGTTCGTTTAGGTCGCGGAATTCAAGACTCTGAAGGACGGCCGAAAGCCGGCCGTGTTCCGGCACAGCGGCATACAGGAGACGATAGGGCACTTCTGGTTTGCCGGTTTCATGCAGCGTGCCGCACTGGTGCACCGTGATGCGCCGACCGGTCTCGCCGCGCAGGGTGTCGGACAGGATCTGCACATCCGCCGGCCGGTATTCGATTAAAAATGAGCTTTCGTTCAGTTTGGTATACAGGATATCGTTGCCGGCGCAAAGCGCTGCTCCGCCCTGCATGGCAGAAAGAGCGAGCAAAGTATGGATCGCGTTTACGCCGGAAACGCGTATACTTTTTTTTATCACTGCGGCGCGCTCTCCTCCGTGCTGGTGCGCACAACCACGAATTTCCCGGTTTTGTTGCCCATATCGCTCTCGATGGCATAGAGATACACACCGGTGTAGATCAGCTGATTGTATTCCGTAACCTGGTTCCACGCTTCTTCCGACGTGCCGTCGGTGTGATGGATGGTTTTTACCAGATCTCCACTCATGGTGTAGATTTTAATCGTGCACACCGGCGGGATATTGATGAACATCAGTTTGTTGGGTTCACCCGGCCAGTTGTAATTGACCGAAAGATCATGGTACGGATTGGGCACCACCTTGATGTTGTCGAGATTCGCCACCGGCGTTTTGGTCAAATAGGGATGCACCGGCTGATTGCGCTGCATCATGTTCCAGTACTTTCCGGATTCCAGGCTCACCCCCGGCTGTTCCCAGTTCTGTGTGCCGTCGTCAAAGGAAGTGACATAGTAGTAATAGGCAAAGCCGCGCTGCACCGAGGTGTCCCGATAGGTGGTGGTGACAGGGATGCCGCTCTTACCGCCGCACTCCCAAATTTTGCTAAAGGTGGTGTCGTTGCGGCCGATGGCCCGGTAGACGCGGTAGCCGGAGAAATCATTGACCTTGGTGTCGTAATCCGTTTCCTGGGACACATCGGACCATTGCAGAATCACGGCTTTTTCACCGGCGGTGACCGTCAAATCCGGCGCCGGCGGGGGATCCGGGATGTCGTAGGGATCGCGACCCAACTCGAGATTGCGGAAATAGCGCTTGGTCGCTGCGCCGAACACCTTGTGCAGCGAGTCCTTGCCCGTAGCCAGCAGCATGTTTTTATCTTCGTCGGTGATGCCGTCGCCGCCCTGACGCTTTTCCCACCATTGCAGTCCATGCTGAGCGCACTTTTCAATGCCCAATCCGTTTACCGCCACCAGCATAACGAAGCGAACGTCGCTGTTGTAGGGCATTTCATAGGGACCGAGGCAGATGTAGGGATTGGGTCTGGCGACATTGAGGGGATCATTGGGTTCGGTGAAACCCATCTCCTGAGGACTGGCCATATGATTGCCGGTGAAGAAAAATTGATAGGCATCGCTCTGGGTCACGAAGCGGACATCGCCGGGCCGCCACACGGTGCTGAAAGGCTGGCTGAGATCGTTGCTTTCGTCACTCGGGCTTTTATCCGCATGCAGGAATCCCATGCCGAAGTACTGCGGCGAGAGGAACCGGCCGTGGCCGGGTGTCTGTTCGTTGAATCCGCTGTTCTCATCCGGATCGCCGGTATCGTCTACGCCCGTTTTTTTGTTGTTATCTCCGTCCCATACCATGAACATACGCAACGAGTCGGCGCCGCGATTGCCGGCCGGCCGCAGCGGCGTGCCGCCGCCGAGATAGTCCAGATAATTTTCGCCATAGTACTCCACCCAATCATCGTTGTTGGCCTCCCAGATGGCGCCGTTCTGAGTGGCGCCTTCAAAGCTCACGCAAGGCTGCATGGTGTAGGCAAAGCAGACATCATGCAGCACTTGATTCCGGTATTCCAGCCGGCTTTCATCGCCCAGGGAATTGCCGTTGTTGAT